>CAZPFO010000009.1:0-42126 GCA_964585935.1 uncultured Methanosarcinales archaeon | reverse complement strand
GTTTGATATTGAACCTTATTTCGCTAGATAGGAGAATTAGTTTTTACACACAGCTATCATTAAGTGTTCGACAAATCTAAACCTTTAACGAAACATTTTTAAATGAACCTCTTATCCATTTAAGTAAAATGGCTAGCAGAATAGGCGGTTCAAGAAGGAAAAGCAGGCATAAATGCAGGAAAAAGGTAAGGCAGAGCGGAAAAGTCAGCATTACAAAGTACCTGCAGAAGTTCAAGCTTGGAGACCAGGTTTATCTGGATATTGAGCCTGCAGTCCAGAAAGGATTATATTCATTAAGATTCATGGGCAAGACTGGGATAATAAAGAAACAGTCAGGAAACTGCTATGGAGTATCTGTAAAAGATGGCGGAAAAGAAAAATTATTGGTGGTGCATCCCATACACCTCAGGAAGGCATAAAATGACAGAAAAAAATATCATAAATGAAACCCCTATAAGCATGAATGAGCTTAAAAAAGAGCTCGAGAAGATAAAAAAGAGAGACAAAGAATTAAACTTCAGGGCAACAAAAACAGAGGAATATTTGCAGCAGATAAGCTCTTCCAAAAAAGCAGATGAGCTTTATGAGAAATTATCCAAGCTTAACATTCCAAGGCTTAAAGAGCAGCATATCAGAAAGATAATCGACATTCTGCCAACAACACTAAGGGACCTTAAAGTAGTTTTGCAGGGCTATACGCTGACTGTAAATAATGATAACATCAAGAAAATCGCTGACGCTATAATCAAGTTTGTTAAATAGTTCTTTTAAGTGCTTTATCTGAAAATTACAAACATCAGAAATATAATAGTTCTGAGTATACTCCGAAATAGATGATTTCCGACATGTTTATAAACTTAAAAGTTTATTATCTTAAAAAATGAGGGTGGAAATAGATAAATTACATAAAGATACCTATACAAAGCTTGCTAAAGAAGTGAACAGCTGCGCTAAAAGGTTCAAGCCAGGTGACTACAAAACAAGTGATGGTTACCAAAGCCTGCTCTTCAACAAAGAGCCCTCAGTAGAGAAAAAAAAGGAGGATTTGATAGAAAAGCTGCATGATTTGACAGTAAAAACATTTTCAATCGATCTGGACAAGGTAAAGGATCAAAAGAAAATTTTAAATGCCCTCAAAGGCAACATAAAAGTCTTAAGAACATTGACTCACAAGCTAAAGGACATAAACTTTTACCTTGAGGAAAGTTTTTTAGCAGAGCTTGGCCTGATAAAAAGGAACTTGAAGGTTTATAAAAGCAAAAACCCTGAAAGATTGATAGAAAAGGCAAGGTTTTCACTGGGCAAAAAATATGTTGACAAGCTTGAATACACCACATACAAATTGATTGAAAAGATAATAATTTTTGATAAAAAACTGCTCAAAGGCTATCAGTCAAAAGAGGAGAGGTTTATTGGCGAAGAAGGTGTGTGGGTGAAAGATATAAATAAAATTTTAAAAAAAGAGTCAGAATTACTGGTCCATCTGGAAGCTAAGCTGCCCCCCCCAGACAAGATTAAGCCTTTACTGCTGAAAAAAACCATTTTCAGCCAGTGGGCGCCTGTTGTGCTGGCATTGTTGTCAGGCTTTGAGAGCGAATACAAAAAAGAATCCCTTATTTTCAAACAATTGAAACAGAAAGAGTGGGCTAGAAAGATAATAAATAAAAAAATAATGTCTTTGGAAAAGGAAAAAGGCGATTTGATCAAAATAAAACAGGAAAGGGCAATGGACATGACGCAGTTTGGCAGCCTAGATGATGAATTAAGGATGATGTTCCATGAATTCAATGCTGTCAAAGCCCTCTAAGGATACTGTTGGTTAGGATAAGCCACCATTAATTGGGAGCGGAGGCCAAATGCTTCGTAAGAGAAGCAAGGGACGGAAAACTATTAAGCCGTTAAGGCAATTAAGTTTTCCGCCGTAGCTCCGGTGGCTTATCCTAACTAGTACTAACAAAATGGAAATGCAACAAATAGAAAAAGCAAAGGAAGAGACCGCAATCGTACTGGACTTTTTGCCAAACGGCTATCCGTTTGACGAAAGGCCTATGTATGTCAAGACCGCAATAGCCCAGGCTCTCGGAAAAGAAAGGTTCGTATTGCTGGAGCTTGTTCCGAAAAAAGAGATTCACCTGCAGCCCTATGAAGAAGTCTACATTGGAGATGGCAAAAGAGAGAAAATACACCACATAGTCGGAAAACTGGAAACAAGCAAGTTAACAGCAACTGCCAAAGCAGAATTAGAGCATATTATAAAAGATATTGTAAAGAAGAACGAGAAAAGGTTTGTGGATTTTTTTAATAACGCTCAGCCTTTAAGCACCAGGATGCACCAGCTTGAGCTGCTGCCAGGTCTTGGCAAGAAGCATATGTGGGAGATAATTGAAGCCAGAGATGAAAAGCCATTTGAAAATTTTGACGATATAAAGAAAAGGGTAAAGCTTATGCCTGATCCTGAAAAAGTAGTAATAAAGAGGGTACTGCGGGAGATGGAAGGCGCTGAAAAGCACAGAATCTTTGTAGATGTTTAATTCTAAAATGCATTATCGAAATCAGATAAGAATCGGGAATATTGCCACTTCTGAAATAGAGATAAAAGACCTCATCAAAGCGTGGGTTGCGATTTCCATAGCTTTCGGCATAATCATAAACAGGTCCTTTCCCATTCACTTTTATTCAGCATTTATAATCTCTTCTGTTACTGTAGGGATTGGTTTTTTGTTTCACGAGCTGGGGCATAAATTAGTCGCTCAAAAGTATGGGTGCTTTGCAGAATTCAGGGCAAACATGCCCATGTTGATCCTGGCAGTTTTTATTGCTTTTATCTTTGGTTTTGTTTTTGCAGCCCCCGGCGCAGTTATGATATCCGGACCAGTCGGCAGAAGAAGAAACGGGAAAATATCTTTGGCAGGCCCTGCTGTAAACATAGTATTAGCTTTATTATTTTTTGCTTTATTGATGGGCAACATAGGGGGAATGATTCAGATTTTAGCAATCATCGGTTTTTTTGTTAATTCATTATTGGCTATGTTCAACATGCTTCCCTTCGGCATGTTTGACGGGAAAAAGGTCATGGCATGGAACAAAACAGTTTACTACATAATGTTTGCAGTGACAATTATTTTATTTTTTGTCAGCCAGCAATTAATGTTCAGCTTCCAAAAAGTTTTGTTTTAAACAAAAGTTTAATAAAACATCAATCCAATCTTAATAAAAATGGAAAAAATAGTCAGATGCCCTCTGTGCGGGAAAACACTTGAAGAAGGAGAGAGATACTGCCATCATTGTGAGAATGATCTTTCTGAAATAGTTGACAAAGAAGAAAAGCCTAAAGTTTAAAGTTGATAATAAGTCTGGTTCTTAAATAATAGCAGTTATCAATAATAATCAGTTCAATAAAAAAGAAATCAAAATAATCAATAAAAATTAACCAATAGGTGCACAAACAGTAAACAATTAGTTGCAAATATTTTTGTTAAAGTGTTGGTTAAGTTAAATGTTCACAACAAAAAATAAATAGGATTTTCACTTTATATTTAACGTGATAGTGAAAATCAGCTAACTTCATTCCCTCATGTCATGGATTAATGGAGCAGAAGCGGCTGAAAATTCCTATTCTGTTTGAGATAAAGGAATTTTCCTATTTATTTTTCATAACTAAAAAAATTTAATAAAAAAACAAAATAAAAAAGATTGCAAAAAATTATGAATGCGCAGTATAACCATTGATTTAAAAATTAATTAAAAATAATTTTAAAAAAATTTAATAGAAATTAAAAATTTTCAAAAAAACAAACAAAAAAATTTATTTTTTTCTCGTCGGTAAAATTATATTTTTTATTTTTTAAATTTTAAAAAAGTTTTTTTAGAAAAAAATATCAAAAAATCCTCGACGACAAAACAAATAAATAGAAACCTTTAAATACTACTTTTGAAATAAATTAATAATTAAAAAAGGTGATTTTTACAAAAGCAAAATGGCTGAATTTGGAAAGCACATAACAATTGATGCGTCTGGCTGTAATATGAAAAAACTGGTTGACCAGCGCCTCATTTACACTTTGCTGAATAAGCTGCCTGAACAGCTCGGAATGACAAAGATGACTCTGCCTTATGTCGTCCAATGGATGGACAAAGGCGCTACAATGCCGGGCATTTCTGGATTTGTTATGATCGCTGAAAGCCATATAAGCGTGCATACTTTCCCTGAGAAGGACTATGTCTTTATCGATGTTTTCTCGTGCATTAATTTTAATGTTAAAAAAGCAATAAAGCTTCTTGTTGAATTTTTTGAGGCAAAGAAAAACACAACAAAAATTGTTGCCCGCGGATTGGATTTTCCAAGAAGCCATACAGATTCTATTTACGCGCCGCAGGAAATTGAAGTAAAATTTATAAAGTAGTTACTCTTCTGAAATTCTTAACATGAAGATTGGGGTTTTGTATAATATACTAAAAAGTTCTGATACTAAAGAAGTAGAAGAAGACTTGATGGAACAGACTGGTGAGATAAAAAATTCTTTAGAAAAAAAAGGCCATAGTGTTTTTTTGATTGAAGGCGGGGAAAATTTTATTGAGGATATAAAAAAGAAAAAGATTGAAATTGTTTTTAACGTCTGTGAGAGATTCAGGGGAACAAACTTATTCGAGCCCCATATTGCCGGCATGCTTGAAGCATTCGGCATCCCGTTTACAGGTTCTACCTTTTCAACACTATCTTTATGCAACAATAAAATAAGGTCAAAGGAAATTTTAACAGCACATAAAATTCCTTCGCCAGGATGTCAGGTTTTCTTTTCTCCTGATGAAAAAATAAATTCTGACTTAAAGTTTCCCTTGATAGTGAAGCCAAGGCAGCAGGAAAACAGTATAGGCATAACTAAGGACTCTGTAGTCTATGATGAAAAAAGTTTGAGGAAAATGATTAAGTACGTTAACGATGAATTCAATGAAGAGGCTCTTGTTGAGGAATTTATCAGGGGAAAAGACATTGAAGTAGGGATTATTGGAAATGGGGATGATCTGTTTTTCCTTCCGACAGCAGAGGTAGGCTATGAAAAACTTCCTGATGTACCGGAAGAAAAAATCTTTTGTTACGAGTCAAAATGGGACTTGAGGTCAAAGAATTATGGAGATTACATAAAGGCCAACCTCCCAAAACCCGCTGAAGAGGAATTAAAAAAAATATCAAAAAAAATTTACAGGATTTTTGGTATTAATGATTACGGAAGAATTGATTTCAGGTTAACGAAAGAGAACAAGCCTTATGTCATAGAAGTTACCGCCAATCCCGGCATGAGCAAAATCTGCTCCACACCGGAAGCGGCTGAATGGACCGACATAAATTATCAGGAACTGATAAACAAAATCTTCCAAACAGCCTTAAAAAGGTATGATCTGAGTTAGCATGCTGCAAATAAATAAGTCAGAAGATTGTAAGAACTGCAGTGACAGGTGCTGCAGATTCGCTGCTCACCTTTCAAGATTCTCTCCTGTTTTTACTGAAGACGAACTGAACTTAGTCATAAAAAAAGGCTTTAGCAGAAAGCTATTCCTAAAAAAAGGCAAAAATACCTACCAGCTGAAATTAACAAAAAAAGATGGGAAGTTTTTTGTTTGTCCTTTTTTGGCTGAAGACGGCTGCTTTTGCTCTATTTACAAAATAGCGCCTTATGACTGCAAGATATGGCCTTTTATAGTGATGAAGGGGGATGGCAAAAACAAAAACAGGATTTACCTTATGGTTGACAAGGTCAATGAATGCCCTGTGATAAAAAAAGTCTCAAAAGAAAAAAAGAAAAAATATATAAAATACCTTCAAAAATATCTTGAGGAAGAAGAAACAGTAAGGCTTTTTAAAAAATATCCTGATATGATAAGCGACTATGATTGTGATTTGGATAGGATTTGTTATCTCGAGAATTTAACCAAAAAGTTGAATGGTGTATAAATTGATAGAAATAAAAAATACAGTAAAATACAAAGAAGAGATTAAAAAATCTATCAGAAAGTACGGCTATTGCGCAGAGCACAACTACCACCACTACCATTATTACGAAACAGACGGCGAAAAGAACGTCTTCTTTAAGCTTGAAAACAAAAAAGGCATCTTGACAACCTACGACGAAAAAAATAATCTTTGGTATCTGTTTCCTTCAGGCATACTGGCTCCTGAAAAAGAGCGCTTTGATATTCTGGTTCAATTCCTGGATTATATAATCAAAAATAAGAAGGGGAAAAAACTTTTTGTAGAGGTGCATGAAGACTTCAGAAGAGAGATATTAAAAAAATTAAAAACTTCAAACACATACAGGGCGTCTGCAAGCCCATTTATTCTTCACTGGCCGCTGTATAATATGTCTAAGTTTGACGCAAAACTAAAAGGCAAGGAATGGAAAAAACTGAGGAACATAAAGAACCGCTTCTATAAGCAGCACAAGGTCAAAGTTATCGATTCAAAAAAACTGCCTAAAGAAGAGCTCAAAAAAATACTGGATGTGTGGCTTAAAAGAAGAAATGCCCATGACCATGTTGAGAAGCATTATTACAATAATCTTATTGAGAATAAGCTGAAAGGCACTGATATGGCCAGAACCCTCATTGTCGACGGAAAGCCATGCTCAATAACTGCAGGCTGGAAAATCCCGAACTCCAACAACTACTACTCCTCCATCGGCATCCTCGATTACTCTTACCAGGGCCTTGGCGAAGTCAGCAATATAATTGACTTAAAGGATCTAAAGAAGAAAAACTATGATTACGTTGACTTTGGCGGCTCAGATAAGGTCTTATTATATTTCAAGAAAAAGTTCAGACCTGAAAAGATATACAAGACTTATATTTTTTCTTTGGTGAAGAAGTGAATCGAATCAACCATACTTCTTCTCAATCGCCTCAATCTTCCTGTCAGTTTTCTTCTCTGCTTCAAACCTCTCAAGGTCATAATCTTTCATATCAACAAACTTAAGGTACTCAGTCAATAAAGGATGCACTTCTCTCACTTTCTTGTAGATTGTCTGGGCTACTCTCCTGTAATCAGGATGGCCGTGCTGCACACTTCTAAGCTCTGTAAAATGGAAAAGCTCCCTTAGATTCATGTTTACATACCATCTTATTCTATAGCCGAATGGCACAATATACTGCGCTTCTTTTGGAAATTCCTTATAAATCTCCTCATAACACTGCCTTGTTTTCTCCATGCATTTATCATATTCTTCCTTAAACCCTGCTTCTGTCAATTCTTTTGGAACATCATAGCCATGCTTAACAGTTAAATCCTGCGGTTCCTGGGTCAATTGCCTGTGCCTGTGCAGATCCCTGTAAATCCCGTAATTTGCCAGGATGTCAAACTTATAATATATATTCTCGAATGCTCTTCCAGGCTTGTGCCTTCTGTTTTTTCTTCTTTGTAAATGTTCTTTAATCAGATTTATTTTTTCTTCTTCACTTAGATTATTAATTATTTCCTTGATCTGGCTCAAAGGCATTCTTGAATAAGGATATAATATAGTGGATAAAACCTTTAGCTCAGCATCCTCATCATACTCCAGCAATGTAACCTCTTCTGCTTTCTCAGTCTCTTTCTCGAGTTTTTTTGTAATTTCCCCAACAGCCTTGGCTGTTTCTCTTAAAAATTCCTGGTTTGCTTTGCCGTATTTCTCGTCATTTGCCCTTCTTACAAAAGAAGGTATCATTTTTCCCAGCTCTTCATGCATTCCTGCTGCTATATCTTTTATTTCACCCAGCTGATGAGAATACATTTTTGTCAGCAAATATTCAAATGCTCTTCCATTCCCAAATAACCCGAGATTTGTGAAAGTTGCAGCTGGTAAAAAAACTCTCAGAACATCGCATGCCTTGGCCCTTATCACAGCCTCATAACCTCTTTCTGAAATATCCTCCTCTTTTGGAAACCTTTCTTTAAAAAAAGCAGTCATCTCTGGTATCAATTTAGAGTAAGTGTCAAACAATAAGTTGCATGTTTCTGTATATTGCTCTGCAAATTTTGAATTCATTATTTTCTTTGGCTTGTAATACCTGTAAGTTCCATTTGTTTTTTTATCAAACCAGATATACCTTGTTGATTTTTCCAATGGCGAAATCCCTATCCTTGAACTTTCTATAAATTTAGCAGCTATCTGGCTTACCTGCTCAACCGCAATATGCCCTCCCCCTAATTCTGCAACAGAATCATCGCCAAAGCCAAGAAGAACCCTGTCATAGAATTCCTCTGCCTTTTTTACTGCAACAATCTGGTTTTTTACGTCTGTTTTTTGCACACTCACTAGGTCATTAAAGCCTGTTTCAGTTTTTTTTATAAACTCATCAAGAAGAAGCCTCCTGAGGCTTTTGTCTGACCTGCTATACCTTGAAAATAAAGCCCCCTTGACAACCTCTGGCAGATTGACTAATCCAAAGATAGGTTTATCTAAGTTTGTTACAAACGACCTTATAACTTCTTTTTCTTCTTCTGCAAGTTCCATAAAACCCCCAAGAAAAACAAATTAAGCGTGTTTTAATAAATTTTTGGTTTTACTTCAGCTTATCAACAAACCCTTCAATATCAGACTTAAGAATTTTTGAAATATTCTCTGCGACCTTTTTTGTTGTTCCGGTCCTTGAATAAAACACAATAAGTGATTTCATTTTATACTTCTTTGTTATCTCTTTGTCCTGCTGCCTCCTCCACTCTTATAAACATTGTATCTTCCTTTTTCCCTCTGGCTTACTTTTTCTTCCGGAAAAACCTCATATTTTTCCCGCTCGTCAAACCCGCAGTCAAGGCAGAGAACGCATTTAATACTTATATTATCAACTAATTTAATATTTTTTGACTTGCATACAGGGCATTGTTTATTTATTTTTTTCAATTTTTATTATCAACAATTTTATTTGATTTTTCATAAATTTTATATTGGTCAATTTTTATTGATTATTTTTTCTATTATTGTTGATATTTGACTCTTTATGCAGTTTATAGAAGCTTTTCCTGTCCACAAAGATAAAATCATCAGGCCAGTCATCCTTTATCTTACCTTTTTCCATATTCACTTCATGTATGTAGTTGTGATGCTCTCTTATTGGCTCTAGAATCCTTATGGTGTCCGTTGACACTATGCAGTCATCGCCAAAATTGTTCTTAAACATTGGCACTATATGGCCGTTGAATGATTCCGCAAGATCCTGGCCTGTATGCGCATTTGCCACCATCATCAGAGCAAGGTGCCCGTCTTTCTCCCCAAGATACGAGTTGACTATGTGCTCTGAATTGAATTTCTGGAGTGTCTTAATCTCCCTTGTTTTTTTTAGGAACTCCTGCCTTGTAAGCCCTATCTTGAACTTGATACAGTACAGCTGCTCAGCATGAAAATCCCCTGTACCGTCCTCCCCGTGCTTGATGTCCACATAATAGTTCAGCATCCCCTTTTGTTCAAGCGCTTTCCTTTTTCTGTTTACACTCATCACAGGCACCCTTGTTCTCTTCGAAATCTGGTTGTCAGAGGCTCTTGGGTTTCTTATAAGCTCCCTTACTATCTTTATCTCCTGTTCATCTAGTTCTGGCATGATTATTCACCATTTTCATTGTTTTTATGGTATATTTATACCAAAATAATACCTCAAACTTTATAAATGTTTCTATCCATTAATAGGGCTTTGTATACATTAATATACATTTTATTAAACTTAAAAAAAACGAAAGTTAGCAGGGTAAGGGCATATGTAAATTATCTGTTATATATGTCCCAGAAAATCATGAAAGAATTTATAAATACAATTCACCATCTTCGCTACTTTAGAATGGTAAATATGGAAAGTGATTAAAAATGACGCACCATAAACATAAGCTGCAATTAGTTGACCCGAAAACAATAGAGGATGTTCTTGTATTCCAGGGTTATGTAGGTATTGGAGGGTTAGGTGATTGTAGGATGTATCGCAATAAAGAAGGTACAAAAGGGTTTTTGTTCAGAGATTATAACGGCGCATATGATTTTGTAAGTGCTTATCCATTGGTTTTAACACACTAAAAACAAAAAGAATATAAATTTTAAATGTAAGGATTGATGAAAAATGGCACCTAACAACTATCATCCACCTGCAATGGATTTAGTTAATGCGAAAAAGGAATTCCAGAAAGTTATGCATAGCATGTATAATAAGCTAAAAAATGGTAGGCTTGACATTGAAAATGATGATATATCTCATGCGATTGAGAATCAAATCAAAAAAGCTGTTTATATGGGCTTAACACAAATAACTTCTGGTAAGGGTTATTTAGGTAGATTTCATAGGTCTACTCTTTGGATAAAAAACCCTAATAGAGACTATTTACAAGGGTATTTAGGAAAAGGGCCCTATGACTATTCTGATTTAGCACAATGGAACGGATCTGAAGAAAAAAGTTTGGATGACGAACTTAATGAATTTGACCCATCAACAGCAACAGAAAATCGACTATCAAAAACAATAAATAACATGATAATACCTTTATCTGATTATGAAAAAAATGTACTAAAGAGTGATAATCACGATCTACACTTCATAGATAAAGAATTTTTTAAGAAATTATTCCAAGATAAGGGGATGGCAACAAATGGGGTAGTTGGTGTTATAACAATGCATGGTTATGATGGAGTTGTAGGGGCTGTCACAGTAGAATATATGGATGATTATTTAGATGGTAAAAAACTTACTCATGACGATCTTGTTTTATTAATGGATTATACTAGTGAAATAGGCCATTTTATTGAAACAGCCAGATTAATTGAAACAAATATTGTTACCCAAACCGCACATCTTATTAGAAATCCAACTACATCTATCGGGGGTTTTGCTAGACGACTAGCTAAAACAAAAGACCCTGAAAAAATAAAAGAGTATGCTGGAATAATAGTTTCAGAAGTTGATAGATTGGAAAAATTATTGCAGCAAAAAGGCATATCAAAAAACCACCTCATCAATTAAAAATTAAAAAAATACAAAACAAAATCAAAAGAAAAAGAAATCAAATAACCTTCTCACCAGTATCTATATTCTTTATATGTATAACATTAACAGGACAGGACTCTGCTGCTTCTTTGTTTGCTGCCAGATCCTTTTCGTCAATGTCTTTCTCTTCCTTGTCACCTACTTTCTTGCAGTCTTTGATACTGCTTTTTCCATCATCAACCATTTCCCAGTAACTTGGGGCAACTGCAGCGCAAGCTCCGCAGCCTATGCAGTTCGGCCTGTCATGCTCAATTTTAAATTTTGCCATAATCATCACCTTTAATTTTAATTAATTTTTAAATTTAATTTTTAATATTAAACTTTTTATTGATTTTATTGCCTATTTTTAATACTTTCTATTTATCATTTAAAAAGAAGATTTAGTGTTTAAACAACCTCACGCCTGTAAAAACCATGACCATCCCATGCTCATTGGCAGCATCTATAACTTCTTTATCTCTTATTGAGCCGCCTGGCTGTATGACAGCGATGACTCCTGCTTTTGCTGCCTCATCAATTCCATCCCTGAAAGGGAAAAATGCATCTGAAGACATGACAGCTCCTTTTGACTTTCCTTCTGATTTAATTGCAGCTATCTTCACAGAATCTACCCTTGACATCTGTCCAGCCCCTATTCCAACTGTTACATTGTCTTTGGCAAAAACAATGGCATTTGACTTAACATGTCTGTTAACTTTAAAAGCAAATAACATTGAATTCATCTCCTCTCCGGAGGGAATTCTGTTAGTAACCACTTTCAGGTCTTTTTTTGTTATTTCAGGAAAATTTCTTGTCTGTACTAACGCTCCTCCAACAACCTTTTTCACATCATAGCCAAAATCTGTTTTATCAACATTCCCTGTTTCCAATAATCTTATGTTCTTTTTTTGTTTCAGTAAATTCAGGGCGTTTTTTTCAAATTTAGGGCAGACAACAACTTCTATAAACAGGTCTTTCATGATCTTGGCAATCTCCAAATTGCAGTTCCTGTTCAGGGCAACTACACTGCCAAAAGCAGACATAGGATCTGTCTCGTGGGCTTTTCTATAAGCTTCTTCGATTGTGGATGCAGAAGCAACACCGCATGGATTTGTATGCTTGATTACAGCTGCAGTCGGCTCTTTAAAATCCTTGACAAGCTCAAAAGCTTCATTAATGTCCAGAATATTATTGTAGGACAACTCTTTCCCATGCAATTGATTTGTATTGGCAACACAAGCCTCCTTGATGAAAGGGTCCTTGTAAAAAGCGCTTTTCTGGTAAGGATTTTCACCATACCTCAAATCCTGGCCTTTTTCAAAAGTTAAGTTTAATGTGTTTGGAAATTCTTCAGGATAGAATTTGTTCTGGAAGAAATTATTTATTATTGAATCATAGCCAGCTGTGTGTTCAAATGACTTTATCATCAGCCTCTGCTTTGTCTTGTCCTTCACCTTCCCACTCTTTAATTCTTCAACTATCTGTTTGTAATCATTTTTATCTGTCACCGCAACAATGTCCTCAGAATTTTTAGCTGCAGCCCTTATCAAAGAAGGCCCTCCAATGTCTATGTTTTCAACTGCATCAGAAATCTTCACTTTCTCGTCTGAAACTGTTTTTTCAAAAGGGTAGAGGTTAACAACAACCATATCAATTAATTTTATGTCTTGTTTTCTTGCCTCATCCATGTGCTTTTTATTTTTTCTTGATGCCAAAATCCCCCCGAATATTTTAGGATGAAGAGTTTTCACCCTCCCGTCTAAAATCTCCTCCTGGCCTGTATAATCTGATATTAACGTTACAGGTACATTATTCCTTTTCAGCAGAGAAGCAGTGCCTCCTGTTGACAAAATCTCTATTTTCAGCCTGTGGAGAGCCTTAGCAAACTCCACTATGCCTTCTTTGTCAGAAACTGAAATCAATGCTGTTTTTACCTTTGTCATTTTTTATTTTTTAATGAATTTTTAATATTGAATTCTTTTTATTGATTATTTTGATATTTCAACCCTTTTTCCACTGACTTTTATTTTACCTTCAGCGAATAACCTTATTCCCTCCATCAGTACTTCTTGTTCTGCTTTCTGAACTTTTTCTTTTAATGTTTCTGGAGTGTCATTCTCCTCTACTTCTACTTCTTTTTGTGAAATAATTGGTCCTGTGTCAGCTCCTTCATCGATGAATATTAAGCTACAGCCGGTTGTTTTAAGGCCTTGCTTTATGACCTCTTCATGCACATTCAAATCCATGCCTCCTGCAAAAGCAGGAAGTAAGCTTGGATGGATATTCATAACTTTGTTTAAGTATTTGTTAACAAACCAGGGACTGATCAATTTCATGTAACCTATCAACAGGATTAATTCAACTCCTTCTTCTTCAAGGATTTTTGATATCTCTTTATCATATTCTTCTCTTTTTTTGCCTTTTGAATCAAGAAATATTGCCTTTACATTGTGTTTTTCCGCTCTCTTTAAAGCATAAGCATCTTTTTTATCAGAAATAACAACTGCAATCTCGGCATCAAGTTTTTTTGATTCTATAGCGTCTATTATTGCCTGCATGTCTGTGCCTTTTGTTGACGCTAAAATCCCCAGTTTTATCATTTTGAGCATTAAGAAGGGTTAAGTTTCGGTTTATAAAGTTTTTGTGTTCTACCTTAAAATATGCATAGCATCTAGAGTATTCTCCAATAGCATCGTAATAGTCATAGGCCCCACTCCGCCAGGAACCGGGGTAATGTAGCCGGCAACTTCCTTTACAGCATCAAAATCAACATCGCCTGCTATTCCCGCAGGAGTTCTGTTGATGCCTACATCAATCACTATTGCTCCTCTCTTTACCATATTCCTTTTTATCAGCTTTGGCGAGCCTGCTGCTGCTATCAAAATATCAGCATTTTTTGTATGTTCCTTTAAATCCTTAGTTCTTGAATGGCACAAGGTTACAGTTGCATTCTCCTGCAACAATAATAAAGAAACAGGCTTGCCCACTATTTTGCTCCTGCCAACAATGACTGCATTCTTCCCTTCGATTTTCTCTCCTGTTGACTTTATCAGTTCAATGCAGGCTCTGGCAGTAGCAGGCACAAGCATATTGTTGTCATTGGCTAAATTTCCCAAATTTACAGGCGTAAATCCATCAACATCCTTATGCGGCAGAACCGAATCTATTATCATGCTCTCAGTGATATGTTTTGGCAATGGCAGCTGAACAACAATCCCATGAATTTTCTTTTTTTGGTTAAGGTCATCAACAACTTTCAATAAATCCTCTTCCTTGATATCCTCATTTAAATCATATCTTTCGCAATGAAAACCAACTTCTCTGCTTCTTTTTTCCTTAAGGCCGATATAGATCTGGGAAGCTGCATTATCGCCAACTAAAACAATAGCCAAACCTGGCTTTTCTTTTGATTTACTTACCCTGTTTTTTATATCTTCAAGCAATTTTTCAGAAAGCTTTTTTCCGTCTATTATTTTAGCAACCATTTTATTTTTAATTTTTTAATTGATTTTATTTTAATATGTCAAAGTCCGGATATAATGGAAAATTCCTGCACAAGTCTTCAACTTCTCCCTTTATTCTTTTTAGATTTTTATTACCTTTTACAGATTCCTTGAATTTTTTTAAATGTTCTTTTCTTTCTTCTTTATCATCCGGTAAATCAAAATCTTTCACCTCGCTTATAACTTCGGCGATCCATTTTCCTATTTTTTCCATCTCTTTTTCTTCCATGCCCCTTGTTGTGATAGCGGGAGTCCCCAGCCTTATACCGCTTGGGTAAAATGGCGAGGATGGATCAGCAGGAATTGTATTTTTGTTTGTTGTCATATTTGCAATTTCTAAAGCGTCTTGCACAAAAACCCCTTTTCCTTTTCCAAAAGGAGTTAGGTCTATCAGCATCATATGGTTGTCAGTGCCGTCTGTCACAAGCTTAATTCCCTCGTTCATTAAGCTTTTTGCCAGGGCTTTTGAATTTTTGACAATCTGGGTTGCATATTTTTTGAATTCAGGCTTTAATGCCTCTCCTAACGCAACAGCTATTGCTGCTGTCTGGTTATCATGAGGGCCTCCCTGCAAACCTGGAAAAATAGCCCTATCAATTTTATTTGGCAATTCAGGATCTTTGTCAAGACCTTTCTGAGTCACCATTATTATCCCGCCTCTTGGCCCCCTTAAAGTTTTGTGTGTTGTTGTTGTGATAATGTGTGCATGAGCAACAGGACTTTTATGGACTCCTCCAATCACAAGGCCTGATATATGGGCAATATCAGCAGCTAAATACGCTCCTACACTATCTGCAATTTCCCCTAATTCCTTAAAAGGAAACTCCCTCACATAAGCTGTTGCCCCTACCCAAATTAATTTTGGCTTGTGTTCTTCTGCTAAACGTTTAATTTCATCTAGATCAAGATAACCGTCTGACTTTACATGATAAGGAACGCTTTTAAAGAACTGGCCTGTTACACTGGCCTTCCACCCGTGGGTTAAATGGCCGCCATCAGGAAGATTATGGCCCATTATGGTATCTCCTACTTTACATGTAGCTACATAAACAGCAAAATTTGCAGGACTTCCGGAATAAGGCTGGACATTGGCATGAGCAACTTTGAATGCTTTCTTTGCCCTTTCTATTGCCAATAGCTCAACATCATCAACAAACTCATTTCCACCATAATATCTTTTTTTAGGATAACCTTCGGAATACTTACAGTTAAAGAAATTTCCTAATGCTTGCAGAACCGCTTTGCTCGCAAAATTCTCAGAAGGAATCATCTCAAGACCATGCCTTATCCTCTTCCCTTCTTTTTTGATTATCTGAAAAACTTCTTTGTCAGCCTTATCAATATCATCCATCATAGCCATTAGTACCCCCTCTTTCAATCAAATAAAAACTTAAGTTTATTTATATAGTTTTCGAATTAATTTTGGCATTCCATCTCTTAGTTTTATATTTTTCTTTTATTAATTTATTTGCCAATTCTTTCTCTTCTCTAGTCAATTTGCTTTTTATAAATTTAATATTAAAATTCTCCTCAAACCCTATTTTTATTTCTTTTTTTAATTTATTAAGGCTTATTTTTTTATTGAATTCATTTAATGAACTAATTCGCTTTTTAGTTTCTTCTATTAAATTTCTATTATTGGTGTTAAACACCGAACATAGTTTTTTAAAATTAATATCTAATAATATTGGTCCATGCTGCAATAGTTTTTTATCCCTTCTTGTCTGTGCAGCTGCTGCTATTTTCTTGTTATTAACAACAACTTCATACCACGAAGGATTATTTAAACAGACAGCTGTTTTGTCTTTTTTTATGTTTTTATCTTTGAATTTTGCATCAACACCTAAATTTTTTAAGGCGACTAAAATTCCTTTTGAAATGAATTTATAAGAATCAACAACGCTTTTCGGAGCTTTATTTTCATCAATTACTAAGCTATAAGTTAATTCCTTATCGTGAAAAACAGCCTTGCCGCCTGTTATTCTCCGTACAATATCAATTTTATTTTTTTTGCAATATCTCAAATTGATATCATTGATATTTTGAAAATATCCTAAAGAAACTGCTAATGGTTTCCAGCTATAAAACCTCAAAACAGGAACCTTGCTTAGCTTCATTAGTGCTTCATCTACTGCCATGTTGTAGAAAGCGTTATTATAACCTGTATCTATTAAACGATATTTCATTTTATTTTATTTTTTAATGATTTATTTTTTATTGATAATCTTATTTAATTTATCTGCCCTGTAAGAGCTTCTAACCAAAGGCCCTGATTCAACATGCTCAAAGCCTAATTTTATACCGATTTCTCTTAATTCATTAAACTCTTCAGGAGTATAAAACTTTTTTACTTCTGCCAAATCTTTTCTTGGCTGTAAATATTGCCCTATTGTAAAAAAATCAACATCCGCTTTTCTTAAATCTTTCATTGTTTTGATTATATCTTCTTTAGTTTCTCCAAAACCGACCATAAGTCCTGATTTTGTTTTCTGTTTTTTATTTGTTTTTTTAATTTTTTTTAATAATGATAGAGATAATTGATAGTCCCCTGAGGGCCTTAATTTCTTAAATAAACTTTCGGCAACCTCGATATTATGGCCTAGAACATCCGGCTCTGCATTGATTATTTTTTTTAGATTCTCTTCATTGCCTTTTAAGTCAGGTATTAACAATTCAACTTTGATTTTTCCATTCAGTTTTTTAATTTCAATAACAGTTTTAAAAAAAACTTCTGCCCCATTATCCGCTAGATCGTCCCTTGTAACAGAAGTTATTACTGCATACTTTAGATTTAATTTTTTTATTGCCTCTGCAACTTTTTCTGGTTCTTCTCCATCAACTTCTGAAGGAATTCCATGCTCAACATTGCAATACAAACAGTTCCTTGTGCATTTATCCCCAAGAATCATAAAAGTGGCTGTCCCATTCTCAAAACACTCAGCTTTATTAGGGCATTTTGCTGAATAGCAGATTGTATTCAGGTTATTGGTTTTTATTATATTATTTAGTTTATTAAAATTAGTTCCAGAAGGAATCCTTACTTTGAGCCATGAAGGTTTCATAAGAAGAGGAGAAGTAAAGGATTTTATAAAGGTTTTTGATTAACCCTTCCACTTCAAATCCGGCTTCCTAGCAGCCAGAACAGCATCAACCCTTCCAACAACTGTTGTCAGCGGAGCCTGCCTCAATAATTTAGGATCATTAGAAGCCTCTTCTTTTATTTTTATCATTGTCTCTATAAAGCTGTCCATAGTCTCCTTGCTTTCAGTCTCTGTAGGCTCTATCATGATTGCGCCATGAACTATTAAAGGAAAATAGATAGTTGGAGCATGAAACCCATAATCTAATAATCTTTTTGCAATATCTGAAGTTGCAACATCATTTGGCATGCCTTTGTCAGAAAGAACAAACTCATGCATGCAAACCCTATTATAAGGAAGATTATAATGTTTTTTCAGCTTCTCTTTCATGTAATTTGCATTCAGAACAGCACTCTCAGCAACATCTCTGACGCCTTTTGCTCCAATTGCCCTTATATAGGTGTAAGCCTTGACCATGACTCCAAAATTGCCGTAATATGCATGGATTTTTCCAATTGAATCCGGATTATCGTAATTTAATTTATACTGGTTATCAATTTTCTCAACTGACGGCAAAGGCAAAAACTTTGATAACTCTTTACTAACTCCGACAGGGCCAGAGCCTGGCCCACCACAGCCATGCGGTGTAGAGAAGGTTTTATGCAGGTTCAAATGAAGGATATCAACACCCATATCAGAAAACTTTGCAACGCCTACAACAGCGTTTGCATTAGCTCCGTCGCAATACAATAATCCGCCTTTCTCATGCACAGTCTCTGCAATCTCCAGTATGCTCCTGTCAAACAACCCAAGGGTGTTTGGGTTTGTTATCATAAGTCCGGCAACATCATCTGCCATCAATTTCCTCAGCTCATAAATATCAACTTCTCCAGCCTCATTGCTCTTTACCTCCATTGTCTCAAAGCCGCACATTGCGATAGAAGCGGGATTTGTGCCATGCGCGGAATCAGGAATGATTATTTTGGTCCTTTTCTCGCCTTTGGATTCAAAATATTTCTTTATTATCATTACCCCAGTGAGTTCGCCATGAGAGCCGGCAGCAGGCTGCAAAGTAAATTTTTCCATGCCTGTTATCTCGGATAAATACTGCTCAAGCTCGTACATCAGACGCAGAGAGCCCTGTGAAAACTCCAAAGGAGCATAAGGATGCAGTTGAGTAAATCCTTCTAATTTAGCAACATCCTCATTTATTTTGGGGTTATATTTCATTGTACAGGAACCAAGAGGGTAAAAGCCCAGATCAACTCCAAAGTTTCTTCTCGATAACTGAGTGTAATGCCTTATAATATCAACTTCAGATAATTCAGGCATATCTAAATCATCCCTTAAATAATCCCCTGGAATTATGATGTCTTTTTTAGGAACATCTAATTTAAACTCAACTGCGCTTCTTCCTTTTCTGCTTTTCTCGAAGATTGTTTTCATTTTTTTATTGATAATCATTTATTTAATTGAATCTTTTATTGATTATTTTTTATTGAATTTTTTTAATTGATTATTTTTTTATTATTAAATTTAATCGTGATTTTTCAAAACCTTGATCATCTTGTCTATCTCTTTTTTTGAATTCATCTCAGTAACGCAAAACAATAAGCAATTTTTTAATTCAGGATAATATTTCTCAAGCTCCAGACCACCAACAATTTTTTTCTTTAATAAAAATGAATTGGCCTTTTTTGCATCATCGCATTTGACAACAAATTCATTGTAGAATGGCTGGGAAAAAGCTTGCTCAAATCCAACCTCTTTTAATTTACTTAAAGCATAACCTGCTTTCTGCACATTTACTTCTGCTAACTGCTTCAGGTTTTTGCCTAAAGAAGCCAGATAAACAGTAGCAGCCAAAGCGCATAAAGCCTCATTAGAGCAAATATTGGATGTTGCTTTTTCCCTCCTGATATGCTGTTCACGAGCCTGCAATGTTAATACATAAGCCCTCTCTCCCTTGTTATCTGCAGTTGCGCCAACTACTCTTCCTGGGATTTGCCTCATAAAATCTCGCTTTGCCGCAATAAATCCAAGATAAGGGCCGCCATAACTTACTGGGTTTCCAAAGCTCTGCGCTTCTCCGCAAACAATATCAGCATTAGGGATCTTCAAAAGGCCCAGGGAAGTAGCCTCATTAACACAAACAACAAAAAGAGAATTTTTTTCATGAATAATTTTTTCGATTTCGTTTAAATTTTCCAAACAGCCAAAAAAATTAGGATTCTGTATAAGGACAGCAGCAGTATTTTCATTTATCTTTTCCTTTAATTCATTTACTGAGGTAACGCCATTATCAAAATTAATTTCAATCAAATTAAGAGAATTTGCCTCAGTATAAGTTTTTACAACCTTCCTATATTCAGGATGGATTGTTGAAGAAATAATAATCTCTTTCTTATTTTTGATCCTTATAGCCATTAAAGCAGACTCAGCTAAAGCAGAAGCACCATCATACATCGAGGCATTTGTAACATCCATGCCGGTTAAAGAACAAATTAAAGTCTGGTATTCATAAATCGCCTGCAAAATGCCTTGGCTGATCTCAGGCTGGTAAGGCGTATAAGCAGTGTAAAATTCAGACCTTGAGATTATATGCCCAACAACGCTTGGTATAAAATGATTGTAAGATCCAGCGCCTAAAAAAGAAGTATAAACTTTGTTTTTAGAGCCCAAATCACCCATAAATCTTTTCAATTCAATCTCGGTCATCCCTTTTGGAAGGTTAAGGTCTTTTTTAAGAAGAATTTTTTCCGGAATATCCTTGAACAGCTCAGAAATATGATTAACACCAACAGCAATCATCATCTCTTTTCTCTGTTTTTCAGTATTCGGTATGAAGTTCATTTTAAATTTTAATCAATTTTTAAGTTTTTAATTTTTTTAATGTTTACTTTCACTAACAAACTTCTTATATTCTTCTGCTGACATTAATTTGTCTATCTCGCCTTTATCATTGATTTTTATCTTTGCAATCCACCCATTGCCATAAGGATCCTGGTTAACAAGTTCAGGCTTATCCCCTATCTCTTTATTAACTTCAACAACTTCCCCGCTTACTGGAGCAAAAACATCAGAAACTGACTTGACAGACTCAACTGCGCAAAGGTTGCTTTTCTGATCAACCTTTTTCCCATTCTCAGGCAGCTCTATAAAGACAACATCAGTCAACTGGTCCTGGGCAAAGTCAGTTATGCCGACTATGGCAACATCCCCGTCTAATTTTACCCATTCATGCTCCTTCGTATACTTTAAATCATCCGGATATTTTAGCTCTTTTTCACTCATTTTACCACCCGTATTGTAGATTTTTGTTTGATGTCAAAAACCACCATCATAGAGATTTAATTAGCACTTGCATATTTCAGTGGTTTTTGACGCTTGAAATTCCACGAAACAGCATGTGCGGTTTTTGAGCACAACTCATTCCACTCATCAAAGATGAGTGGAATTTCATTGTTTTAAATGATTTTCTTTTTTTATTGATTTCAACGACTTATTTTCTGCCTGCATAACTATAAAAAGGCCTCTTCACAATTTTAGCCCTGTATAGCTTCCCCCTGATATCAACATCAATCTCACCACCAAACTCTTTAAAGTCCCTTAAATAACCCATCCCAATCCCTTTCTTTAAAGTTGGTGAAAATGTTCCAGAAGTTACAAATCCGATTTCCTTCCCATCATTAAATATCTTATAATACTCTCTTGGAATTCCCTTATCAATCATCTCAAAACAAAATAATTTCTTGTCAGTTCCTTCATTCTTTTGTTTAAGCAAAACATCCTTTCCGATAAAATCTTTGTTAAATTTAACTACAAAGCCTATTCCTGCTTCCAAAGGTGTTGATTCTTCATTGATCTCATGGCCATATAAGGAGTAACATGCCTCTGCCCTTAAAGTGTCCCTGGCTCCCAGGCCAATTGGCTTTACCCCAAACTCCTTACCCACCTCAAGTACTTTGCCAAATATTTCTTCTGCTTTATCAGCATCAAAATAAATCTCAAAGCCGTCTTCTGCTGTATATCCCGTTCTTGAGATTAGCGTTTTTATGTCATTTAATTCAATATTGGCAAAATAAAATCTCTCAAGTTTTGACAAGTCAAACTCTGTTAATTTTTGCAGTGTTTTTTCCGCATAAGGCCCCTGGATGTCCAGCTTGGCTGTCTCATCGCTTATATTTTTTATTTCAGCATTATCAATCTTATTTTTCATCAGCCATTCAAAGTCTTTCTCAATATTCCCTGCATTGACAACAAGCATATATTCATTCTCTTTAAGCTTGTAAACAAACAGGTCATCAACGCAGTAGCCATTCTCATAGCACATTGCAGTATAGAATGCCTTTCCAGTCTCCAGCCTGTTAAGGTCTTTTGTAACGACCTTTTGCAGAAAATCAAAAGAGTTCTTCCCTTTAACTATGAACTCTCCCATGTGGCAGATGTCAAACACCCCCACTTTATTCCTCACAGTATTATGCTCATCAATAACATTTGTGTACTGAACAGGCATATACCAGCCTGCAAAATCCACCATTTTAGCTCCAAGCTTTGCATGGGCTTCGCTAAGAGAAGTTTTTTTAAGCATTTAAAAATCCCTAACTTAATCCAACATCCCCATATAAATAGATTATTGTTATAGAGAAGTTATTTTACCTTTCTAAGTCCAAGTTCTGCAGCTATTATCAGGACATCCTTAACATCAGAAACAACAGGGCAGTAAGCTAATTCAATTTCTGCTAAGTCCTTTAAAGTAAATCCTGCTTTTATTGCAGCTGAAACAACATTAATTCCAGAAACAACCTCTTTGCCGATTATTTGGGCCCCTAAAATCTTTCCTTTTTCATCCGCTATTAATTTCGCAGTAATTTCCCCCCCTCCGGGAAACCATTCTGGCTTTGTTTTTGATTTTGCCTTTGCTGTTATTATTTTATATCCATTCTGCTCAGCAAAATGACTATTAAAGCCGGTTGCAGCTATTTCCATTTCACCAATTTTAGAAACAAAAGTTCCCAAAACACCTTTATAAGAAGCCTTGCCATTAGCAGCATTAACTCCTGCTATTGCTCCTTGCTTTGAAGCAGTTGTAGCTAATTGAGCATTAAACGGTTTTTTATTTATCAAAGAAATCTGCTGAGTGCAGTCACCAGCAGCATAAACATCCTTGACATTAGTTTCCATCCTATCATTTACAATAATCCCCTTACCGATTTTTACCTTATTACCACTTAAAAATTCAATATTGGGCTTTACACCTGCTGCAAGGATTACATTATCATCTTCAATTTTTTCTATTTTTTTCTTAAACTCAAGTTCAATACCTTGTTTTTTAAGATAGCCCTCAAGGATTTCTGCAATATCCTTATCGATTAATGTTGGAAGCGCATGATCCTTGATGTCAGCAACACTAACTTTAATATTATTGTTTTTCAATGCAACTGCTGTTTCAAGGCCTATCGCACCAGCACCAATAATAATCGCTTTCTTTATATTTTTCAGATTATCTTTCAGTTTTTTAACATCATTAATATCATGAGCTTTGTATGCTTTTTCAATATTTTTAATTGGCGGAAAAACCGGAGAAGCTCCAGTAGCGATTATCAGCTTGTCATAACTTATTTTTTCTGTTTTATTGAACACTATCTCCTTATTATCTGTATCTATAGATGTAATAGAAGAATTATCATGTTTCTTGATGTTCATCTTATCAAGACTTAGATCATGCTTCAGATTATCAAAATCCTTTATTTTGCCTTCAAGATAAAAAGGCATGCCGCAGGGATGTGTTAAGTCATAGCTTTTTTTGTCTATAATAACAATTTCAGCATTCCTATCCTGTTTTCTTGCAGCCAGAGCAGCATTAAAGCCTGCAGCTCCTAAACCAATAATTACTATTTTCATTTAAAGTTGAGAAGGTAGGTTGTTTTATAAAGTTTTTGGCAAAAATTTAGACATTATTTTTTTCCTCTTTTTTCTGCTCTACGTTCCAACCAACCACAGATGATAAAAACGGTTCCTAAAGGAAATAACAACCATATGAATGGGTCTAAGATTTCACCATTTACACATGCAACTATATCCGCTTTATTTAACGGAGAAGAGTCATCAACAATATTACAATTAGGACTCCATGTTAAGTCCATTTGAATAAACCAGAAACTCATAACAATTAAAAAGATTCCAATGAGATACCATTGACTACTTCTCATACTGTAATGAATACTGCTTAAACTTTAAATATGTTTCTATAAAATTCCTACCCTTAATTCTGTTAACCAATGTACCGTTTCACTCAGTAATACTGTCTTTCTTTCAACTCTCCGCTAAAAAACAGAAAACTTTATATACAAGTTAGTACATAATAATTATTAACTAATAACTTATTGTGATTAAGATGTCAGAATTAATTCATGAAAGAAAATTGGATCATTCACCTACTTTAAATACAGTTTTTATGGTAGAAGACACTCTAAAAAACATGGAAGGAAGTTTAATTTCAATTGCGAATCTTAAAAGAAAACTGCCTAAGCAGGTTAACCATAGAACTTTGATGGTAATTCTTGAATACTTGGAAAAAAGTAATAAAATAGCAGTAAGCTTAAAAGGAATCACATGGATTCATAATCCTAACCTTAATTTAAGAAGAGCGATTGCAAAGGGTCTTGAATTATGAAAACTGTACGTGTAATTTAATTACAAAAAAATAATATTTAACCAAAATGTCAAAAACCACCAATCAGAGATTGGGCATATTTGGTGGTTTTTGAGCATGCTCGGAAATTTACAGTAATTCGCAGGCAAAAGCAATCAAATCTTCAAAAAACCATAGAAAGTAAAGTAAATTTCCGACATATTTATAATCTTGAATTATTTTATCTTAAAAATGGATTTCAAATTAAAAGAATTCAGCAAAAAGAGGGATTTTAAGGAATTTGTTCTTGGCGGGGATGTAGGCGGAACAAACACAAACTTAGTTGTTGCAGGCGTAAAAGGAAAAAGGCCTGAATTATTGTTCTCTTTGCATTATAAAACAAAGAAACTGCCAAATCTGCACGCGGCCATAAAACATTCATTAGATTACTCAGAATCCAAATTCAAAATAAAAATTAAAAAAGCATGCTTAGCTGTTGCAGGTGTTATCAAGAACCATTCTTATGCTGAGCTTACAAACATAAAATGGAATATCAACACAAAAACAATATCTGAAAAAACATCATTAAACTCAATTTACTTGATAAATGATTTTGAGGCTATTGGCTATGGCATAAATCTTCTGTCAGGAAAGGATTTGATCAGGTTGAATAAAGCAAAGCCGGCAGAAAAAAGGGTTAAGGCAGTTATTGGAGCAGGAACCGGCTTAGGAAAATCAATCTTATATTTTGATAAGCAAAGCAATTCCTATGTGCCGCTGCCTACAGAAGGCGGCCATGTGGATTTTCCATCTCAAACTGAAGAAGAGCTGGAACTGGTAAAACATGTCAAAAAACTGGAAAAAACAAAAAGGCCTGTAAGCTACGAGTTATTGTTGTCGGGGCCTGGTTCAGAAAGGATTTATGATTTTGTTAAGAAAAAGCTGGGCAGCACAAAAATCACAATGCAGATAGATAAACATAAGGAAAAAGCAGCCTTGATATCAAAATATAGAAAAACTGACAAAGTATGCAAGAGGACAATGCAGATATTTGCAAAAATATACGCAAAGGCATCCAGGGATTTTTCTTTAGAGACATTATGCTTTTCTGGCTTGTATATTGCCGGAGGAATAGCAACTAAAAATTTAGATATGTTTGACAAAAAGTTTATGGCTGAATTCCAGAATAACTTCAAATTCCATAAGCTTCTCAGGAATATGCCTGTTTTTATAATAAAGAATTATGATATCAGTTTATATGGGAGTGTTTTTGTTGCTGCTAATTGCATCTAACAACCCCTTTCTCAGCCACTATAATATCTATTGGAACATCATTCTCCTTTCCAGGAACATCCTCTATCAATTGAAAGTCAAATGCTAATCCAATCTTTGCAACATCCTTTTTTATTGTTTTTAAAAACCAATCATAACACCCGTAGCCATAACCTACTCTATGGCCGTTTTTTCCAAAAAGAATGCCAGGCACTATGATCAAATCAAGTTCTTCCCTGTTGAATTCCCTGATATATCTTTCTTTTGGCTCTAGAATTCCAAAAGTTTTCGGCTCAAGCTCAATAAAGTCTTTTAATTCTGATAAAAAGATTGTCTGCTTGTCTTTTATTGTGTAAGGCACAATGATGTTCTTTTCCTTTGTTTCCAATAATTCTCTTATAAATTCCTGCGTATCAGCTTCTTTGCCAAAAGAAACATAGAACAAGATGTTTTTTGCAGCTTTAAACTCCTTTAATGACCTAAGATTATCGATAATCTTTTTGCTTTTTTCCTTTATTCCCTGCTCTGTCAGCTTGTTTCTCTCTGTTATTGTCTGTAATTTAAGCTCGGGTTTCATCAATATAAACAGAATTTCAAGCATGTATAAAAGCTTTACTTCTAATAATATGAAAGATCAAATAATATACCTAATCAGTATATTAGTATACAAAAACAAAAGGTTTATAAACTTCAAATCAGATTGAAGCTATAAACAGGTATTTAAGTATTATAATTATTCCAAAAAAAGGTGATTTTGTATGAATGTAAAAACAATTATTGGATTGATAATAGTATTCTTATTCAGTTTTAGTTCTGTTATTGCCCAGGATAATGCTGCAACATGCAATTCAGGGCAAGCAATTGGAGATGTTAATAGTGACAATGTGATAGATGATAATGATGTTACAATCGCTACAGATATTTGGTCCAAAAATATTGCTGAGCCATCTGACATTTGCTGTATTGACATTAACAAGGACGGGGCTTTTGGAGATTTTGATTTGCTAGATATTATTGATATTGCAGCAGGAAGCCAGAATAGTCCTGGGAAATGCCCTATTATCTGCAATCCAGGCCAAAGTCTTGGCGATATTAATGATGATGGGTTAATAAACAATGATGATGTAAATCTCGCAGTTGATATTTGGGCAGGAAAATTAGATAAGCCATCTGATATTTCCTGCATTGATACCAATAATGATGGGGAGTTTGGAGATTTTGATTTGCTAGATATCATAGATATGGCTGCTTTAACTAGTGGCGATGGCTCTGTAACATGCAATTCAGGGCAAGCAATTGGAGATGTTAATGGTGATGGACAGATAACAGATGAAGATTTTAATTTAGTTTCTAAAATTTGGGCAGGAGATATAGCAAAACCTTCTGATATTTGTTGTATTGACATTAACCAAAACGGAGAAGTCGATGATTTTGATGTTCTTGATATTATTGATATTGTTGCTGGAAGCAAAACTAGTCCTGGGACTTGTATAGAATGCACAGATTCTGATGGTGGAAAAGATTATTATGGTGGAAAGAATTATTATGTGAAAGGGACTGTAACTGAAAACGACAATGATTATACTGACTTCTGCGAAGACGGAAGAAAAATTAGGGAGTATTTCTGCAGTGATAAAGACATTAATTCAGATGGCACTATCATCCACACAGACTCTATTCGATATGATTGTCCAAATGGCTGCCAAGATGGTGCTTGTATTGAAGAAAAAGGATGCACTGATTCTGATAATTCAATCCCAAATATCATAAATAGCAATGATCGATTAATTAGGGGAGAAACCACAGGTTCATGGCTTGGAAAATATGGCATAAAAACTGATGCTTGCGGTGTTGATGGCAGATTGAATGAATATGTTTGTAGAGATGATGGAACAATTGGCGTTCAATCAAATTATTGTCCGGAAGGGGAGGTTTGTTCTGTGGGTATTTGTGTTGAAGATTCCCTTAAAAGCGACTTAATAATTAGTAGTGCATCAGTTTCTGTTTCAGATAAGGTATATATGGATTTTACCATAAAGAATATTGGAGGAGGAGATGCTGTTTCATTCATGACAGAAAAATATAAAATTATTGGGGTATGGGGCAAAATCAATGGAAAGGACCTTGGCTGGACACAGGTGCCTACAGGAAGCGATGGGGTTTTATTAAAACCAAACGAAGAAATGAAAGTTAAGTGGGAAGCAAATACTGATAATTTAATTAAGGGTAACAATAAGCTTTCATTATTTGTAGATAGAACATATCAAGATGAAAGCGTGCATTACCTTCCTAATGGGTATATTGACGAATCAGATGAAGATAATAACCTTTATTTAACAGATTTTTATTATAATGGAAACACTCAAGAATGTACTGATTCTGATGGTGGTTCTGATGGTGGTAGAAATTTAAATCTAAGAGGAACAACCACACTAGCAGAAAAACATAGTGATTATTGTAGGGGAAACACTTTGGTAGAATACTCTTGCGGTGGTGGAAGAAACATACAAAAAAATGATTTTTTTATCATCACAGCAAATGGCAATGATGTTGAACTCCAATACAAAGGCTCAGACAAATGCAGCGCAGATGCTCCCATTGCCAAATTTAAAAATGTTGAAACTGGAGAATCTATAGAACGCTCAATGAGGTCCGATGGCTCATTTAGCTTAAAAATCAATGGGGAGACATTTGATTTCCAAAATATATATTGCAGCAGAGACTCACCTATAAAATTGCATAACCAAGAGTTTATAGAAGGAGAAATGATTGGCTGCCCAAGCGGTTGCAGTAATGGCGCTTGTTTAAAGGACTTTAAGTGTGATTCAGTAAAACTCGAATTAAGAAAAAAAGAAACTATTTCCTCAGTCAAATATATATTGGGTAATAAAGATTTGCCTGATTTACTGAGAAGAGGGTGGATATCTAACCGGGCAGCATATTCCCAAAAACTGTTCTTTAACAATAAAAACTCAGGATATGTTGACTATTTAGAGAACCAGGATGATATTGCCGGCAACTTTCTTTATTTTAGGAGTGGAGGCCAAATTGCCGCATACGCTTTAGAGTTTGACAATTATTTTACAAGCGGTATTAACAGTAGCGATCTGATAGATTTTGAAAGCGAAAAAATAACCATATTAGGCAAGGCATACACTATTGTACAAGCAAAAAGAATATCTTCCGGAGAAGACATTAAGCTAACCCTGATTGGCGGGGCAATAAAAGATACCTTGCTGGAAGGAGAAACAAAAACCTACACGCTTGATGGCAGAAACTATGAGATTATATTAGATTTTGTAAGTTCAGCAGGATCAAAGTTCACTATCAATGGAGAGGCAACAAGGCTGTTAGGAAAAGGATATCTTGATAAACTTTCTGACGGAACAAGTATAGCTGTATCTGAAATAAGCTATGGGGACTATGCAGGAGGCATCCGCCAGGCAACCTTCTTTTTCGGGGCTGATAAGCTCGAATTCAGAGATATGAATATAGCTGATGATTTATCAAGCAATGAATTAAAAGTAAATGATGAAACTATTAATGGTGCAAAGGTAAAAATCAAAGGGATAGGGAGTGATAATGTAATCAGGATAAAAGAGATATCTGTTGAAATGAGCGCAAATGATGACTATTATGTGCCTGTAGGAGGGGTATTGAGCAAAAACAAAGAATTAGACGAACCGGAATTGTTATTCACTAAAAATTGGGATATAAGATTTAACAGCTATGATGAAACTAAGGGTATAGCTACAATAGAAATTGGAAAATATTGTCCAAGTTCAGATAATATTAAATGCTACTCTAACGCAGACTGCCCATCAGTAACTAGAAGATATTGCTCAAGCTCATCTGCTTGCTCTGAATCAAAATCTTACACATGCGTGAATCCTGGAACAGTAAACTCATATTGTAAGTCTTTTGGAGGCGGAGGAGGCTGTAGATACTGCGCTAATGGTTGCAGTAATGGCGCTTGTATAGATAGTCCAGGAGCGATTTATGTAAAACTTGGTGAGAAATTTTCTTTGTCTGAAAAAGACTCTGCAAAAGTAACAGACTATAATTACATGAAAATAACACTAAGTAGAATCAATAATATCCAATGTATAAAAGCTCCTTGCCCTCAAGGGGTTCAAGTCCAAGTTGAAATGCCTTGCAATACTTTATCTGAATGTGATGAAGAAACTGGTATCTGTACAACATGCGCAAATACAGCTACTCTATTGGACTTAAGAGAAGGACAATCCAGAGAAGTCTTTGGAGCAAAACTAACCCTAATAGG
This sequence comes from uncultured Methanosarcinales archaeon, assembly GCA_964585935.1. Taxonomy (GTDB): domain Archaea; phylum Nanobdellota; class Nanobdellia; order Woesearchaeales; family GW2011-AR4; genus BS150m-G64. Next base: position 12,387 of record CAZPFO010000009.1, on the reverse strand, counting down.
TATTGAAGCGGCAAACATAAACACAGGCAAACAATATGCAATATTCGTTGTCCAAAAATCATATTCAAAAGGCGGTGTTGATGTAGAGATTTTTCCATCTGAAAGGACAATCAAATATGGAGAGGAAGCAAGGTATAAGGTTAAAGTAACAGATAAGCACATTGTAGCTACTAACTGCCCTGGATATGTAGGCGGTGTATGCCCTACCCAAGAACCTTTAATTTACCAGATCAACATTAAAAACCTTCCATTCATGAAAAAGTTCCCAAAAGAAGTCGAGATTCCTTACGGCGGCTCAAGAACTTTTGAGCTGGTTGTAAAGCCTTATGAGGTTGCCGAAGAAGAGTCTATAGAAAAAAGAACAACAATAGTAGGCAACGTTGTTAAAGAAGTAGCAAAGAATCAGATCATCTCAAAGCCTGTAAAAATAACAGAAACAGCAACAACAACTGCTTCCAGAGGAGGCGGCGCAGGAGTTAGTACAGATACTGCTATAAAGAGAGAAAGAGCAGAAGAAAAAATAGAGATTATTAGGCCTGTCACAAATCTAATGAGAATGTATAAATTCACTGTAACAGCTTCTCTTAGGGACAATTATAGAGTTCAGGATACAGCAACTGCTGTACTCGCTATTAAACCAGGAGTAACACCACCTAAACCTCCACCATTCCCTGGAGAGAAAGTTTCAATTAAACTGCACAAAGGCTGGAATCTAATAAGCTTGCCAGGCAAACTGATTAAGTTTGACAAGAGGGGTTTAGAAAGAAATCAAAAATTAATAGGCTTTGTCTATATTAAAGAAGAGCAGAAATATTATAATTTACAGGAAGCAGAAAGAAGGTTAGGTGGTAGGTTAAGGGAGTACCTTGCTAAAAACGCTTTTTGGATATACACAAAAAGCCCAATGAAATTAAATATATGGGTTGACAGAAAACTCTCATATGAAGATTTACATCTGGTGAAGGGATGGAATCTTGCCCCAATAACAGAAGACATGCTAGGAGGCTATTTAGCTGATGTCTTAGGAGACTGTAATTTAGAAAAGATTAATTTATGGAATGCAAAAAATCAAAGATGGGAAAAGATAAGCATAAGATATACTTTCTCAGACTGGCAGTTTGGCTATGGCTTTGCAGTTAAATCAAAAGACTATTGTAAGCTTGCTGGACCGGATATAATAGCTCCTCCGCCAATGCCCGAATAAAGAGGTGATAGAAATGAAAGTTATGAAATATTTTATTTTAATTTTAGTATTGACTGGTTTATTTTTTTTAATTGGTTGTAATGCAACAGATAGCTCGCAGTTAAAAGCAGAAGGAAATGAAGATGCTCCTCCAGAAGATGAAGATACTGGGATCAGCGATGTTTTTGAGGATACTGGAAGTATAACCCCTCCTGCAATCCCGATTTAATTTATTTTTTTAATATTATTATATTCCCTTTCCCAGTCTCAATTTTCTTTATTTTTCCCTTGCGCTCAAGCTCTGACATCATCAGGCTTATCTTGGCCTCTGACACCTGAAAGTTTTTCCTTATCTCTTTTTGAGTTACCCTGCCTTCATTCTTTTTTATAAAATCAATAATGCCTGCTGTTTCATCACTCAGCCTGTCTGCCTCAGTACTTTTTTTTGTTTTTTGCTTTATTTTTTTAAAATATATTATTAATATGATTATGAAAAACAACACGCCAATAATAAAAGCATAGAACCCTAAGGTAACTGGTTTTTCTTCAAAATCAATGTCTGATATGTCAATATCCTCATCCAGCAGCTCACTCTCCTCACTTATATCAGGAAATAATATCATGTCAATTACATAATCGCCTTCATCTTTGACTATAATGTTCTCTTGAGCAACAAATGTAATAGCCTGTGATTGATACGTTGCTTTTATTGTATAGTCACCAGAAGGCGCTTTGAATGAGTAAGAGCCTTGTTTTGAGACATAAGTCTGCTTTGGAACAGAATCCAGCTCCACAATCGCATTCTCCAGAGGATTAAGGGATGAATCATAAATGGTGCCGTGTAATGTTGCACCTAAAGCAATATTTATGTTTAAAATTAAAAAAAGAGAAACCATGAAAACTAATTTCTTGTTCATAAGCATCTGAATCAGCATAATAAGTATAAAAAACTTTCCATAAACAAAAATAAAGCCAAATAAAGCGGTTTAAAGTATAATAAAGTGTATTCAATCTTAAAAATTTTGCATAAATAAGTGGGTTTATAAATTAAAACCCTCACTCATACTTAACAAATTTTGATTAAATGTCAAGAACCGCCGCGCTAAAGCGCTGGGCGTGTTCTTGAGTGTTTGAAATCGCTTTGCGATTTCTGACATATCCAAATTGGAGGTATAAAAATGAAAAAAATAAGTACAATGTTTGTATTGTTAATGTTTTTATTTAGTATGGCGCCATTAGCTGTGGCAGGAGAAGACGAAGATAGTGAATTTGATGATAGACTTAAAGAAATTGATGAAAGAGATACAGAAAGGGAAGAGGAATGGCAAAGAGAAAGAGCAGAAGAGCTTAGGGAAAAGCAGCAAGAAAGGTTAAATGAATTAAGAGATAGGCAAAAAGAAAGGGTTAATGATATAAGAGAAAATCAAAGAGAGCATATCAAGAAAAAAAGAGACTACATCAGAAAATCCATTGCAGATAAAGTTCCAGAATGGAGGCTCAAAAAAATAGATAGGATTGTTAAAAAACATCCAAATGCAGCAAATTTTATTAAGTCTTTAGATGAAAACAAAGCAAAAATATTTACTCACCTATCAAGAGCTGAGCAAAAGAAAATAGTGGGGATGGGTTCCTTTAAAGCGCTAAAGGAAATAGAAAAGTTTAAGCTCAAGCCAGTAAAAAAAGATCAATTATTCAAGAAGAGGGAAATTGCTAAAAATAAGTTAGAGAAGGCAAGAAAAGACTTCAATATTGCAAAACAAAACTACATTAAAGCAAATAAAGCATACAAAGAGAAAAAAGATTTGTTCTTAAAAGTAAAAGGGAAATTAAAAGCATGCAAAGATGTTGAAAGTGAAGAATGTGATAATCTGAGGGAACAAGCAATAGAACATTCAAAAACTTTCTTAATAAACAGTGCTAATAGAATAATTGAACACTTAAATAAAATCAAGAATAAAGTTGAATCCTCAGAAGACATGGATGAGGGCAAGGCTGAAGAAATAATCGCAGAGATTGACGAAGCTATTTCAGAATTAGAAGATGCGATAATTCAGGTAGAATCGGCTGAAACCAAGGAAGAAGTAAAAGAGGCCGCTAGGGCAATAAGGGATGTATGGAAAAGTATTAAGCACAAAGAAAGGCTTCATGCAGCAAGGCTTGTTCATGCTAAAGTCTGGAACATAATAAAGAGGAGCGAGCATCTGGAAGAAAAGTTAGATGCTGCATTAGCCAGAATGGAAGAAAAAGGGATTGATGTAGAGGGCATTGATGCAAAAATAGATGAATTTAGTGCAAAAATTGCTGAAGCAAAAGAGAAGTTCGAAAAAGCAGAAGACTTGCTAAAAGAGGCTCGTGACTTAAAAACTGGCAATCCTGATGAGGAAGAAAGAACAAAAGTCAGAGAACTTGTTAGGGAAGCAAGACAACTTCTTAAAGAAGCGCACAATGATGTAAAAGAAGCGCACAAGATTCTGATGGAGATTATCAGAAGTATCAAATCTGCTGGAGGAGAAATAACTCCTGAAACAGAAGAAGAGGAAGAGGATCTTGAAAGTGATGAAGAATATGAAGTTGTTGAAGAAGAGGAAGATATAGAGATAGAAGAAGCAGAACTTGCCAAAGACAGAGTTGTTTGGGCTCAGAAAGCAATCGACCATGCTGAAAAAAAGATTACCTCTGCAGAGGACAAGATTGCTGATAAAATCTCTGAAGGGTTTAATGCGACAATTGCTGAAGACTACCTTACCCAAGCAAAAGATATGCTTGCCCAGGCAAAAGAAAAGTTAAATGCTACAGAGTATAAAGAAGCAAGAAAACTGGCGCACGACGCAGGAAAATTAGCTATGCATGCTAAGAGGGGCAAGAGCTTTGAAAAGGTGGAAGTCGAAGAAACAGAAGAGGAAGAAGAAACTGACAGTGAAGATGAAGATTTTGAAGGTAATGAAACTTCATCTTAATTTTTTTATTTTTTTATAGTGAAAACAAAGATTTAAATAATATTCCATGAATAACTCCTAAGAAGGCGATTAATATTAAGATAAAAATAAATACATGCATAATTTTATTGGTACTATTCTTATTATTGATAGGATGTGGAAAAAGCAAAGATGTGCCAATAGAACCAACAACACCTGATCAACCAGTTGATACTACAGGCGACGAATCAGTTGACGAAGTCTCAACACAGATTACAGAAACTGGTTCATTAGACGATGATTTAGAAAGCTCCGATCTGGACAATCTAGAATCAGATTTAGAATTGATTGACTGGTAAAAGATTTATTCTCTTATTTCCCCCATATGCTTCACTCTTTTACCTAATAATTCTTTAGTGCCTATATCTTCCCTATGAAAAACAGGGCCTTTTATTTCTTTAATAGCGTTCTCTGCAATTTGCTCTGCATCTGAAATATCTTCAGAAATTCCAACAACACCAATTGCCCTTGAAGTTGACATATAAAGCCCGTCATCTTTTTCGTCAACTGCTGCATAATACAATTTAGCTTCTCCAACATCTCCAATCTCCACTTTCTTGTCCCTAACAGGATTAACTGGATAGCCTTCTGGAACTGCATATTTGCAAACAGTTGCCTTATTTTCAAACTCAGGATTTATTTTATCTAAAGTCCCGTCAATAACTGCCTTGCATATATCAACAAAATCTGTCTTTAAAATAGGCAGAACATTCATTGCTTCCGGATCTCCAAATCTTGCATTGTATTCAATTAATTTAACACCTTCTTTTGTTACAATAAAGCCGCCGTACATAACACCTTTATAGTAAACTCCTGTTTCTTTATAGATTGCCTCAGCAACCTTTTTTGTGATTTCAATTGCTGTATCAACATCTTTTTTTATTAAAAATGGCAGTAGATGGTCAGCATCTGAATAAGAGCCCATTCCACCTGTATTTGGCCCCTTATCACCAACATATGCTCTTTTATGATCCTGTACTGGCGGTGTTACCATTACTGTTTTTCCATCAGTCAGGCATTGCAATGAAAATTCCTCTCCATCCAGTTTATCCTCAACAACAACACTCGGATGTTCCTTAAGGACTTCTTCGCAATATGCAAGAGCCTCTTCCTTTGTCTGGAAATGGTCTCCCTGTACTCTCACCCCTTTGCCGCCTGTAAGGCCATCAGGCTTTATGACTATTCCCTCAAGCTCATCAAGAAATTCCTTGATTCCATCAACACTTTCAAAAACCTTAAATTTTGGATTTCCAGGAATATCATATTTCTGCAATAACAACCTTGTAAATGACTTTGATGTTTCAAGCCTTGCCAAACTTTTTTTAGGCCCTACTGAAAGAATATTTTCCTCTTCAAGAGCATCAGCTGCCCCCTTGTTTAATGGATCTTCTGGACCAATAATAGCAAACTCTACATTGTTTGCTTTTGCAAAATTCTTCATCTCTTCCAGGTTATCATAAGAGCCTAGCTGAAAGTCCTCTGAAAGCTTTGCTATACCTGGATTCTTCGCCTTCATATAAGAAAAAAGTTTTGGATCTTTGGAGCTTCTCATTATTGCTTCTGCTATAGCATGTTCGCGAGCGCCCGAACCTATTAATAAAACATTTACCATTAAAACCGCCTAAAAAAAAGAGTTTAGAGAATTGTTTATATCTTTTGCGGTTTTGTCAAGAACCGCCAGTCACAGGCTAGCAGAATATTGTTGCCAGCTATTAAACAAGGCGGTTCTTGAGCATGCTCAGAAATTTCTCTGAAAATTTTTGACATCTTAACAAAAAACAATAACTTATAATTTATATAATTTATATAAAAATTAAAGCCCCATTTAAAAAAAGAAAGCTTTAAATATGATAAAACAAAATTAAGATATTATTGGGGGTTGTCATATGTCTGGTGAAGTAAAAGACGAATGTGGTATTGCTGCTGTTTACATCAAGGAAGATGGCGATTCAGCAAACAGGGCTTTATTCTACCTTTATAAGATGCTGTTAAATTTGCAAAACAGAGGCCAGTTAAGCGCAGGAATAACAACTTTCAACAATAAAAGAACCCAATTATTAGACACATTCAAAGATTTAGGCCCTGTCAATGAGGTTTTCCATACAAGCAATAGGCTAAAAAGCATCCAGATATTCAAGAGGTACGCAGGAAATAAGGGCATCGGACACGTGAGGTATGCTACTTCCGGGACAGAGGAGAGCAACTTTGCGCAGCCATTTGAAAGGCACCATGGAAGAAGATGGAAATGGTTTTCTTTTGGATTTAACGGCAATATATGCAATTTCAAGCGCCTGAAAAATGAGCTGCTGGAAAAAGTTGACTACCACATTGTTTATGATACTGACACAGAGATAATTATGCATTACATCGCCCGTGAACTCAAGGGAAGCAAAAAGCCAAACCTTGTTGATGTTTTCTCAAGATTGAGTAAAAAATTTGACGGCTGCTATAATATTGCTTTCATGAACGCATACGGCGAAATCGTGGTTTTGAGAGACCCTCACGGCTTCAGACCATTGTGTTATGGTTTCAATAACGGTATGTTCCTGGCTGCTTCTGAGAGCAACGCTCTTGTCAACTGCGGCATTGACAACTATAAATCATTAAAGCCTGGTGAGATGGTTTACATTTCTAATGGGGATATAAAGGTTGAGAGATATGCTAAAAACGAGAAAACTGCGCACTGCATGTTTGAATGGGTTTATTTCTCAAACGTTAGTTCTGTTTTAGACGGAAAATCTGTCTATATCTCAAGGACAAATTTAGGCAAAGAATTAGCAAAGCTGGAGACAGAGAAAATTAGCAAAGACCATATAATTGTTCCTGTGCCTGATACGGCAAAAGCAGCAGGAGACGCAATGGCTTATGAACTGGGGATTCCTTCAAAAGAAGGACTGATGAGAAACAGGTTTGTCGGAAGAACCTTCATAGAAGGAAGCTCAAGAACTGACCGTGTCCAGAACAAATACACAGCGCTAAAGGAAATCTTAAAAGGCAAAAAAATAATCCTTGTTGACGATAGTATTGTGCGCGGTACAACCACGAAACAGATCATTAGATATCTAAAAAAAGAAGGAGGGGCAAAAGAAATCCATGTAAGGGTCTCCTGCCCGCCTATAAGGGGCCCATGCTTTTACGGCATTGACATGTCAACTGTTTCTGAGTTATTAGTTCCAGGGTATGAGAAAAAGCCTGTTAAGGATGATATCTCTAAAGAAACATGCGACAAGATTGCCAAAGATATGGGGGCTGATTCCTTGATTTACCAGACAATCCCCGGCTTAATAAGATCAATAGGTATCCCAAAAAATAAGCTATGCATGGCCTGTTTAAATGGAGATTATCCAACCCCATGCGGCAGGAAGCTGTTCAGGAAAGCATGGGATAATTTCAGGAAAAATAAAGAAAAAGGAAGGACTTGTAGTTGTTAAATGATTTCTTATTAAATAATTAAGGCAACAAAAGATTTCTAGGCCTGATCATTTATACAAATAATAGAAATATTTATATATCATTTAATATTATATGCTATACAGGTGATAAATATGGAGACTGAACAATTCAATATAAGGCTGCCAACAGATTTGCTCCATGACTTAAATATAGTCAGTAGATTACTAAAAATAAATAAATCTGAATGGATAAAGACAAAATTAGCTGAAGAAGTTTACAAAGAAAAAAATCAGCTTTTACTTGAACTGGGCAACCTTTACGTTAAAGGGGTAATCAACAAGAAAGAGGTTCAGTCTCTAGTTGGCAAGGAAATAGCTGATCAGATGGAATCTGTACATAAAACTGCCAAGAGGAGTATGAAAGCTGGCATGAAATATGGCAAAAAACTCAAAAAAGCGCTTTCTGCTTGATACTTCTGCATTTATTAGTTTAGAAAGCATTAATCTTCTTGAGAGAGTAATCAGTGTTTTTGATATTGAAACAACCAATTCTGTCATTGACGAATTAAAAGATTTTTCTAAACATTCAGATGAGTATGGCAACACAGCTAACAGAATATTAAAGATCGTAACCAATGTATCTATAGACTCTACTAATGTTAATGAACAAATAAAATATCTGGAAAAGACGGATAATGAGCTATTCAATTTATCAAAGGAAAAAAAGATTTCATTAATCACAGATGACCATAAGCTTATACACCATACTAAAGACAAGATAGAAGTTTACTTCAGCACATTTTTCTTAGTTACATTTGCAGCAGCTAATGTTATATCGAAGAGAGAAGCAATGGAAATGTTAGAAAAACTTAGGGATATCAGAAATTGGGAAAGTAATATCATATATTTAACTACAAAAGAGACATTAGATGGTATATAGACATTTTCCTTTTCTAGGTTAGGATTATCTAAAAATTATTATCTTCAAGTATGTGCGGAGATGCTGGTGCTTCATTTTAATCGACAGTTCTCAGAAAAAGGAAGGACTTATAGTTGTTAGGTCTTATTTAAGTACAAACCAAATCCAGCTTCTCTTCATCTTTTGCTTTTTTTATCTCTATAGCAATCCTACCCCCATAACTGATTGAATCGCCATACAGATAACCGGAATAAGGTGTAAACATTGTTCCAGGGCTTCCTGGAATCCTCATAGAAACATCAAATATCACAATATCTTCCCTGCCTTTTTCTGAGGTAACCGCGCCTTGTAAGGCAAAAGGGCCTATTATGCCAGGAGGATGTTCCTTTTTGCATGCTGCAATAAACTTTTCCCCGATTTTAAATGCTTTCTCCAAAATTGATTCTTTTGTTGTGCAGTTTATATGGCCTGTTTCTATTCGGGATGGTTTAACAAACTGCTTCAGCCGCATTTGATCTTCAGCAGGCAGTCTTAAAAAACCATCAAGGTTAGTCTGCCTCCTTGTATCAGTTCCCATCAGCTCAAGCTCACCATCCATTGAACTGTAAAAATAATTAAAATTAATTTGCGCTCCAACAATATACTCTTCAATAACAGCTTTGTTTAAATCCCTTTGTTTTATCGTCCCATTTCTTATAAGCTCCTCTGATTCTGCTTGGTAAGAACTAAAATCTTTAGCAAGGAAAAACGCCCTCTCATACTTCCGTTGAGCCTCATTAACCTTGACAATGACGAGCCTGTCAATATCTTTCGGGTTTTTGAAGATTTTAGGAATCCTTATGCCTGCTTTTTTCAATAAATAGTACTGGTTTTTAGGAACATCTCTTTCCTCTAATTCAACCATATCCCTTGTTCCGTATATTGGCACTGGAAATTTTTCTTTGATATCATCAAAATCAAAATACACCCAGAAGTACCTGTTATGGATAAAAATTGTGTTCTTCTTTTGCAGTTCTTTAACAACTTCTTTCTTGGTTATATCTGAAAATTTATCAAGGACCATCACTTCATCAACACAGCCCCTACCATCCCGAGTTTTGTAGTATTTTGTATAAGTTTTTTCCCTCCCTTTTTGGCATACTGCTAATGTCCTGAAGCCCTGTTTTTTCGCTCCCCTACACACATCCAAAGCAGAATGCCCTCCAAGAACACCAATAGTTAAATCAGATTTATCATAATTTTCAAGTATTTTTTTTATTTTTTCTTTGTTTATCATTTTATTATCTAAATAGAGGCACTATCCATAATAAAAATTTCATAACTATATTTGGTTCTCCAGAAGCTGGTTCGTCATCTTCAGTCTCTGTCTTTTTTTCATCTGGAGCGGTTCCTTTATCTTGTTTTTTATCTTCAGGTATAATTAGTGGAGAAACAACCCCATCCTCATCTTGTTTACCAATATCTTCGTTAATTAAATTATCTTCTTTTTCACCATGGTCTGTATCAGTAAACCCGGGTGGTGTTGGCACCCCATCCCCTGATGTGACTGCAACAATTGCTGTCTCCTTTACTTCCAATATATATTCATCCCCTTCTAAACTATAGCTATCATAATCAACCAATACGTCTGCAACTTTCATTGTGCTTTCATCAGAACTGCCCGCCACAATTAAGTGAATATAATCATCTTTCCCATACAACTTTAAATAAGCCTTCCCTTCTTCAAAATCCTTGTCGCAAGGAGAAGGATTCCCCATTATCTCAGCCGTTAACTCATTGACACAGGGGCTTCCAATCGAGATTATATCCCTCCCTAAATCATCAATTTCGCTTGCAAGTTTAAAGTCCATTGGCTGCATATTGAGATTCTGCATCAACGAAAGCCCTACTCTAGACTGGACTATCACATCAGAGGAGGATGCATCATCACCAACAACAATTATTGTATCAAAATTTCTACCTTCTCCAAACATATCAGGGTAATCGGATAGACTTTTTTTTACAAAATTTGAGTATTCTAATTCAAGGTCTCCTTGAGAGTTTTTTGTTACTTTTATTTTTTTTCCTCTAAAATCATAATCCTTATAGGCTGCTAACACTTTTCCTGCATTTCTAGTATCTTCATTAGAATACCCTGCAACTAGCAATTGGTAATGGTTATTTTTATTGGTGAGGCTTATTATCCCTGTATCTGTTTCAAATCCCTGTAAACAATTTTGAGAAGACCCTGCCAATTCCCCAGACAGATGGTTATTACACGGATTGCCAATTATTATCAGACTTTGAGCGTATATGTCTGATATTTCGTTGGCAAGTTTTACTGAACCTACATTATTAGCTAAAGAACTAAGGCTGCTGACTATATTAGATGCTGCAATTACGTCTTGTGCAGAAGCATCTTCTCCAACAACTAACGCACCATCGAAATTACCCCCCTTAACAAACATCTCCGGATAATCAGATAAATCAACAGCATAAGCAATATTTATTAAGACCATTAAAGTTATGATACAAATTGTTGTTTTTTTAAACATTTTTCATTAACCTAAAACTTTGTTTAACTCATTCCTTCTTATTGCATTCTTAATCTCCCTTGCTATCCTTCTCCCGGTGCTCATTGGCTCGTCGTATTTGAGCCATGTATAGGGGCTGCCATGAGTATATGGGTTTGTTCCTGCAACTATCCTTGCCGAGATCTCAAAAACATAAATCTCATCATCAGGAGTCATTATTGTTTCAAGGCAGAAGGGCCCAAACAAGCCTTCGGGAGTTATTTTTTTGCTTTCCTTGACCACATCCTCTCCCATCTCAATAATCCTTGGTAAAAATGACTCTCTAACAACTATTGGCATATTGCCAACAATAACGTAAGCAGGATCAACTTTAGAAGCAGGAAGAGCCATTTGGTCACGAGCAGAAATCCTGCCTAAACTATCGACATTGCTCTCATACCTTTTGTCAAATCCCATTATCTCTAATTCCCCGGTCAAGGAAGAGTAGAAGTAATGTATGTACATATGAACCCCCAGAATATATTCCTGTATAACATAATCCTTTTCTTCTGGATGGTGCTTTATTTTCTGGTTGAAATCTTTTTCGTTCTTTGCAATAAAATAGCCTTTTCCGCCTTTTGCTCCATGAAACTTGACAATTACAGGCCTGTCGATATCTTTCGGGTTTTTGAAGATTTTTGGCAGCTTTAACCCTGCGTTTTTTAGCCATTTCCTCTCGAGGTTTCTGTCTGACTCAAACTTCAGTATCTTCTTGTTGCCGTAATAAGGCACTTTGAATTTCTCGACATCATCATGGCCAATGTATGCAATAAAAGAAGCATGCGGTATTATAATGGCTTTTCTCTTTATCAGCTTGTCTTGTATTTTCGAGAATTCCTTATAGTTTTTTATGGTTATTATTTCATCAGCAACATTATACAGCTTATACGGCTTTTCCCTGCCCTTCAGGCATATGACGATAGTTGAGAAACCTTCGTCTTTCGCTCCTTTCAATATTTGAAGCGCAGAATGAGATCCAATTGTTGCAATCTTATAATTGAGTAACGCCATATAAAAGTAAAAGATAAATGGTATTTAAATCTTTTTGTTTATTGATTTAATTTCAATATGGAAAATATCTAATCATAACTCTATAATAGAAACGAAAAATCAGCCTCTGGATTTGAAAATTTAGATATTTCAGAGCCCAAAAAGGCAAATATTAACCTTTTGCGTATATGTACAGTTAATCGCAATATTTGAGTTGCCTCGTCGACAAAATCGAGAGGTAAACCGAAAATTCTAAGAGTTGCGTCTTTCGCTTAACGCCACTAAGAAACTAAAAAAGTCAAAATGCCGTCGGCACTTTGCCTAACAAGCGTTAAACGATTTCACTTCGTTTCATCCAAATTTTTTATTATAAACT
>CAZPFO010000008.1:0-44721 GCA_964585935.1 uncultured Methanosarcinales archaeon | reverse complement strand
AAAGTGGATGTTAAAGTGCCTATATTCAGCACCAAAGCAGCGGATATGTCTGCTATATCCAGTGCTTTGGTGCTGAATATAGGCACTTTAACATCCACTTTGATTGAATCAATGAAATTAGCAGCAAAGTCTGCAAATAAAAAAGGAATCCCTGTTGTGCTGGATGCTGTTGGTGTTGGAGCAACTAAATTAAGGGATGACAAGGCATTTGAATTGCTTGATGAAGTAAAAATTGATATCATAAAGGGGAATTCTTCTGAGATCGCAAAACTTGCTGGTGAGGATGTAGTTACTAAAGGTGTTGAAGCTACTAAAGTTGAAGCAGATTTAGTGGGTGTGGGGAAAAGACTGGCTGAAAAGAGAAATGCGGCAGTTGTAATAACGGGCAAAGAGGATATAGTAACAAACGGCAATGATGTCTATCTTATAAATAATGGCCATGATATGATGGGGCAGTTTGTTGGCAGTGGCTGCATGGCTGCTTCGGTAATCGGAAGCTTTGCGGCAGTTGAGAAAGATCATGCGAAGGCAGCAGCATCCGCTTTAGTTTGTTTTGGAATTGCCGGGGAGCTGGCAGCAAAGGAAGCAAAAGGGCCTGGAACTTACAAAGAAGCTTTCTATGATGAAATTTATAATTTAGATGAAAATAAAGTCAGTTCAATGGAAAAGGTTGAAAAGAGGTAATTTTGCTATTTTTATTTTATCATTAAAAAAGAATCAATTACTACGAAAAATAAATAGGATTTTTGCTTTATGTCATAAAGTAATGGCAAAAATCGCCTAATAATGTTCCTTTATTGTATTGATTAAGATGGATAAAAACAAACTTAAAAATATTGGATTGTACTTTATAACAGATAAGACTCTTTCTAAAAAAAACAATATTGAAGATGTAAGGGCGGCAATAAAGGGCGGGGTGAGGATTGTGCAATACAGGGAGAAAAACCTTTCAAAGGAAGGAATGGTCAGGGAAGCAATGAAAATTAAGGAGATATGCGAGGAGAATGGTGTTTTATTTTTAATTAATGATTTTGTGGACATGGCTTTGGAGACAGACGCGGACGGAGTCCATCTTGGGATGGAAGATATGGCTTATGAGAAAGCAAGAGGGTTATTAGGGGAGGAAAAAATAATTGGCTTAACCATCCATAACAAAGAGGAGGCGCTTGAGGCTGAGAAACTAGGAGCGGATTATGTCGGGGTAAGTCCTGTTTACTCAACAAAAACAAAAAAAGATGCCGGTAATCCAATGGGTATTGAAAATTTAAGGCGGATAAAGGAAAGCGTAAAAATACCCTGCATAGCGATAGGAGGCATAAACGAAAGCAATATGGAGGGGGTTGTAAAGACCGGGGTTGATGGCTTAGTGATGATATCTGCAATTGTAACAAAAGATGATGTTGAAGAAACGGCTAGGGGTATAATTGGCAAAATAAAAACATTTTTAAGCTAAAACATCATAAGGTTGAAAAGAGATAATCAAGGGGGTTAAAAATTGGAATTCAAAGACAGTTATTTTACAAAGACATTAAAACTAATAAAAAGCAATCCTAGGAACATACTCAACATAGTCCTGTTTGATATACTTTTTTTAGCAGCAGTTATCATATTCTACGGATTAGTAGGTTCTTTACTTTCAAAACCCTCTCCTGCAATCTCAACCACAGTTCTAATAACTTATTTGGCCTTAGCCTTGTTATATTATCCGATTTTAATATTGATTTATTCATTCTTCAAGTATATCGTGCTGGATTCCATAACATCCCTATTCAAAAAAACCTCACTTAATTTTGGAAGATTAAAGAAATTCAGTATGTTAAATTTATCAATTTTTGTTGTGTTCTTCATAACCTTCCTTGTTTTAAATGGCGTATTTCTGATGGGCGCAAAAGAGGGGTATACACCCTACATATTTCTTGCAATAAATACCCCCTTATTTTTATTGACTTACATTATTATCAACATAAGCCATACATTATTTTCTGAATATGAAAAATCTGGAATAAAAGAGACAATTAAAAAAACATTCAGCATAATTGCAAAAGTAAGGTCTTATATAGGAATATTTTTAATGGATGCTGCTGTAATTTTTATTTATTTTGTTGTGTTTTACCTTATAGGGGTGATGTTAAAAGCTACTGCCTTGCAAGACTATGCTGCTCAAGTAAAATATTCCAATATCTATACTTTAATCTTTGCAATATTGACCAGCATATTCTTTTACCTGGTTATTGTCTTTAACAGGATTTATTTTTACAATATCATAAAAAGCAAAAAATAAGATGTTTTACCACAATATAAACCCGGTGCTATTGAAAATCGGGGCTTTTGAAATCAGGTATTATGGCTTAATCTTTGTATTGGGATTTGTAATTGCATATTTCCTCTTGATTTACCTTTCAAAAGAGAAGAAATTAAGCTTAACAAAAGAGGATATCTCAGATTTGCTGTTTTATTTATTGATAGGCGTTATTGTTGGAGCGCGCTTATTTTATATTTTATTCTATAATCTTAATTTTTATTTATCAAGCCCTCTGGACATGTTTGCTGTATGGAGAGGAGGATTATCTTTTCATGGTGGATTAGTGGGTGCGATAATTGCAATTTTTGTGTTCTGCAAAAAAAAGAAGATAGGGTTCTATGATATAGCAGATATTGCTGTGCTGCCTACTGCCCTGGGATTGGCTTTTGGCAGGATTGGCAATTTTCTGAATGGAGAATTGTATGGAAGAATAACAGATGTGCCGTGGGCAGTTAAATTCAAGGACGCAGAGGGGTTTAGGCATCCTTCACAGCTGTATGAATCATTAAAGAATTTTACCATATTTGGGGCGCTGTGGTTTGTAAAAAACAAAAAACTGCCAAAAGGATTCTTGTTCTGGAGCTTTGTGACAATGTACTCTGTTTTGAGGTTTACTGTGGAGTTTTTCAGAGAGCCGGATCCGCAGCTTGGCTTTATTGTCTATAATTTAACAATGGGCCAGCTTTTAAGCATTATTTTGTTTTTGGTCGGGGCTTATTTTTTGATTAGGTTAAAGAAGTGAAGAAGGATTTTTGAATAGAAGAGTATCATTTATAATTTTTTTTTGATTTATATTTCCATAAAAACCCCCCAACAACCAAGATAAACAAAAAGAAAATAACAATACCCAGAATATTAGAGTAGTCCCATGCAATAAGCTGGCGCTGAATCGAATAAAAATAATCTTTTGTGTTGAAAATATCCCATGTATTAAAGACTGAAGTTCCCTTGTAGACCAATAACACAGCTCCAACCAATAGGAATAAAATCCCGGAAATAAGATTAGTGGAATGTATGTGATATTTTTTCCTTGCAATAGAGAATGTAAATATCTTGCCCTGTATGAATTTGCTCTGAGACAGGTTAAATTTATCATAAAGCATTGATAAAATGAATAAAGGAACAAGATTTCCTAAAGCATAAAAAAACAACAATAATGCAGAATACCAGACATTGCCCAGTATAGAACCTATTCCTAAAATGCCTGCTAAGACAGGGCCCAGGCAAGCTGTCCAGCCAAAAGCAAAAAACACCCCAAATAAGAATGTTCCAGGAACATCACTCTTAAATTTATGATGGAAGTTTACATAAGAGCATACACTCTTCCCCCTAAACGATATAATTCCCAATATAATCATAAAAATCCCTGCAATAGTAACCAGCCATCCTGGCTGGATTGCTGATAAGGTTCGTTCTCCAATAAAACCTGCAATGACCCCCATAGTAACAAAAACCAAAGAAAATCCAAAAGAGAAAATAAGGGTCATCCATGTAATATTTTTCTTTTCTTTAAAGGTATAGGAAATATATGCCGGCAAAAAAGGAAGAGCACAAGGAGATAATATTCCTAGGGTTCCGGCAACAAAAGCAATGAAAAAAGAGACCTTAACAGCAAAATCTGCAGTATCTTGCTTGTTGAAATCAATAATTCTTTGCAAACCTATTGGCAAATCAGACTGAGCAAATACTGAAACAGCGAAAATAATAGTTAAAAGAGCAAAAAAAGCCAATAATATTTTCTTGTTTTTCATTTACCCAAACATTAGCAGTTCTGGTTTTTGCGATGAGGGCATCATTCTGTCCCATACATAGTAACATCTTTTTCAGTAAGGCATTGAGCAAATGCATCATATTTACCCGGCTTATCAGAAAAGCCGGTAAGAGCTAACAAAATAATTAAACTAAATAAAAAAATTTATTATTTGGCAAGCTCTGCTTCAATGATCTGCTTAAAAGCAGAGAATGGCTGTGCTCCTGAAACTAATTGCCCGTTAATGATAAATCCGGGTGTTCCTCTGATGCCTGCTGCAGAGCCATCTTTCATGTCTTTTTGAACTTCTGATGCCATCTTGCCTGAGTCAAGGCAGTCATTGAATTTCGCTGTATCTAAACCAATATCTTCTGCGAATTGTTTAAATGAATCAGTACCTCCCTTAACTCCATTGTCAAATAGTTTATCATGCATCTTATAGTATTCGCCTTGCTCTCCAGCACACTCAGCAGCTTCTGCTGCTTTTTGGGCGTTAGCATGGAAACCTAATGGAAAATCCCTGTAAACAAATTTGACTTTTCCGGTTTTAATGTACTCATCTTCTATCTGTTTCAAGGTTTGTGTATAAAATCTTGCACAGAATGAACACTCAAAATCACTAAATTCAACAATTGTAACTGGAGCATTTTTATCTCCTTTTACAGCATCGTCGTCAATTAATGCTTTCATGTCCACTGATGGTGAGGGCTGTTCTTGTGGTTTTGGGGCAGCTTCTGTTGGTGTAGGTTGTTCAATTTTATTAAAGAAATTTTCTAACGAACTCAATTTTGAATCCATTGATTTCATATTTTTATTAATGCTGCCTAATTGGAAGGAAATTGTTACTAACAAAATAACAACTACAACTACACTCCCAATCAATATATTATTTTTCTTAATTTTTTTAACTCCATGTTTAGTTTCATGTTCCATTTTTTATACCTCATATTTTTAATCGTTTTTTAATCTTTGTATTTATGTCAAAACCACCCATCAGAGAG
Source organism: uncultured Methanosarcinales archaeon (assembly GCA_964585935.1). Lineage (GTDB taxonomy): Archaea > Nanobdellota > Nanobdellia > Woesearchaeales > GW2011-AR4 > BS150m-G64. The sequence continues at coordinate 39,668 of CAZPFO010000008.1, read as the reverse complement.
TTAAACGCCATAAATTCCTTTGGAATTTAATATCATGGTGGCATGATTTGGTTAGCACTTGCATATTTCAGTGGTTTTTGAGCACAACTCATTCCACTCATCAAAGATGAGTGGAATTTCATTGTTTAAAAACCACGAAATAAATTTTTATGCCTAACCTGTTGCTTGTGGTTCAACAATCTCGTTAGTGCTCAAGTCCTTATACGTTTGCCTTGTAACTTCTAATTTCCTGAAGACGTATGCACCATCTGATTCTACTGTTCCTACGGGTTCCCAGGCTCTAATTAATACAGGATATTCTTCTACATCCCCTTCTAATATGATGGTTGGAATTTTTGTTATATCATATTGTTTAATAAGATTTTTTCCATCTTTGTCAGAGACATCATAGGCCTTTTCTTCACTTAATAAAACACCCATTCTCTGTATGATTGGTTTATGGAATTTATCAGGGTCATAACAATTCTCACAAGTTTTATCTGTAAGTGATATCATTGTAACTATTCCTTTTACTGCATTTTCCTCAATACTATAATACGGAGGATTTATTTCTCTCATTACATAAGCTCCATCATCTTCAATGCTTCCAAGCCTGCCTAAATCCTGAATTATAGTTGGATAAGCTTTAATTTCTTTATCCATTATAATAGTCGGAACTTTTTCAATTGCATATTTATTTACAAGATTCTTGCCTTCATCACTTTCTATATCGACTTCTTTTTGCTCCTTAAATACCACCCCAGCTCTAGATAGTTGGGTTGTAAGGATAATATAATCAGTACATTCAGCACAATCTTCTTTTTTAACATGCAATAGTGTAATTCTGCCCCTTACATCACCAGTTGAGGTTTCAATAAAAGGAGGTTCTAATTTTGTAAATATATATACGCCTTCTTTTTCTTCTGCAATATCATTTAACTTTAAACTTAACGACTTAGATTTACTAATCTCCCCTACTGCTATAACAGTTGGAACCTTCTCAATATTGTACTTTTCAATTACTTTTTTTGCCCCTGATGAAGAAAAGTCTATTTCTTTTGTTTTAGTAATATTTACACCAGTAGATTCTATTAAGTCAACAACTGCACTGATATCATAGCAATCTTCGCAATCATTTGCAGTTATAATCAATAACTCAATAACTGCGGGCCTGGCGGATTCTTTAGCTTCATCGAATTTTTTATCAATCAGTTCTCCCAATGAAGGTATCTGGAATGTATTGTATAATGCAAATAAAATGAGAGTTATGCCCAATACAAAAATGACTTTTTTATAAAATGATGTGCTCAAGCTTTTTTTTGTTTTATGATGTGTTTTATGGTGTTCCATTTTTTATCCTCCTGTTTCTTTGCTTGTTATCAATCACTCTAAATGCAATCATAATCTTGATTAATTTCTTATAAAAATAATTGAGGGACTAACAGCCCCCAACCATTGCTGGCAGATTCTTTATGCTGCTTGGCAGTTCAGCAGTTTTTTTGCCGCTGTCTCCAGAAGAGGCAAGAGGCGTTGTTTTGCTGCTTGAAGAGCCTATGCTCATCTGCCCATCTGCTATTTTCGTCTTCAGGCTATTTAACTGAAATGCCTGCACTACTGAAATAAGCACAAGCAACCCAAGTATTATAGCCACAAATATTCTTTGTTTCATTTTTTACCACCTTTGTTTTTCATATTATTACCATATTTAATGTTTAAACACCTATACCTGATCTTCTACGGGTGTTCCATATTTTTGCTCAATAATCTTCTTTAAAGTCGGGGTATGTTCTTCTCCTACTTCTTCTGCAATTGCTTTTGCGAAATACTTGGATAAATACTGGTTGCCATGGCCCTCCAAAATCTCTCCAATACATTCTCCACAGGGATGAACACCTTCAACTATATCTTTCAAGCAATCACAAATGGCCCCTTCCCCATGGCCCGGTGTTTTTTCAATACAATAGGTGCATGGCTTTTCTAAGCAACAGCGATATTTGTGCTGGGGCATTAATTCTTCCTGAATGGAATTTTTTATTGAAATCAGTTGATCTCTACTTGCTTCAACACCCATATAATGCATAGGGTTGATTAATGACCCGATAAAAGCACTCACAATAATGATAACAATGACCCCACTTATAATACTCCATTTTTTTTGTAATGCCATGATCTCACCTTATATTTTCATATACTCTGATATTTCTTTATCTTTAAGGGCATAAATATTATATGACCCTTTCTTCGTTCCAGGCATACCTGGTGATCCAGCTGGCATATCAGGGAGTGCTATCCCATCAATTTCCGGCTTTTCTTCCAGTAATTTTTCAACTGCCTCTAATGGAACATGCCCTTCAATAAAATAATCTCCAATCACAGTTGTATGGCAGCTTTCCATAGAACGCGGGATATTATATTTTTGTTTGATTGAAGCCATATCTTTTATCTCCACTATTTCAACATCAAAGCCTTGCTCTTCCAGAAAAGCATTGTATCCAACACAACAACCGCAAGCAGGTGATTTATACACTGTTGCTTTTATGCCTGTAGATTTACTGGGTGGTTGAGTGGAACAACCAATAACAAATAAACTAATAAAAATTAAAAGAAGCATTATTTTATTCATCTTTAACCATCTGTCCATCATTTTATTTTGCCTTCTAATACTTACATCCAGTCAATGTAGATAATCTTTGGAATGACTGCACTGTTTCATAGGTTTTTCCATCTATTTCCCAGGTCGGTCTGACTTTTAAATTTGGATTTTGTTTATAATCTATGTACTTAAAAGACTTGCCAAACATTCCCTTTTGAGCAGTTGTATATTGGCACCAATCTTCACCATACATCTTGGCACCATTCTCAGTAAGACATTTAGCGAAATTATCATATTTGCCAGGCGAGATCAATGAATAAACTATCCAAGTGCCTAAAACCAGGAAGATTATTGCTGTTATAGCTATGATCATCGTTTTCTTTTTTACTTTTTTTTCTTTTTCTGACTTGAATTTCTCATCTCTAAGCTTGTGTTCTTCTAAAGCCAGCCTGCTTTCTTCTCTTTGTTTCTCTAATCTTCCTTTTGAAATGTTTTGCATTGATTTCACCAAAAACAATTATTTAACCACATCCTCCCCCAATAGGTCCAGATGGTGGTGGAGCGCTTCCGCCTTGAGCACTACACCCAACTACAAATATTGCTATAGCAATAATTGCAATAACAAAAAACAACTTATTTCTATGATATAGTGTTTTCAAAAAACTTATTACACCGTCCATTTTAACAACCTCCTACCATTCCTGGTAAATTATCTAATGCTGATGTATCTCCTCCAGCAACAGTCATTCCCAGTTCAATCATCTTCTTTGGAAAAAACAGGGTTTTCCATCTTATAACTTCTCTGAGTATTTCTCCATCAGTATAATCAGTATATGCTGAGAGATATAATGCTACAGAAAGCAATGCAGGATTATGCTGGCATCCACAAGAAGAGCTGCCATCTTTTCTTATGCCTATTGGCCCAACACCGCAGCAGTATTCACATGAAATTCCAACAGGCTTTAATGCGAGATTCATATATCTTTGCCATCCTTCTGGATTACTCTTCTCTACCTCGGCTTTTAAGCCCCGATACATTTTAGCTAGTATACTTAATGAGCCTACAGGATCATCAAAACTCACCCCTAATTCTTCCCCATAATCCGGAGTTCCTGTAGGAAATAAAATTGCCATTGCGTCATCTGGAGTTTGTATGTCTTCTACTGGAAAAACTGCTGCAAGTGTATGCCCTGTTGACTTTAGTTCAGCTAAATTAATATTTACAAGGTCCTTGCTCCCTGAAGAATATCCTGAGCTTGTACCCTTGCTGACGGGATTAGAAGTCACCATACCAGAAACAGTATTTATCTGGATTTGATTAAACAAAACAGCCAATACTGCCACAACCATTAATGCAATTATTGGTTTTGTTATTATCTTTTCTGTTTTATGTTTTTTATGTCTTACAGAATGTTCAACTTTTTTTGTTTCTTTTTCCATTTTTTTACCTTCCTTGCGTTTTTATACTGATTCTATAACACCACACCAATCCACACCACAATTATTCCAACTTTATTTAAATAGTTTTCTATGGCAGCATCTCAAATATCCTTTTGATATTCATAATGTAAATCATCAAAATTAATATTTTTTATTAAAAGGGGAACCCTATATATAAAGGAGGAGAAATATTAGTGAAAAAATAGTGAAAATTTATAAATAACAATATATTCTTACAGGGAATGAGTGTAAAATCAGTGAAAGAAAATAAGATATTATTGATAGTGCTTGCATCTTTTATTATAATAGGGGCAGTTATATTAACTAATTTTCTATCGTTTTCCAGTATAGAATCAGCTGTTGTTGACCAGTTAATAGATAACCAGCAAACTAAAACAGAGTTTGCAGCTTCACAAATAGAGGCTCATGTATACCAAGTTAGGGAAGAAATTACGACTCTAAGTAAATTTCCTATAATGGAAACACTGGATATTGATAAATGTGCGGGTGAAATGAAGGGCGTGCATCAGAGTATTGAGAGTATGGTCAGTTCTCTATTGAGGGTTGATCAAGCAGGCAATGTCATTGAGTGTTCATCTCCGGACTTTTCCAATTATCTTGGTTTAAATATAAAAAATAAAGATTATTTCAGCGTTCCAAAAGAAACAAACGAGCCATTTATATCCGGTTTAGTAAGGGATGGCGCAAGCCAGCAAATTATTATTTCTGCGCCTCTTTTTGAGACTACTGAATATACCCCTTACCCCAACTTTGTTGGAGAATTCAAGGGCATTTTACTGAGCATTATTGAGCTGAATAACTTGTATAATCTATACCTTTACCCTATAATTGATAATGAAAAAAACTTTTTTTTATTAATCAATCTAGACACAGAAGATACAATATTAAAAAGCAGCAATATTGATGATTATTCTGTTATTAAAGATTCGGTTTCAATAAACATCAGCAATGATCAAAACATAATCAGAAATTTTAATGGCCATGGGAGAACCATTATCACTTCTTCTAATCTGGTTTTAGGTTCTGAAATATGGAGATTAATCATCTTAACCCCTTTAAAAAATGCAAGTGAGGGGATAGAGTCTATTCAAAAAAGGCAGCTGTTTAGCCTGGGCTTTGTGGTTATAGTTATTATCAGCATATCTTTTTTTATAATCTCGCTATACAAATCAAAGGAAGAAATTCAAGACCAGCTAGAAAGAGTGAATGTTACATTAGATAAGTTTGGAATAAATGTTGGTGTTGAAAAAGACAAATATGCGCAAGCTGATATAACTTTGGATACAAAAAAAATGTACTTAGTGAAGGAGGAAGATGAAAATCACGCACATGAGCTGTTTATCAGCTCCCTGAACAGAGGATTTGCCGGCCTTGGAATTGTCAGAGACGACCCAAGAGAAATAAAAAAGAAATATAACTTAGAAAAAACGTCTTTTATCTGGCTTACAAAATCAAAAATAGAAAAAATACCCTGTGAAACAGATATAGAGAACATTTTTAGATTAATTGAAGAATTTGTAAATAAGAGCAAAAAAAGTGTAATTCTTCTTGACAGGTTAGATTATATTCTGACAGAAAACAAGTTTGAGGATGTTATTAAAAAGGTTCATGCTTTGAAGGATCTGGCTTTAGGCCATGAATGTATAATCATCATTTCATTAAATCCTGAGCTTATTGAAGAATCTAAGCTTAAAGCTATAGAAGCAGAGACTATTGACTTATATGGAAAACATTTGAGGAAAAGAGTAGAATTATCAGATGTAGAGATGAATATTATTAAATATGTTAATGATAATAATGTGATTAATAAACTGGTTTCTTACAAAGATATAACTGAGAATTTCAAGATTACTAAGCCTACAACAAGGGTTAAGATTAACAAGCTTCAAGGCCTTGGATTATTGAATGTTGACCAAAGAGGCAGGTTTAAATCACTTAAAGTTACTTCTGCTGGAAGAAGGATTATAGGATAAGTTGAGGTGAAAAGATGGTATTTGGCTTATTTAAAAGAAAAGACCCAATATACAGCATGAAGGAAGAGGAAAGCAAAAAAGAATTAAAAAACAAAACATTTAAATATAAGTTATATGTTATGTTTAACATATGACGGAAAAAGCATATAAATTATTTTTCAGGACATTAGCTAATAAAAACAGGCTCGAAATAATCAATCTGCTAAGAAAAGGACCTGAATGCGTAAATGAGATAACAAAAAAGCTTAATTTTAACCAAACAACTGTTTCTCATAACTTAAAAAGGCTCCAAAAATGCGGTTTTGTCTTTGTTGAGCAAAAAGGCAAACACAGATATTATTCGTTAAATAAAAAAACAATAAAGCCTTTGATGGGCATGATAGACGGCCACATGTGTGAGTTTTGTGAAAAAATTGTCAAAGGAGTTAAACCAGAATATTAGGTGATTGAAATGTACAGTTTTAAGAAAAAAGTGAATATGGATTATGAAAGTGCTGTTGAAAAGGCAAGGGAAGAGCTGCAAAAAGAGGGCTTTGGAGTTTTGACAGAGATTGACGTAAAAGAAACTTTAAAGAAGAAGCTTGATGTAGATTTTGATAAATACATAATTTTAGGGGCATGTAATCCTCAATTCGCTTACAAGGCACTGCAAGCTGAGAAGGACGTTGGATTATTGCTTCCATGCAATGTAATTGTTTATGAAGATAAAGGCAATGTTTTTATCTCTACAATACTGCCTACAATTGCTATGGGCATGATTGAGAATGAAGAATTAAAGGGTATTGCAATTCAGGTTGAAGAAAAACTCAAGAGAGTTATTGATAATTTATAAAATAATGAGGTGAATAAGGATGACTGAAAAATTAAATGCGCTGGCATTGGGGTATGCAGCTGCAATAATTTCAGCGCTGTGTATGCTGTTGTTAGGCGTACTTGGAAATATTGGAATCTACACTGGCGCAGTTCAGATGATGCAGCAATGGCATATGTTTTTTTCGTTAAGCATCTTAGGGATAATTACTGGCATGATAGAAGTAGCTATAATCGGGTTTGTTTTTGGTTATTTGTTTGGATGGTTTTATAATAGATTTGTTTAGGTTTTTTTACTTAAAACTAGAGGTAAAAACAATGCATGAATGGTTAACATTTTCATTAATATTATTAGGCATATGGCTTGTTATTTTTATAGCTAAGCCCTCGGTCAGAAAAGAGATGTTTTGGGTTAGCTTATTCACGATGCCTTTTGGCCTGACAGAGCCTTTGTTTGTTCCTGAATACTGGAATCCTCCATCCTTGTTTAATTTAGCTGCAAGAACTGGTTTTGATATCGAGAGCCTTATTTTCAGTTTTGCAATTGGAGGTATCGGTACAGTATTGTACGAGTTTGTTTTTAAGGCGAAACATAAAAAGATGAGCATGAAAGAAATGCACAGTAGGAGGCATAGATTCCATCTTTTATCATTAACGTCGCCGATAATAGCGTTTCTTCTTTTGGAAACCCTTACAAACCTCAATCCGATTTATTCAACAAGCATAGCAATGTTTATTGGCGGTGTTGCAGCAATTCTGTGCAGGCCGGACCTGAAAAAGAAAATCTGGATTGGAGGAGCATTGTTCCTTGCCATCTATTTTGTTTTCTTTTTGTTCTTTAACTTAGTTTACCCGGGATTGGTGCAGGAAGTCTGGAACCTTTCAGCAATTTCAGGGATGCTTATTTTAGGAATTCCCTTAGAAGAGCTTATGTTTGCATTTACGTTCGGAATGATGTGGTCAAGTGTTTATGAACATGTTTTATGGTATAGGGTAAAATAAAAATGGTCAAAAGAATTAAAAAGAATGGAAGTGAATATTTTCAGTGTGAAGAATGCAAATATTTGTACCAAGCCAGAGGATGGGCTGAGAAATGTGAAGATTGGTGCAAAGAGCATCATAGCTGCAATATTGAATTTACAAAGCATTCAATAAAAACATGAGGTAAAGAAAACGCCAAAATACAAATGCCCTAAATGCGGGATGGAGTATAATGTTCCAGGAAAATGTGAAATGTGTGATGTAGAACTTGAAGAGGTTAAAGAATGAAAGTAAAAGACCCTATATGCGGAATGGATGTAGATGAAAAAAAGGCAAAGTTCAGCACTGTAAAGAATGGGAAAAAATATTATTTCTGCTCTAAAAATTGCTATGAAAAGTTTACAGGCAAGAAAGAAGAAATGCATGGGCATGTAGATAAAGAAGGCAAACAGGAAAAAGAAAAAACATCCATAAAAATCAGAGGTATGACTTGTGCAAGCTGTGTAGCAACTATTGAAAAATCATTAAGAAAAACTAAAGGCGTTTCAAATGCAAATGTTAATTTCGCAGCAGAGAAAGCCCAGGTTGAATACAATCCAAAACAGGCAACCAAAGAAGAGTTAGAACAAGCAGTGGAAAATGCGGGCTATAAGGTTATTAAAGAAGATAAAGGGGAAGAGACTGTTTTAAAACTAAAAGTTATTGGGATGGACAACCCCCATTGTATAGGTATTATTGATTCCGCATTAAAAAAGCTAGAAGGGGTAAAATCAAAAGAGCTTTTGGTTACTGAAAAAGCAAAGATAATTTATAATCCATCGGCAGTATCAAAAGAAAAGATAAGGCAGACAATAAAAGATGTTGGTTATGAAAATTTTGAAGAAACTGAAGAAGCAAAAGACCTTGAAAAAGAAGCAAGAGAAAATGAAATAAAGAGCTATAAAATAAGATTTATCATTTCTGCAGTTTTGGGCCTGCCATTGCTTTATTTTGCAATGGCGCCCCATATAAATATGCCTATGCCCCCTGTATCTGAGGGAGCCATGGCCATAATACAATTTCTGCTTACCACCCCCATACTCATAGCAGGCTACCAATTTTATACAAGGGGTATCAATGCAGTAATAAAAACAAGAACAGCAAATATGGATACTTTAGTTGCAGTAGGAACGGGTGTTGCGTATCTGTATAGCGTGGTGGTGTCTATTTTTATATGGGCTGGAAATTCCAGCTATGGAAAAGACAACCTTTATTATGAGGTTGCAGGTTTATTAATCGCTTTTATACTCCTAGGAAGATACCTAGAGGCAAAAGCAAAAGGAAAAACATCAGAGGCAATAAAAAAATTAATGGGCTTAAGGTCAAAAACAGCTATTGTAATCAGAGATGGAAAAGAGATAGAATTGCCTGTTGAAGAAGTAGTTACTAATGATATTGTCCTTGTCAAGCCAGGGCAGAAAATTCCTGTTGATGGCATCATTACAAAAGGCCACTCAAGTGTTGACGAAAGCATGATTACAGGAGAAAGCATTCCTATAGAAAAAACAGAAGGAAGCAAGGTAATCGGCGCAACAATTAACAAAACAGGCTCTTTTAAGTTTAAGGCAACTAAAGTAGGAAAAGATACTGCTTTGGCGCAGATAATAAATCTTGTGGAGGAAGCGCAGGGGAGCAAAGCGCCAATACAAAAACTCGCAGATGTTATCTCAGCTTATTTTGTGCCGGTAGTTGCAGCAATAGCAGTCCTATCAGCTATTTTATGGTTCTTTTTGGGTTTTGGCTTTGCATTTGCGCTTACAATCTTTGTGGCAGTCCTGATAATAGCATGCCCCTGCGCTCTTGGTTTAGCGACGCCTACTGCAGTCATGGTCGGCACTGGAAAAGGTGCTGAAAACGGCATTTTGTTTAAAAACGCAGAATCTTTGCAGATTGCGCATAAAATCAACACAATTGTATTTGATAAAACCGGGACATTAACAAAAGGAAAGCCAGAAGTTACAGCCATTTTTACTTTAGGAAATTTTTCGGAATCAGAAATATTAAAATTCTCTGCAATAGCAGAAAAAAACTCAGAGCACCCTCTGGGCGAGGCAATTATCAATAAGGCAAAAGAAAAGAAAATTTCAATTCCAGAGCCTGACAGATTCAACTCCATCACCGGAAAGGGGATTGAGATTAAATATAAAACAAGAACTATTGATTTAGGTAACAGAAAATTGATGGAGCAGAAAGAAATCAATATTGAAAAAATAAATAAAAAATTGGAGGAACTTGAAGATCAGGGAAGAACAGCAATGATTATCGCAGTCAACAAAAAAGCAGAAGGGATTGTAGCTGTTGCAGATACTTTAAAAGAGCATTCCGGAGAAACTGTTGAAAAGCTGCATAATTTAGGCATTGAGGTTGTTATGATCACTGGGGATAATAAAAGAACAGGGGAAGCGATTGCAAAACAGGCAGGAATTGATAAGGTTCTTGCAGAAGTTCTTCCTGCAGACAAGGCTGATGAGATAAAAAAACTGCAGAAAGAAAACAAAAAGGTGGCGATGGTGGGGGATGGCATCAATGATGCGCCTGCATTAACGCAGGCTGATATTGGGGTTGCGATAGGATCAGGAACAGATGTTGCAATAGAATCAGGGGACATTGTTTTGATAAAAGATGATCTAAGGGATGTTGTTGTTGCCATAAGCCTAAGCAGGTACACAATGAAGAAAATAAAGCAGAATCTTTTCTGGGCATTTTTCTACAACACCATGGGGATACCTGTTGCAGCAGGAGTTTTATACCCTTTTACCGGCTTTTTGCTTAATCCGGTAATAGCGGGCGCTGCAATGGCTTTCAGCTCTGTTTCTGTTGTTAGCAATTCTTTGTTGATGAGAGGGTGGAATCCAAAAATTTAAATAGACTTCTAATAACTATTAATATGGATGGTTGGACATTCACACCAGAAAGAACATGGAAAACAGATTATGTTTGGCATCATTCTTAATGGCAGTTTTACAATTATTGAATTTATAGTAGGTATTATGTCTAACAGCTTAGCGTTAATGAGTGATGCTCTGCATGACCTGACTGATACTTTTGCATTATTGTTGTCTTACTTTGCAAGCAAAAAGTCAGAAGAAAAACCAACTGAGACCAAGACATGGGGCTACCATAGGGCAACTATTCTAGCTGCTTTTGTAAACGGGATCTTTTTAGTTGTGCTGACTCTGTTTATCTTTTACAGGGCATACCTTAGAATTTTGAATCCTGAACCTGTAAAAGGCTATTTGGTTTTAGGCGTGGCTGTTTTTGGCATCTTGTTTAATGGTGCTATTGTGCTTAAATTATGGAAATCAAAAGATAAGGACTTAAACATCAAGAGCATATTCTGGCACATTTCTGAAGATGCCCTTGGCTGGATTGGAGTTTTAATTGCAGGAATTATAATTACTTTTACTGGCTTTTATATTATAGATCCTATAATGAGCATAGCAATTGGGATTATTGTTTTAATAGGGGCTTGGGGCATTATAAAAGAGGCAACAAATATTTTGTTAGAAGGTGTACCAAAAGGAATAAGCTTAAGCAAAGTTAAGAAAGAATTAAAGAGTGTCAGACTAGTTAAGGATGTTCACGATGTTCATGTGTGGTGCACTGGCTCTAACCGTTGCGTGCTAAGCGCGCATATCGAAGTGCCGGAAGATATGAGGATCTGCGATACAGATAAGATCATATCAAAAATAGAAAAGGTGTTAATGAAAAAGTTTAATATCACCCACACAACCCTTGCTTTTGAGAGCAATAAATGCGAGTATACCAATAAACATTAATTTGTCCATTTGATTATAAGATAAAGCAATGAAAACAGAAAAATTTATAAACATATGTAAATTATTTCTAACAAATGTTAAAAAAAATTAACAATAATGTTTTTTTGTATTTCTGCAAGAATCCGCATAGTTCCAACCATATCAGGGAGCTTTCAAGGTTACTAAGTATATCAGCGCCGACTTGCATAGAACTCATAAAAGAAATGGAAAAAGATGGTCTTTTAAAAAAGAAAAAGGTAGGGAGGAGTATCCTTATCAGCGCAAACTTAACTGAAAAGTTCATATTCTATAAAAAGTGGGCAAATCTTTTCCTTCTTCTTGATTCTGGGTTAGTTGAGGGCATTTCCAAAGAAAAACCCTGCTCATTTATACTATTTGGCTCTTACTCAAGAGGGGAGGACAATGAAAAGTCGGATATAGATTTAGCATTGGATATTCCCGTTAGGGAAGAGTTTTCAAAATATGAAAAAATTTTGAACAGAAAAATACAAATTCATAAAATTGGCAAGGAGATGCCCAAAAATTTGGTAGAAAACATAAGGCAAGGCATTTTACTGGAAGGGGTTATGATTTAAGATGAAATCTTTTGATTCCTATGTTTTAGATAAAGATGTAGTAAGTGTAAAGAAGGACATAGCCCTTTCAAAAAGCTTGATAGAAGATGGTAAGCGGAGGTTTAGCTACCATATTGACCTTAAGATAGATGAAAAGAACAGTAAGTTTATATTTGAGAATTGTTATGAGGCAGTAAGAGAACTACTTGATGCGTTAATGGCTATTAACGGTTTTAGATCATATTCTCACCAAGCGCCAATTGTCTTTGCAAAAGACAAGGATATTCTGAATTATAAGGAAGCAGTAATCTTGGATATATTAAGGGATAAAAGAAACAAATCAAAATATTATGGCAAGAATATTGATGCAGAATTTGTAGAAAGCAAAATTGATTTCTTTAAAAAGATATTCAGGCAGATTTTAAAAAGTGTTGAAGAGGGGAAGGGTGGAACCAAAAATAATTTCTGAAAAAAATGCTAAAGAAGAAATGCAAAAAATCGGAGTAGAGGAAGCCGGAATAAAAATAATGCTTCCAAAAAGTGTTTTTAGGGCGGTTAAATTGTATAATGTAAGGAATGCCATAGCCAATATTCTGAAGCAGGAGATGCTTTCCCTGGGAGGGGATGTCGCTGTCAATAAAGGGTGTGTTAATTGTAATGTTGAAAGAACAGATGTTTTGGTAATGGGAACATCAAAACAATTTAAAGAGCTGGCTAGAAAAATGAGTGCCCAGGTTTCTGAATCAAAAGAGATATCAGAGCAAATAGAAACTATTATAAATAAATTTTAAATTCTTTCTCAGGGTCAATATGGAATGCGACAAAGAGAATAATCTGGAGAATTGCAATTGCACTTACCCTGGATGCCCCAGAAAGGGCATCTGCTGCGAGTGTATAAGGCATCACCTGGCATCTGATGAATTGCCTGCGTGCTTTTTCTCTAAAGAATCTGAGAAGACATTTGACAGAAGCTCTGAAAATTTTATAAATAGCAGATGATAATGATGGTTAAAGAAAAAACTAAAATAACAGAATCTATGCTGTTCAAGGCGAATATTCTTACAGGATTATTTATTGCAGGGCTGATTGTCTCAAACTTGCTTGGGGGGAAGATAGCCCAGATAGGAAGGATAGATTTTTCTGTTGGAATACTGGCTTTTCCAATCACATTTTTGGTTACAGACATAATTGGGGAAGTGTTTGGCAAGAAAAAGGCAAAGCAGGTTGTTTTCATTGGGTTAATTGCTATGCTGTTTGTTATGCTTATTACCTTTATCTCAATTTACCTGCCAATTGCTCCAAGAAGCTATATACAACAGGGGGAATTCGCAAAGATTTTCGGCATTTCACTCAGGTTTTTGATTGCATCAATCATAGCTTTTATTGTCGCGCAGATGCATGATGTATGGGCATTTCATTTCTGGAGAGAGAAAACCAAAGGGAAATGGCTGTGGCTGAGAAATAATGCTTCAACTATTGTAAGCCAGTTAATAGATTCTATATTGTTTATGTTTATAGCGCTGTGGTATATCCCTGAATTTATAATAAGAACACTGCCGTTTTTAGCCCAGTATAATACTTCACCTAAGTTTACAGTGGCTTATGTTATTACTTTGCTGATTCCGTGGTGGGTTTTGAAGGTTGTGATGGCTGCTTTAGACACTCCGGTGTGCTACCTTGCTTGTGCTTGGCTTCGAGGAGATTGGGAGAAAAGTAAGAAGTAAGCTGGTAAAATAAGGTAGTAGCTACCACTAGACATCGGCCCTATTGCACTGGACATTCGCGTGTAAAATATATAAAGGAATAGATTTTTCTATTTTTGAAAAAGAGAACACGCAAAACTGCCAAATTATGCTTTTCGGTCAAAAACGACGCGAAAAGCAATTACGCAGTTTCGCTTAACATTCTCTTTTTCTTAAACTCCAAAGTTTTTGATAGGATAGAAAACTTTGGAGGTGTTAAAAGATGGTAAAAGTTCCAGAATACATAATAGAACAAATTGAAAGGAGATATATTGAAGATAAAACTGTTTCATTAACAGATTTAGCAAAACAATTCTCAATATCGAGAGAATGTGCAAAACAAAGAATGATCAAAAGAGGAATCCATGTTAGATCAAATAAAGAGATTAATGAAATTAAAAGAAACAAAAAAATTAAGAATCTCTGTAAAATCTACAATAAAGTTAAATCTTTAAGAAAAACAAGAAAAATTACAGGGCATTCAATAAATTTCATAAAAAAGTGTATTAAAGGGAAAGTTCAGTTTCCAATTTATCCAAAACCTCTTAAAGATGGTTATAAGAAAATAACTAAAGAAAAAATAAGGATATATGCTCATACTGTGTTTGATGGTTGTCTTAGTCATTCAAAAGCAAATTCTTATATGGTCAGTTATATCAATAAGAATGTAGAGCTATTAAATGAATTTAAGAGAGATTTAGAAAAAGTTTATGGTTTAAAAGTATCAGTCCATAAAAATAAAAGAGAGGTATCTACTGTTTATTGTTGTTCTAAATTAATGTACTACGATCTATTAAATTTTGATAGAAAAGCTATCTTAAAAAATAGTGATTTCAAGAAAATTTATTTAAGAGCTTTTTTTGATGACGAAGGATGCGTATCTTTTAATCCAAATGTTAATAATTTTTGTATATCTGGAAGCCAACACAATCAAAAGGAGATTCTTTTTATCAAATCGTTATTAGATTATTTTAGAATAAAAAACAATGTTTACAAATACCAAATTGAAATCACTCAGAATAAATCAATTCTCAAATATAGCAAACTTATTGGATTTACTCAGACTGAAAAAAGAAGAAAACTTCTAAATGCTTTAGAATATTATAAACAAAAATTTGAGAAGATTAACAACCAGAACATTAAAATAAAAGAACTGGCAGGAAAAGGCTTAACTCCTAATCAAATATCAAAAATAATTGGTATGCCTGCTGGTACAATTTGGCACAGAGTTAATTCTGGGTTTAAGATGAATAGGTATGATTATAGGAAATAGTCGAAGAAAGATTAGAATCAGGAGCTAGAGATATAAGAGCCAAAAACTAGAAATAGGGATTATTATCGTCTTCCTCGATTTCTTCTTCTACCTTGGGTGGCATAGTATATAATAATTCCTGCTATTATTAAACCAATTATCCAGGTAAAATAAGAATAAGGGGGTTCTGAAACTAATTGTTTCAATGTGGGTAACTTAAAACGTTCTTTTGGTGGTTGTACTTCTACTTCTTCTTGCTTCGCTTCAAATTTTAAAATATTGCCCGAAACCAATCGAGGGATCTGATATTCACTCTTAATTGGAATTGTTTCCCCAGTAAAAGGGTCTTTATAATATTTTGCTCCTTGCCAACCGATATCTAACTTTGGAGTTATTTTCCATTCTCCAAGCCTTTTATTTTTATCCATATCATTATAGGTTTCCAAAGTAAAATATAGTTCTTCAGTTGATTTTGGTTTTAGATAATAGGGGTTTCTTAACAGATCATTATACCATTTTACTTCTTTTCCATTGTTAGGTAATTTTGAATTTTCTATTTCGAGGCTGAGTGAAAGAATATTTTTATCCTCCCCTCCTAAAGAGACCCAATAATTAAAATTATTTTTGATAACAAGTTTTAGCATAACTTCTTTATCTACATCTACCTTCCCATCTTTACAACCTTCTAAACAATCTAGAGTTATTCCAAAATAAGATTCTTGGGAGAAAACTATAGGTACAAAAATTAAAAATACCAACCCACAAAATACCATATTTCTTAATTTTTTCATAAAACCGCCCCTTTAGTTGTTTCCTACTTTAGTTGTTTCCTATAGATTGCAAGTTATATAAAAACTTTTCTTTGTCTATAGAGAGTTTTAGACGAAAGAAGACAAACAGAAAAGTTTATAGTTGACATTGTATTACTATTCCTTAAAGATGGGTAAAGAAGATTTGATGAGTAAAATAGAGGAATTTTTGGTTTTTATAAAAGATTTTATTGAAACTAAATTGTCTAAAAAAGAGATTATACCTAATGAGGAAACTTATTCTAAGTGGAAAGTAAATAAATTTGAGTATACTGAAAAAGGAATTGGAGATTTTTCCTCTAGCGGAAAACTGTTTACTAAACTCTCCTGGTATAGTGCAGCTACAATAATAGAAACTGCCGTTAAGGAATCTAAAGAATATAAAGATATATTAATTGAATTAAATAAGTTGTTTGATAAAGAAAACTATGGTCAATTTTTAGATTCCTTAATAAGAAAATTTACATTATATTACTTGGATAACAGGGAAAATTTTGATGAAAACTCAATTAAGAACAAGTTCTCAACTCCTTTTGTGAAGGATTTGAATAAGGAACCATTAAAATGTTGGGCTGAAATTGAGATTGATGGTTTGGCCTTAATTCCAGAGAATATTGAAGCAACACCTACTATAAAAATTAGAAAGGTCAAAAAAGAGGATTTAGAAAAAGAAGTTCCATTTCATCCATTTTTGCAATCCGATTGGCACACTAAACCTTCTGCAATCATGAAGTTGGAGTGTGAATTGGTTTATGATGAACCGGGTAAGCTTCAGAAAGCAATTGAAAAAGCTATTGCGATATTAAGGTTATTTAAAGTTGGAAGTATTTGTTATATAGCTTATGATCTTAATTCAGAATCAATTAGTGGATTTATTAGTGGAAGGTTAAGCGGTAATAGAGGTTTTCTAAATATAGAAACTGCTACAATCCTTGGCGAGGAAGTGGAATTGCTCAAAGATTTTTTCAGAGTAATGGATGCTAATCTACCCCCAAGCTTTTTTGAAATTGGGCAACCA
Source organism: uncultured Methanosarcinales archaeon (assembly GCA_964585935.1). Lineage (GTDB taxonomy): Archaea > Nanobdellota > Nanobdellia > Woesearchaeales > GW2011-AR4 > BS150m-G64. The sequence continues at coordinate 22,678 of CAZPFO010000008.1, read as the reverse complement.
AGAATTGATTATACGGCAATAGCTTATGATCATTATTGTGATGCCCTTTTAGAAAAAGGCGTAATGGAAAGGAAAATAGCTAATGTTGTTATGGGTCTGGAAGCTTTATTCCTTAACGAAAATCTTGAATTAGGGTATAGGCTAAAAATGAGGATTGCTAAATTCTTTGCATTGTTGGGGTATGATCCTTATAAGATAAAGGAAATTATTAAAGATGCTTATTATATCAGAAGTGTATTCGCACATGGAGGGACATTAAGTTATAAAGATAAGAAAAAATATGAATCGAAATATGGTAGTCTCAAGGACTTTCTTATTAAAATTCTTGATCATTTGAGAATTGCTTTAGTATTAACAGTTCTTATGAATAAACAAAAAGAAGAGTTTGTAGACCTCTTAGATGATTCGTTTATTGATTCATCAAAGGATGTTATTTTAAAAAATCAAATCTCAGATTGGAAAAAGATATTAATTCTAAATGGAATCTAAATAGAACCATAACTTCCCTTCATCACCAACGCATCCTCTTCAATATTTGGGCTTTCGCAAATAAGAACTCCTTTGCATTTGAATTCTTTCAGGGCTTTCAACAGTTCTTTATATCTGAAATCGGAATCTTCTAAATTCAGATGGCGCCTTTCTCCTTTATCGCCATATTCAATACCTGAGACGTGGATGTGTATATTCTCCAAAGCCATTTTTCCTAACTTTTTTTCCATTAAAATTAAAATTTTCTTGAATTCTTCAAAACTGTTGATTTTACCATTTGAACGTGCATGCAGATGAGAGAAATCTATACATGGCAGAACTTGGTCAATTTCAGAGCTTATATTTATCAATTCATTTATGCTTCCAAATTGAGAGGCTTTGCCTGTTGTTTCTGGCCTTACCCAGATTTTGTTGTTTTCTTGTTTTAGGGTTTTTACAATTTTTTTAATGTTGTTTTTTATGGTTTCGTAAGTTTTTTCCTTGGTATCTTCCATATAAAATCCAGGATGGAAGCAGACAGAATAAGCACTGCATGAATCTGCGATTCTGGCAGAGTTGAGGATTCTTGATATGCTGGCATTAATTTTTTTATTATCCTCTGAGTTCAAATTAATAAAATAAGGCGCATGACATGTTAAAACAACGTTATTTTTTTGAGCAGCTTCTTTTACTGCAGGGGCTGTTTGTTTTGTTATATTTATGTTTCTGACAAATTCCAGCTCCATAGCTCCAAGGCCCAGATTTTTAACCTCTTCAATTCCTCCTGCTGTTCCAAAACCTTTGGCGCTTATCGGGATTCCTGCTGTGCCGAATAATAGTTTTTTCATATTATATTAAATATATCTGTAGTGATTTATTAATATTATTATTTTAAAATATGTTTTTCAAACAAAAAGCATTTAAATAATTGGTGCATAACCCCCATAAGAGGGTTTTAAGCAGGAATAAAAGAGTGGGAAAAGTGATAATATGCCAAAAAATGTATGCGTAAACTGCGGCAATCAGCTGGATAAAGTAAAAAAATATCTTAAGCTTAAGAAGAGCGAGATAGATACCTTAACAAAGCCAAGAAGAACTTTGATGTTCAGTTTTCCAGTGCCTATGGATGATGGCGAGACAAAGATATTTACAGGCTACAGAGTCCAGTTTAATGATGCCCGTGGACCTACAAAAGGGGGCATAAGGTTTCATCCGAATGCTGACTTGGAGGAGGTTAGAACATTAGCTTTCTTGATGACTTTAAAGTGCGCTGCTGTTAATTTGCCTTTTGGAGGAGCAAAAGGAGGGGTGATGGTTGATCCAAAAAAACTGTCAAAAAATGAGCTTGAGCATCTAAGCAGGGCTTATATAAGGGAAATATACAATTTTATTGGGCCTGACAGGGACATCCCAGCACCTGATGTTAACACAAATCCGCAGATAATGGCTTGGATGATGGATGAGTATGAAAAAATTAGGCAGGCAAATGCTCCTGCAGTAATTACTGGCAAGCCGATTGAGTTAAGAGGGAGCAGAGTTAGGGATATTGCAACAGCACTAGGCGGAGCGTATGTATTAAAAGAATATTTAGTATCAAAAGGGATAGGCCCTGAAAAAACAACAGTAGCTGTGCAGGGTAGCGGTAATGCTGGCGGCAATGTTGCAAAAATACTCGATGGGGGGGGCTATAAGGTTGTTGCTATTAGTGATTCAAAAGCAGGTATTTATAATCAAAAAGGGGTTAAAGTTGATGAAATCCTTAAATATAAAAATGATAAAGGCGACATAGGAAGTTATACCGAAGGTAAAAAAATTACAAATAAGGATTTACTGGAATTGGATGTAGATGTTCTTATACCTGCTGCATTAGAAAACCAAATAACAAAAGACAATGCTGATAAGGTTAAAGCGAAATTTATTTTAGAGCTAGCAAACCGCCCCATAACTCCTGAGGCAGATTTAATCCTTGAGAAAAATAAAGTAGAGGTTATTCCCGATATACTAGCAAATTCAGGAGGAGTAGTTGTAAGTTATTTTGAATGGGTTCAGAACTCTATGAATTATTATTGGGAAGTTGAGGAAGTAAAGGAGAAACTTAAGAAGATCATGGTAAATGCGACAAAAGAGATGAATGAAACTTGTTCTGAATTCAAATGCAGCATGAGAGATGCACTCTATATCTTATCAATAAATAAAATACTCGTAGCAGAAAAATTGAGGGGAATACACTAAATGAACGAAAAAGTTAAAAGTGGATGGCCTTTACCCGATAAGATAATTATTTATTGGTGGTTGAGATGGACTTAAAAGAAGAATCCCTGAAGATGCATAAGGAGAATAAAGGCAAGCTTGAAGTAGTCTCAAAAGTGCAATTAAAAGATAAAAAAAGCCTGACTTTGGCTTACACTCCAGGAGTTGCGGAAGTATGCAAGGAAATAGCCAAGAATAAAGAGGCTGTTTATGATTATACAATAAAAAAGAACACAGTTGCTGTTGTAACTGATGGATCTGCTGTTCTTGGCCTGGGAAATATAGGGGCAGAGGCTTCCCTTCCTGTGATGGAGGGAAAATGCGCAATATTCAAGGAATTTGCAGATATAGATGCTTTTCCAATATGCCTCAACACACAAAACAGCATTGAGATAATAAATGTGGTGAGATTAATAGCGCCTGTTTTTGGAGGCATTAATCTGGAAGATATTTCTGCACCAAGATGCTTTGAGATAGAAGAAGCTTTGCAGGGCATAGGCATTCCTGTTTTTCATGATGACCAGCACGGTACTGCGGTTGTGGTGTTAGCGGCCTTGCTTAATGCTTCCAAGGTTGTTAATAAAAAACCTGAGGATCTGAAGATTGTGATAAGCGGGGCAGGAGCAGCAGGCATAGCAGTAACAAAATTATTACTTTGCTTTAGCGTGGACAAAAATATATGCACTCCTGTAAAGGAGATTATATTGTGCGACAGCAAAGGAATTATCTATGATGGGCGAAGAGACCTGCATTACTCAAAAGAACAAATTTCGAAAATAACCAATACTGAAAAAAGAACAGGCTCGTTAAAGGAAGCACTAGTAGGAGCGGATGTTTTTGTTGGAGTTTCAAAACCCGATCTTGTTACAAAAGAAATGATAAAATCAATGAATCCTGACCCGATAGTTTTTGCAATGGCTAATCCTGTTCCTGAGATCATGCCGGAAGACGCTAAAGAAGCTGGTGCGGCAATTGTTGCAACAGGAAGATCAGATTTTCCTAACCAAGTGAATAATGCCATTGGATTCCCAGGCATCTTCAAAGGAGCTTTAGCAGCAAAAGCCAAAGTTATCAATAATGAGATGAAAATAGCAGCGGCTCATGCATTAGCAGGCTGCGTTAAAGAGCCGACAGCAGAGAAAATACTCCCGGAAGCGTTTGAAAAAGGCATTTCAGATAAAATTGCAGAAGCTGTTAAGAAAGCAGCAGAAGAGAGCGGGGTTGTCAGGGAATAATTATCTTTTTTCTTTTTTAACTAAAACAACAAACTATATAAACCAAAAATAAAACCTCTAGCCTTATGACTAAAATATCAATAGAAGATATGGCAGCATTCTGCAAGAGGAAAGGCTTTGTTTATCCGAATAGTGAGATTTATGGAGGATTGGCGGGGTTCTGGGATTTTGGGCATCTTGGTGTTGAGCTTAAGAACAACCTAAAAAATGAGTGGTGGAACTTCCACGTCAAGCAGAGAGAGGATATTGTCGGGATTGATGGCAGCATAATAACGCATCCAAAAGTATGGAAGGCTTCTGGCCATGTTGACAGCTTTACGGATGTTTATGTTAAATGCAAGAAATGTAAAAAGCCAAATAAGATTGATAAGAGTGAAGTTGGGAAGGTAAAATGTGAATGTGGCGGCCAATATGAAGTCATTGGCAATCTTAATTTGATGTTCAAAACCAACATAGGGCCTGTTGAAGGGAATGTCTCTTATCTGAGGCCTGAAACAGCGCAGTTAATCTTTGTTGATTTTAAATCAATTGCTGACAATGCAAGATTAAAGCTGCCGTTCGGAATTGCGCAGATTGGAAGAGCCTTTAGGAATGAAATAAGCCCACGGGACTTTTTATTCAGATGCCGTGAGTTTGAGCAAATGGAGATAGAGTATTTTGTGCATCCTGATAAGGTAAATAATTGCCCTTACATTAAAGAAGTTCTTGAGCATGAGATTTTTATCTACTCTGATGAAATGCAGGAAAAAGGCAAGGAAGAAAAAAAGATGAAAATCAAAGATGCTTTGGGAAAAAAGATAATAAAGACAGAATGGCATGCCTATTGGCTAGCTATGGAGCATAAATGGTTTACAGGATTAGGGGCTAAAGCAGACAATTTCAGGATAAGGCAGCATTTAAAAGACGAGAAATCACATTATGCACTTGACACGTGGGACATGGAGTATAAGTTTCCTTTTGGGTGGAAAGAACTGCAGGGAATGGCTAACAGAACTGATTTTGATTTAAAGCAGCATATGAAGCATTCTAAACAGGACTTGAGCTTGTTTGAGGAAGAAAGCAAGAAAAAAATCGTGCCTTATGTTGTGGCTGAGCCGTCTCAGGGCGTTGAAAGGGCTTTTCTTGTTTTTATGTTTGATGCTTACAATTATGATAAGGAAAGAGGGAATGTTGTTTTAAAATTACATTCTAAATTGGCACCTGTTAAGGCTGCTGTTTTTCCTTTAGTTAATAAGCCTGAGTTGATTAAGAAAAGCAGGGGGATATTTGATGAATTGAAAAAAGAATTTAATTGTGTTTATGATCAGTCTGGAAGTGTTGGAAGAAGATATGCCAGAAATGATGAAATTGGAACAATATATTGCGTTACAGTTGATTTTGAGAGTCTGGAAGATGATGCAATAACTATCAGAAACAGGGATGATACTAAACAAATAAGGGTAAAAATTGATGACCTAAAAGAAACAATAAGAAAATTGATCAATAACGAAATGGAATTCGAAAAAGCAGGTAAATTAGTTAAATAAATTTTTTCCAAAGTTTTATAAATAATATTCAATTCCACCAGTAAAGAAATAAAAATACTAAAAAAATGGCAGTTAAAGACTTACAGGTAAGGCAAGGGGATGTTGATATAGTCCTGGATATAGTTGATATGGGGGAGGTCAGGGAGTTTGAGAAGTTCGGGAAACAAGGAAAAGTAACAACTGCCATAGCAAAAGACGAAACAGGCGACATCAAATTATCATTATGGAATGAGCAGATTGACCAGGTTAAGGCAGGCGATAAGGTTCATATAACAAACGGTTATGTCAGCGAATGGCAGGGAGAGAAGCAATTGACAACAGGCAAATTCGGTAAATTAGAGGTTGTTGGAGAAAGCAAGGAAGTGAAGAAGGAGATGACTTCAGGGCCTGACGAGGAAAAAAACAAGCAGGCTTATGAAGAGACAAAGAAAAAGATAGAAGAAGCAGAAAAACTGGATGAAGAACCTGTTACTGAAGAAGAAGAGATTGAATAGAAACATATTTAAATAAAGTTTTAATTCTAAACTTATACTTTTAGGGGGATGTAGCTCAGACTGGGAGAGCACTACGCTGAAGGATTTATTTTCTGAAACGTAGGTGTCCGGGATTCAAAACAATGTTAAGAGAAATCTTTCATTGAGAAATTTCCCGCATCCCCATTTTTTATCTTTTTTCTCAAGCCAAAGTACTCAATAAAATCTCTCCTGCAATTATGTTGAACAATAAGATTACAGCTCCTGAAATCAGGCAATAAAGAATAGTGCTGTTAATCAGGTTTTTTCCAAGCTCATGCCTTTCGTTTAGTTTATCTGAGCCGTTCTCTATGCCATTTGCCATGATTGTCAGCACATATGTAATCTGGACAACATAAATACCCACAATAATCTGGAAGTGATAAGTTGGAATTCCCTGGCTGAACATGTCCAGTAAACCAGTCTGAGCTCCAGGCGCAGCTCCTCCTTCTGTTATTCTTGGAAGTGTTGTGCTCAACTTGCCCAGTATATTGGACACCATAGAGGTTATGCCAATAACAATGCCGGCGATAGCTGGTGTTAAAAATTTAATCTGAGCTGTCATTGAGGAGATTATGTCTGCCATCAGGTCTTTTAAGCGCTCGTTTACCCTGTGAATCTCTTTGATATACCTTGAAACATTTGTGATAGCTTGAGCAGCAATCCTTGGCCCTTTTTTTACGGATTCGGCAAGAACCTTCATTGAGCTTTCAATTATATTTGATGGGTAAGAGACTAAAGCTCCATGGACTGGGTCAAAGATTGCCCTTTTGACCCCCATGCCAAGTTTTTTAATATTCATGCTTACTAACTGGAAGAAGCTGCCAGAGACTGTTCCTTCCATTATATCTGCAACCTTGCCAAATGCTATTTCTGCAGGCAAACCGTCTCCTAATCTGTTGCCCAGCTGGAACAATGCTGAGGCAAACTCCAGCTCAAGCTTTTTTGACCTTTCCCTGATCTTCATTACATTCTTTGACCTCAACTTATAGAAGATGCCTATGCCTAAGCCAAATGCTGCAGTAACTGCCAGGCTCAGCATAGAAGCCCCTAAACCAAATGGGCCAGCAGTTCCTGCTTCTGATTCCCTATATTCCAGCAAACAATGCTTGCTGCCGCAAGAGCTTGTCAAATCGTCACCCCCAAATCCAATATCTGTTAAACCAAGAGCATGCCATAAAAGAGGGCTTATTCCTATGAATAAAAGAATCCCGCCTAATATGATGCTGAACACAAGGGGGTTTATCTTTATCTCTGTTTTCCCGACTTTTACTATTACGTTCTTGTATTTCTTAATGCGGGGGTCTTCTGATATATCTGTCTGGCCATAACCAGTAGGCCGCTTGCTTAATATAGCCTTCCCCATGAAATAGACTGTAACGGGCAAGGCGATATTGTAAATAGCAGATATATGGAACCATCTCACGCCATCTAAAAAGCTCACAACCAAAGGCAATATAACCAATCCCAGGATAGGCATTATAATACCGAGCATGTGCAGCATTGTGATTGGGCTTTGCAGGTTATGGGCATAATGCAGCATTTTTTCATAAGTCTCTTCTAAAATTACGTCCAGTGCTTTGTCCAGTGAGTTTAACCTTCTGTCTTCTGAACCCTCATACAATGAGCCTTCTATTAAGTGGAATGCTTCTACAAATTCTATGTTCCATTTTTTCCATGTTTGCAGGTAAATATCCAAAGACTCTTTTATTGACGAATATTTTTCTGTCTCGACATCCCATAAAACTTTCTTTAAGTCCAGGGAGAGGGGAGGGGAAAGATGCTCTGCTGCAAATTCAACTGCATTTTCCAGGTTAGAAGTATGCCTCATATACGTTACTACGTAGAAAACACAGAGCACCATCTGGTTAGATGCTTTCATACGCCAATTATCTGCGATAAATTCGGGCAGTTTTGCCAATGGCCTTAGTATTAAAATCCCTGCAAGGAAGAAAAAGAAAATGAAGAACATTGACTGGAATAAGGCATATGAAATTAAGCTGCCAAATAAGATTATAGATATGGGCAATAAGTAAGAGAGGGATGTTGTGCCAGTAGGGGTTATATTTAAGTGGGCAATGTTAATTGATTCCTGCAGTACCTGCTCGTATTTTTTATCAGGCTTTGCTTTTATTATTTTTTCACTGAGATTGCATAATTTCTCATACAATGTCAGGTGAGGCGGCATGAAGTCTCTTTTAAAATCATGGTACTCTCTTGATTCAACCCCTTTCTCGGGCAGTTTTGTGCCTAGTTCCCTCTCTATGTTTCTCTTGTAAATCTCTGCTAAACTTCTCAGTTTTTCCTGGTCAATCTGCTTTGGCAATCTATCAACCTCTTTTTTAATTAACTGTTAATATATTTCTTAATTGATTTTTTAATCAATTTTACCATTTAAGTTTTTAATCAATATTTTTATGTTCCACATTCATAATTATTTGCGCTTTCATCATTCGAGTTTTTTTATTTGCAACATTTTTTTGAGTTTTATTTCATATTGATTTTTTTAATGTTTCTTTTGAGCCATTCGTTCCAGTCAAAAAATATTCTTTTTGAATCCAGATGACCTACTTCTTCCTGTATGGTGTCTGAGATGAGGTGGAATTGGTCGTTTGCCTTTACTACAAAGTCTGATTCCAATAGTGAAGGCAGTTTTACCTTGTCTGAGAATTTGACTAATGTCTCTTTCATTTTTGCTCTGAGGAGGATGTTATCCCATACAGCGTCCCAGTTGCCAGCCCATTCTTTTACATTTCCTGCAATTGCCTTCAGGATTTCGGATTCACCATTGATAAGCTCATCAGAAGGCTCCAGCTGGTCTGTGGATGAGGAATACTTCATTAAATCAACAAAACCATTTTCCAGTAAAGGGTCCTGTTCCCAGTGCTTCCTTACTTCTGTTATTTGGGTTACTCTTCTCCAGCGGTGCAGGCCGTCTGCAGACCTTATTGGATTTGCAACAACTATTATATCGGTTGCCTTAAATGATGTTCTTGGAACCTGGAGGTCGTTTACGACTCTGTCGAATACGCCGTATGGCGAATCGCCATGAATAGTTCCTGCAACCAAATTAGCTAATGCACCCACTCTCATTGCTTCGTATAATGCAAGAGCCTCTTTGCTTCTTATTTCTCCTACGATTAGAGCAGAGTCTCCCATTCTTAATGTTGTTCTTATTCCCTCATCTGCAGGAACCTCTGCTGATCCTTTTGATAAAGCAGCTGCAACCTTCATTGACTGGATGTTATAGCCTAGCTTTCTTAAAGCAGGAGTTGGAAGCTCTAAAGTATCTTCAATTGTTATAACCCTATATTTCCTCATTAATTCCACAAGCAATGATCCTAACAAAGCTGTTTTTCCTGCTGACCTTGTTCCTGCAACCAACATTGTCCTTGAGCCATCTATAATAAAACTTAAAATTCCGGCTGCTAGGGGGTTTATCATGCGGTTTTTGATGAACAATGGCAATGTCCATGGCTTGTCTCTATGTCGCCTGAAAGCATACGCCAAGCCGGTTGGATCTAATGGAGGAGCGATTACTGCAATTCTTGCATTTGCTCCGGGTATGCTTAATTCAGTATCTAAAATGGGGTTTGCCTCATCTAACGGCCTTCCTGAAATCAGCCTTAATTTAGATGCCCATGATTCTGCTTCCGGTATTGTAGGTATTATGTTTGTTTTGCAGTCTGAAAAATCCTGGTGCACAATAAACATAGGCAATTCGCCCATTGGAGAGTTTATTGTGATGTCTTGTACCTTTTTGTCCTGTAAGAGAACTTCTATCAGCCCAAAACCAACTGTGTATCTCACCAAGATGTTTGTTAATTCTTCTATCTCCTTATCTGATACTCTCATGTTCCTGTAGGCAGCCAGTTCCTCAATCAAATCCGAGCCTACTTTAAAGAAAACGCTTCTCATCCTGTCTGGCTGGACGAATTCCTGTTTTGTTGGCTTATGCTCAGCCATTATTTTTCTTGCTGTATCCAGTATTTCGTATTTTTCCTCTGACAGCTTAAATTCAGGGGGGATCATGTGGTAAAGATACTGGACTGTGTCAGGTAATTTGAATATGACCACTTCTGTGTTGCCAACATTATAGGCATCTAATTCCTCCCCTTCTGGAGGTGGAGCAGCCATAAGCTTTGTGAACATAAAGTCAGGCCTTATAGAAGCGGAAAATACTCTCCTATAGATTTCCCTATTACCAACTGCATAGCCTGCTAAATGGGGCTTTGAAATTGCTACCAGCCTGGTTTTTTCGAGAAGATTTATGAGGGTTGTTAATGTCTTGATGTATTTTTCACCGCATAGTATAAGATTTTCGTCCAGTGATTTTTGCACTTTTATGCGCTCTTCCCTTGCTATCCTTTTTAATTCTACATAGGCGCCTAATGGATCGGATCTCAGCAAATTAGAGATTATGTTCTGGACAGCAGCATACCATGCATTTGTATATCTGCTGCACCTTTTATCCGTCAGCATAGCTGTATAGCTGAAAAAATCCTTTCTTTTTGTCAGGCGCTGATAAAGCCCTGCTATTTCTTGCAGCAAAGAAGTCTGGTGGTAATCATATTCATAGTTTCTTTTCTGCACAAAGACTATTTTTGTTGCCTCGCCTACCTCTATCAGCAAGTCGCAGGTTTTTGACATGCAGATAGGGTCATCTTCTAAAGACGGGACTCTTGAATATTCTTCCAAGTCCACCATCAAAATTGTTTCTTCACCTTCCCTTATAACATCGTAAGAGAATGGTTTTTTGCTTGGTCCGAATAAAGCCATTTTTAATTATTTTTTTTGTTTTTTTAGTGATTCTAACGCTATCTCAATCAAGTGGGATTTGTTTCTATAGCGATGCCTGCCTTCCAGCTCTTTGCTTATCCACTTTATCAGCTCTTCATCAATTGTTGCTGAGATAGGCTTTTTCATCTTTATATTATAAAATATATTTTATATTATTTTATGTATATTATAATATATTTTTATTTAGAAGTATTTAAAGTTTACTATGTTTTGACAAAATACTGTAAAGATAAGCCGCCGGAGCTATGACAGAAAACTTTATACTCAATGGGCAAAGGTTTTCTGTTCCTTGCTTCTCTTACGAAGCGCTTAGTCTCCGCTCCATAATTAATGGCGGCTTATCTTAACCTTACAATATCTTTTCCAAAGAATTAGCTATTTTTTCTGTTTGCTGTAGAAATCCTTGACCATGGCTAAAGTTGAGGCGTCTTTTGCTTTTCTATCTGATCTTAATTGTTTTACTCTTGGGAACCTTAGGGCATATCCCGAAGCGTATGTCGGGCTTTTTTGGATTTCTTCGTATTCTACTTCAATAACTACCCTGGGCTTTATTTTTACTTCCTTGCCTTTTTCGCTTGTTATTAGGGGTTTTAGAAGTTTTGTCAGCTCTTCAAAACTGACGCCTTCTTCAGATTTTTCCTTGATTCCAGTACCTACCTTGCCTGTTTCAAGGAAGTTATCATCTTCGTTTATACAAGCTATTGTGAATGAACTAAGCCATTTTGCTCTTTTGCCTTCGCCCCACTCTGCCCCTACAATAGCCAAATCTAAAGTTTCAACTGCTGGTTTGTACTTGATCATATGTCCAACACGTGCTCCTGGCTTGTATGGGGCGTCAAGTTTTTTGAACATTACGCCCTCATTTCCTGCATTTATAGCTTCTTTGTAGAATTTCTCCACTTCTTCGTTTTTTGATGTGGTGAGGCTTTTGGCAATGGTTATCTTTTTAATATGCTTCTTTATTATCTTTTTAAGCAAAGAGTGCCTTTCTTTAAAAGGCTCATCCAGCATATTTTTGCCGTTATAAGACAGGATATCAAAAACATTAACTTCGACTGGAAATTCTTCTGACATCTTTTCAATGTCATATTTTCTCTTAATTCTTTGCGAGATGCTCTGGAATGGTAGGTATTTTCCTGTTTTTTTATTAAATCCAACAGCTTCTGAATCAAGAATGAATTCCCTGCCAGGGGCGTATTTTTTAATATGATCAACAACCTCTGGAAATCGGTTAGTCACATTATCCAGGCGCCTTGTGAAAATCTTAATATTATTATCTTTTTTATGGATCTGCATCCTGAATCCATCATATTTGAATTCGACTTCAGCCGGCCTGCCGCATCTTTTAAAACCCTCACTTACAGAGTCGACTTTCAAAGCAAGCATCACTTTAATAGGCACTCCAACAACAAGCGAGGTATCTTTCAGGCCATTGAAGCCTTTTGTTTTTGCTAATTCTGCAACAACAGAGAAATCATTTGTAACATCAAATGCCTTCTGGACAGCATTGAGGTATTTTTTGTATTCTTCTCTGTTCTCAACCTCTATTTTCTTTTCTTTTTTATCATATTTTAAACCAAACTTTTCTGAGAAAAAAGCCCACACTATTGAATCTCTTATTGAGCCTTCGCCCACTCCTACCCTTAATTCCTCTAAGACTGTCCTTACAATGTATTTGGCTTCAATTGGCTTTGCGGAAGTTAGTAATTCTGCTATTAATTGAACCTTCCTCTCTACTGTACCTGAGCCTTCCAGCTCTGCCAGTTTTCTTAGATTATTGAAAACTTTTTTTACTGTTAATTCCTCAAAATGCAAAGTTCTTTGCCTTTTTGTTTTTATTAGATTTTCAGCAACTAAGCCAAGATCTCCTGTTTTTTTCCATTCATTTTCCACTTTTAAGGATTCGATGCCTGATGCCTTGTTTATCGCTTTTATTATCAATCTTGAGGCAACTCCTATTTCTCTTTCATCCCAGTTCGGAAAAAGCCTTCCCCCAACCAACAGCATTATTATCGGCAAATCATCAGAATGTGTTTTTTTTAAGAGTTGTGAAAGGATTTCTGTTTTTCCGAGCCTTTTTGGTGTTTTTTCTAATTGCTCGTAGACGTTAACTAATTCAGAGTATTTCATAGTTAAATATAAATAGTAGTAGTTATATAAATATTTTGTTAAGGTAAATAAAAAGATAGATAAAAGTTAATGAAAATAAAGGTAAGTATCACTAAAAAAAGAAATCATTAAAAATTTGATCAATAGAGCAGAAAGAGTATACAATTAGTTGTGAATGGGATTATAGCCACCATATGTAAATTTCAATGTTTACAACAATTATAAAATAGGAAAATTCCAATAACTTAGGGAAGCAATGAATTTTATTATTTTTAAAAACTGAAAAAAATTAATGATAAAAAATTGATTTAAAATGGATGTTTTTGACTGTATAAGGGCAAGGAGGAGTATCAGGAAGTATAAGGACAAGCAGGTTCCGTGGGATAATATTTCTACTATAATGCAGGCTGGGAAGTATGCGCCTTCTGCCGGAAATCTGCAGAACTGGAAGTTTATAGTTGTCAAAGACGATGATAAAAGGAAAGAGGTAGCAGATGCTGCTTTGCAGCAGTTTTGGATGGAGCAGGCTCCGATACATATTGTTGTTGTTGGCGAGCCTGAAAGGGCAGAGAGATTTTATGGCGTGAGGGGGAGAAGATTGTATACAATACAGGCAATTGCAGCATCTATTGAAAACATGCTATTAACCGCGCATTCTTTAGGCCTTGGTGCTTGCTGGGTTGGCGCTTTTGATGAAGATAGGATCAGGCTGTTGCTGAATTTGCCGGAGCAGGTTGATGTTCATGCTATTATTACAATAGGCTATGCTGATGAAACGCCTGAGATGCCCACTAAATATAGGATTGAGCATATGATGTTCTTTGAGAAATGGTGGGGCAGATTAGAGCCTCCAAAGTCTCATGTTGGCTGGACAAGCATGTATAATGAAAGGATGGTTAAAGAAGGACATAAGCTGATAAAGAAGGCTGGGAAGAAGATAAAGGAGAAAGTTAAGGAGAAGTTGAAGAAGAAATAGTTCTTTGTTTGTTGGTTTTAAGTTTGTTTGAGAGTTGGGATATTTAATTAAGAAGCGACAATCATTTAGCAACTGTTATTCTCTTTGACAAATCTGAATTAATATGGAACTCGCAAAAACTTAAAATCTTACTTTTTGAGGAAATTATACATTCTTCACTTTGACAGGATTCTCTAAAACTAGACTCTTTGTAACCTGTTCTTCCAAATCCGTATCTTAATTTAATATTATCAAGAACATAGTCATTAACTGTGAGACCATATCTATTTGTAGACAGATTTATGTACATGTTATCATATACTACCTCACAACCTTCAAGAACTTCGAAATGGTATGCTGTTCCAGGACCTATCTTTTGCGTACTACTTAAAAACATCACCAAAGCAATTATCAATATTAGCACTATATAAATAATTATAATTTTTTTGTTCATCCAAAAGGATAACTGAATGTATTATTTAAATATTTCTATGTGGCCCCTCTCTTGTCAATCTCCATTCAATTCTCATTAATGCTCTACTAATCTAATTTATGAATGTATTCTTCAATCTAATCAAACTTTAAAAAAAGAAAAAATCCCCTTCGCAGGGGATAAATTGCCTTCAAAATCAAAACATTTATATAATATTCTTACTTTTCTTACAAATAAGAAATTTGGAGGTGATGAATATGGCTCTTGTTGAAATTAAAAGCGCAACAATAACTGAAAAAGGACAGATTGCTATACCTAAAGATGTTAGAAGTTTGAGTGGATTTAAAACAGGGTCCAAAATTGCCATATTGGCTTATGATGACCATGTTGAGTTGAGGCCTATGAAACAAGTAAACGAAAAAATAGCTGCTGCTGTTGCCAGTGAAAAAGTTTTGGCTAAAGACTGGAACAGCAAAGAAGAGGAAGAAGCATGGAAGAATTTGTAAAGGGAGATATAGTTGTTTTGCCTTTTCCTTTTTCAGACTTGAGTAAATCAAAAAAGAGGCCTGCCCTAGTAGCTGCAAATTTGGAGGGTGATGATCTAATTCTCTGTCAGATAACAAGTGAGGCAAGAATAGATAAACACTCTGTTGTTCTTTCGAATGTGGATTTTAAGAAAGGGAACTTAAATTTAACAAGCATGGTAAGACCAAATAGGCTGTTCACTGCAGATAAGTCTATTGTTTTATATAAAATTGGTTCTCTTAAGGAAAGTAAAATTAAGGAAGTTGAAAAAGCAATAATAGATCTGTTTAAACAGTAGTTTTTCTTCTAGACTTTTTATCGACTTAATAGCCTGCTATCATCATCCCTTATCAAACTTTAAAAAAGAAAAAAAAATCCCCTTCGCAGGGGATAAATTGCCTTCATTGTTAAAACGTTGGGGGTGGTTTAAGAATGAAGGCAAGAAAAACCCGCCTTAAACTAGGTTCAAGGCGTCACCACAAAGACTAAAGGGTGAACATTAACGGATGATTTCTATGCCTAATTCTTCGCTTAGCTGTGTATCCTCTGCTGTTGCCGCACCATAGCTTTCCTTGCCCAATATCCATGGTGACTTAACGCCGGTTATGATTGTCATCACAGTAAGCTTTCCTTTCATATCTTCTGAAACGCGAGCTCCCCAGATTACATTAGCGTCTGTGTCAAGGCTGTCTGTAACCATTTCGCCTATTTTGTTTATCTCGTCCAATGTAAGGTCTGCCCCTCCACAGATATGAAGCAAGGCTCCAGTGGCGCCTTTATAGCTTATGTCCAATAATGGATTGGATAAAGCGCCATTAACAGCTTCCTCAACCCTGTTGTTTGTGTCAGAGGATCCAACACCGATAGCAGCTACGCCTCCATTGGTCATAATTGCCTTTACATCTGCATAATCCAGATTAACTAAAGATGGAACTGCTATTGTTTCAACTATTCCTTTTATCATTGTTGAAATAAGTTCATTTGCAACTGCAAAAGCCTGCTTAATAGGCAAATTGCCTGCTATAGTCACTAATCTATTATTGTCAATTACGATTACAGTATCAGAAACCTGCCTTAATTGCTGCAAGCCAAATTCGGCTTTATCAACCCTGGCCCTTTCAATATTAAATGGCATGGTTACAGTTCCTATAACTATTGCTCCTGCATCCTTTGCAACCTGGGCTGCAACCGGAGCTGAGCCTGTTCCTGTTCCTCCTCCCATGCCTGCACATACAAATACCATGTCAGAGCCTTTTAAAGTGTCTTTAATTTCCTGCAAACTTTCCTGGGCAGCTTCTGCTCCCTTTTCAGGATAGCCGCCACAGCCTAGACCGCGAGTAACTTCCCCGCCTATCAGAAATTTTTTGTCAGCATCTATCATGTTGAGATGCTGCTGGTCTGTGTTAACCCCTATAATCTCGGCTCCTTTTATCCCTTTGTTGTATAGCCAACCTACCATATTGTTGCCGGCTCCCCCCATACCAATAACTTTTATATTGGCTTGGTGTGTCTCTACAGGTTCAAATTTTACATCTTGTTTCAATGCGTTGTTTACTATAAACTCCATTTTTTCACCCCATATTCTTTTGTGGTTTTTAAAATATACTTTCCAACACAAATATTAGAGTACCAAAATATTTATATTGAAGTTGTACGTATATCTCCTTAGAAGCAGTTTTTGTACTTGCGCCAACAAGTCATTTTAAACTGTTTTATAGCATTTTAAGTGCTAATTTCAAAGTACAAACAAAAAACGAGTTATAGATTGTTGCTTTTCGCCAAAAAAGCAATTAAACGTGAGTTTTTCGCCAAAAAAACTCTAACAACTCTTTTCTTATATTTATATTAATGTTAGTTCTAGTATTTAAACCTTTCGAAATAGTGATGAGTATAGTGAATGTATTCTTTGTTGAAATTAGTATATTGGATGTTTTCTGGAATGTCAGAAATCGCCGCTCATAATCTCCCTGCTCCAGTTCGGAGCAAGGGGGCGATTTCTGAGCATGCTCAAGAACACGCTCCGCGCTTTAGCGCGGCGGTTCTTGACAAAAGAAAAACTATTATAAGCAATACAATTTTACTAAGATAAAATGTTAATTGGGGTTGTTGGAAAAGCTAATGTGGGAAAATCAACTTTCTTCAAAGCAGCAACACTAGCAGAGGCTGAGATAGCAAATTACCCTTTTGCTACTATAAAGCCTAATTCTGGGGTGGGGTATGTTAAGGTTGATTGCGCTGATAAGGATTTCAATGTTAAATGTGACCCAAGAGAGGGGTTCTGTATCAATAATATGAGATTTGTTCCAGTACAACTAATTGATGTGGCAGGGTTAGTGCCTGGAGCCCATGAAGGTAAAGGAATGGGCAACCAGTTTCTGGATGACTTAAGGCAGGCAGATGTGCTTATTCATGTAATTGACGTTTCTGGAAGTACTAATGAGAAAGGTGAACCTATTGAAGCCGGAAGTTATGATCCTGCAGAAGATATAAAATTCCTTGAAGTTGAGCTTGATATGTGGTTTTTAAGGCTGATAAAAAAAGGATGGGATGAGTTTGCCAAGAAAACAGTGCAGGAAAAGCCAGAAGTTCCAAAAGCACTAGCAAAGCATCTCTCCGGCTTGGGGGTTGATGAAAAATTAATTGAAGATTTGCTAAAGAGGTTGAATTTAAGCCAGAATATTGGTGAGTGGGGTGAGGGAGTATTGAAGAATATAGCTATGGAGTTAAGAAAAATAACAAAGCCGATGATAATTGCGTGCAATAAAATTGATGTTCCGGGAGCAGCAGGAAATTTTACAAGGCTTAAGAATGAGTTTCCGGATCATATATTAATTTCTTGCAGTGCAGAGTCCGAGTTAGCATTGAGAGAGGCGGCAAAGCATGAGCTAATTGATTATATCCCGGGAGAGGATAATTTTGAGGTAAAAGAAGAAGGTAAACTCAGTGACAAACAAAAACAGGCTCTGGAGTTTATAAAAAACAATATTCTTAGGAAATATGGCACAATTGGTGTTCAGGAAGTTCTTGATAAAGCTGTTTTTGAGTTGTTGAAGTATATTGCTGTTTATCCTGTTGCGAATTCAAAATTAACTGATAAAGACTCTAATGTTCTGCCTGATTGCTTTTTGGTGCCGGAAAATATAACAGCTCTGGAGTTTGCCTTTAAAGTGCATACTGATATTGGAAATAATTTTATTAAAGCAATGGATTTGAAGACGAAGCAGGTTATTGGGAAGGAGCATGTTTTGAAGAGTGGGGATGTTATAGAAATAATTAGTGATAAATAGTTTTATCATACTATTTCTTCCTGAGCTTATCAAAGCTTTCAGCAATATCTATCATGTATTTGCCATCTTCCAATTTGAAGATTAATGGCTCGTTCTTGAACAAATGCACCAAATCAACCTCGTACTGGCCTGGCTTGAGGACTCTTATGGATTCTATATCAAGAACAACAGGCTGGTCTTTGTCTATTTCGCTTCCAACCAAATCAAAAACATCCTGCTCAATCTGCTCTTTGTCTTTTGCAGTCAGCTTAAGGCCATCCTGCATCTTCTTGACTTCATCCAGTTTTTCCTTTTTAATAAAGAAGAATAGCTTTCCGCCACAGGAACAACCCTTTAAAATCTCAGTTGCTCCGTCTTCAAAGAATGTATTGCATCTAACGCATTGGTGGGGCATTTTATTTGATTATTATCGGTTTTTTACCATTAATTATTCAATTATAGTGTGTTTGTGCGCTCATTGGTTGATTTTTTGTTGGTTTTTTTTCTTATTGGTTAATTTCTTATTATTGATAACTTTTTATTGAATTATTTT
Organism: uncultured Methanosarcinales archaeon; assembly: GCA_964585935.1. Lineage (GTDB taxonomy): Archaea > Nanobdellota > Nanobdellia > Woesearchaeales > GW2011-AR4 > BS150m-G64. Next base: position 4,046 of record CAZPFO010000008.1, on the reverse strand, counting down.
TTTTGATAATTTTTATTTTGATTTTATTTTCTCTTTTTCTTTGGAACCTCTTTTGTAAGTAGTTCTATTTTATTAGGATCTTTTTTTATCTGCTTTACAACATTTGCCGGGCCTATTACTGTCAGGCCCTGCCTGTCCCCCAGCAGCATATTCAAAAAGCCTTTTCTTATTGCGCCAAGGCCTGCTGCTTTTTCTGATGCTGGGTCCAGAACTGCCAACTCTACCCCCTTGAAATCCTTGTTTACCTCTTCCATTGTCGCTTTTATCAATTCCGTCTCTTCTTCTTTCTTAAGCCTGCCCTGCAATAATGCTATCTTGTCTTCTTTTGCAATATTCAAAAGTTTCCTTATGCGGCCTACGGATGTCAAGCCTTCTATTTCACTGTAAGGTACGATTTGCAATGTTACCATTTTTACCTCTTTTTTTAACCAGCTAGGGCAAACAATCCCTCATAAAATTCATCCTTATTGGTTCCGTACTTTGCGCTTATTCCAATAACATTATACTGGGGGAATGCTGCCTCCACTTTCTTAATCCTTGCCTTTTTTAAATCAATTTTGTTAGCTACAATCAAAACAGGTATATCCCTAGCCTGTAAATTGCCTATAATTGTGATGTTGACCTGAGAGTAAGGGTCTTTTGTAGCATCAAGGACTATGATAACAACATCCATCTCGTCAAGCCATTTAATTGAGTCAATAATGCCTTTTGTTGCTTCTTTTGCCCTTTGCTTCGCTTCCTTTTCCTTCAAGCCGGACTTAATGAACTCTTCATAGTCTATTTTTGTGGCTATGCCCGGCGTATCAACCAAATTAAAAGAAAGCTCTTTGCCCTTGCTTTTTATATTAACCTGCTCTTTGATCTGGATTTCCCTAGTCTCGTGAGCAATATTAGAAACCTTACCCATATCCTCCCCAAGCCAATCCTGGCAGATCTTATTGGCTAAAGTTGTTTTTCCGCCATTAGGCGGGCCGTACAAACCGAGCCTTATATGCTTTTTCTTCTTGAAGAGATTCTTAAAGACCTTATTAATAAATTTCTTTAAAATATTAATCATTTCAGCACCTTTTTTTCTACTTAAAAGTTTTAAATAAAACAGGGAGTTTATATAATTTTCGCTAAAAAGCTCTGTTAAATAATCATTTTTTGATTGAATTGTGAAAAAATCCAGCCAGTTTTGCCAGTAAATCAAAAAAATTAAATAAACTTAAAAAAATATTAAAAATAGGATGAATGAAACAGTAAAAAATGATATTCTTACCATAATCTCAAGAACAATTGAGATTCTGAAGGTAAAAGAGGAAAAGGACCTGGTCGAGTTAAAAAATCTCAGCAACCATACAATACACAATGCTTCTATTTTCCAGGATGAGGATTCTGTATCAATAGCAATTTTAATTTATTCGTTATCGAAAATTATTGAAAGAAAGTCAGGAGAACTTGATTTCAAACCTATAATAAGCATATTAAACCTTTCGTTTAAGTGTTTAAAAAAAGATGATACTTATGAATATAGGAAGACTATAAAGGAAATATTTAGGATGGTATCAAGGATTGACAGCAAATTAAAACTCTACATTGGGGAGGTCATAAGGCAGGCTCAAATAAAAAAAGGGGGCCAGCTTTACAAGCATGGCATATCGCTGGCAAGGGCTGCTGAAATTTTAGGTGTCTCGCAGTGGGAGCTGATGAATTACATAGGCCATACAAAAATAACAGATATATCAACAGAAGGTGTGAGTGTAAAGTCCAGATTAGAGTTTACAAGGAGGCTTTTCAGTTGAAATCGATTGTTTTTGATGCAGGACCAATAATAAGCCTTGCAATAAACAATTTATTGTGGCTTTTAGAGGCATTGAAAAAAAAATTTAAGGGGGAGTTTTACATATCTAATGATATCAAAAAGGAAGTGATTGACAAGCCCCTTACAACAAAACGCTTTAAGTTTGAAGCCTTAAGGGTTTTTTATTATATAAATAATGGAACTATCAATATTTCTGATGGTGAGGAAATCAGAAAAAAGACAAAACTGCTGCTGGAACTGGCAAATAACTCATTCATTGCTCAATCGCAGCCAATAAATATTGTGCATTACGGGGAGATGTCAGGCCTAGCAACTGCCTGCTTTAACAAGTCTGATGCGTATGTTGTTGATGAAAGAACTACAAGGGCGTTAATAGAAAATCCGAATAAGCTGAGAAATATCTTGAGGCATACATTACATACAGATGTGAAAATAAACCACAGCAAATTAAGGGAACTTCAGAGAATTGTGGGCAATATGAAAGTTATAAGGTCTGTTGAATTGGTAACAATAGCCTATGAATTGGGCTTGCTGGACAAATACTTGGCAAATGTTCCTAATTCAAAAAGAACTTTGCTTGAGTCTGTTTTATGGGGGGTCAAGCTGAATGGCTGCGCTGTTTCGAAAAGAGAAATAGAACAGATAATAAGGGTGGAAAGCAAGAGATAAGTTTTTATATTATTCAATTTTACATCTTTTATTGTTCAATAGATTATAAAAAAGGGGTGATTTCTTAAGGTAGTTAGAAAAATGACAAAAGGACAGGTTGTTTCAGGGGATTTTGGAAATATTCTAGTGAGGCAGAAATCTGATGAAAAGCTTGAAATTGGGGAATTGTTGATTTCGGATGGGAAGGACTCTAAAATCCTGCTGCAGGTTTTTGACCTTGTCTATGGAAGCCAGATCAGCCAGCAGAATCTTGAGTTGATATCAGGCCTTAGCCTTGAGGAGAATTCAAGCTTTGAGTTTATGGAGCCCAAGCTAAGGAATTATATGCTTGCAAGGCTTAAGACACTTGCAACAATAAAGGAAAACAGAGCAGCTGTATCAAAAAACCTTCCAAGTGTTTTTTCTTCTGTGAGGGAGATTAAAAAAGAGGATTTGGCATTTTTGACAAAACCTGCAAATCCACTATTCATTGGTAATTTGCGTTCAGGCTCAAAAACACTGGACTTGGATATATTCTTAGATGGTGAGAAAGCTTTAAGCCACCATATTTTGGTGGCGGGCACGACCGGCAGAGGAAAGAGTGTTTTGATATCAAATATCCTGTGGAAGCTGATTGACCAGGACTTTTGCGGAATGCTGGTTTTGGATCCGCATGATGAATATTATGGAAGGAACAAAACAGGAATGAAGGATCATCCTGAAAAAGAAAAAGTTTCATATTACACTCCAAAAAATGCTCCTCCCGGATGCAACACCCTGAAGATAAATATAGAGCTGATAAAACCGCATCATTTTGAAGGAGTTGTTAATTTCTCAGATGCTCAAAGGCAGGCTTTGAACCTTTACTATAAATCTTTTGGAAATAAATGGATTGAGGCCGTTATTCTGGAAAAAAAGCCGGAAGGCATACAATTCAGGGATGATACACTGGCTGTTGTTAAGAGAAGGCTGCTTTATTTACTGGATTTGGATTTTGCAAACAGCCAATTAAGTTGCAGAGGTATTTTTGACCTGCAGGCAGGCTCTACAACAATAAATGACATCTGTGGAGAACTTGAGCAAGGCAAAACAGTCATTGTGGATACTTCAAACTTTTCAGGCGCTGTGGAGATTTTAATTGGCAGCCTGATAACAACCGATATATTTAATAGGTACAGATACTATAAAATAAATGGAAATTTAAAAGATAAGCCTGTTATTTCTGTTGTGCTTGAAGAGGCTCCAAGGGTGTTGGGGAAAGAGGTTTTAGAGCATGGCCAGAATATTTTCTCAACCATAGCTCGTGAAGGCCGAAAATTTAAGGTTGGGCTAACAGCAATAACGCAATTGCCTAGTTTAATTCCTCGTGAGATACTTGCCAATATGAACACAAAGATAATATTGGGGGTGGAGATGAAGCCAGAGAGGCAGGCCATTATTGATAGTGCATCACAAGATCTAAGCGAAGATGACAGAACAATAGCTTCCCTTGATGTTGGAGAAGCACTTGTTACATCGAACTTTGTAAAGTTTGCTACTCCTGTCCAAATACCTTTTTTTGATGAGATTGTTAAAAAGGATTTAGAAAAAGAGA
>CAZPFO010000007.1:0-44778 GCA_964585935.1 uncultured Methanosarcinales archaeon | reverse complement strand
GCTTCTTCTCTTCTTTTGGTTTTTCTTTAGCTTCAGCCTTTGGCTTTTCTTTTGGAGCTTCCTTTTTCTCTTTAGGCTTTGCCTCTTCTTTCTTCTGAGGCTCTTTTTTAACAGCCTGCTCTGCAGTTTTCTTTACCTTAACTCCTTTAAACATCTGCGTAGCTATTTTATCCAAAAGTGATTTCCCTTTTTCAGTTATTAAGCGGCCTTTACGCTTGCTTTTTAGTTCATTCTTTAAAAAGCCGGATTTTTCCAGTTGCTGTAAAATTTTTCTTAATATACTGCCTGAGCTCTTGTAAAACTTTCCAGGCTTTACGCCCCTGTTTTTTTTGCCGCCATACTTTGTCCTCAATTTCGAAACGCCTATAGGTCCAAGCCTGTACACAATCCTTAAAACAGACGCTGCCCTGAAATACCACCAGTCTTTGCTTATAGGGGTCCTTTCTTTATGTGTTCCTGTCTTAACAAAGCTAGACCACTCAGGAGGCTTTATCTCAGCTACTTTTTTCAGCTCTTCAGCTGCCTTTTCTACAAGTTCTCCTTGATTAACATCATAAACACTTGCCATTTTAATTATTTTTTATCAATTTTTATCATTAAATATTTAATCATTGTCAATGTTCCACGCTCACAATTGTCTGCGCTTTCATCATCTGGGTTTTTTATTTTATTTTTAATTTTATTTTATAAAATTTAAATAAAAAAACGACCGCACATCCACGCTCACAACTGAGGAATTACTGTTTGTGCATTCATTGGTTAATTTTTTTGTTTATTTTTATTGAATTTTTTTCTTATTGTTGATTTTTTTATTGATTATTTTTTGCCTTGCGGCAAAAGAACGGCTAACTCTCATTAGCACCTTAACCGGAAACAGGTTTTGATTTATAAAGGTTTCTTTATTTTCCATCAAATAGTAAATTATTTAAACAAATCAAAAACTACTAAAACCAATATTAAAACGGGGGTGTTGAAATGATAAAAAGCAATTTAAAAGAGTCTGATGTGACTAAAACCATTGTTAAGGGTTTTATGAACGATTTTCTGGAATATGCAGACAGCGATGTTATTGTTGTGGGAGGAGGGCCTTGCGGCACAACCGCAGCTATGCTGCTGGCAAGGGAAGGTGTTAAAACTTTAATTATTGAAAAAGATGTTAAACCAGGAGGCGGAATGTGGCAAGGCGGAATGCTTTTCCCAAAGATGGTTGTTGAAGAGCCTGCAAACTTATTCCTGGAATCTTTCGGAATAAAGCTGAAAAAAGAAGGGGATGTTTACACTGCAGACAGCTATTACGTGAGCTCAAAATTATTGTCTTTGGCATTTGAGCATGGCGCAAAGATGTTCAATTCAGTGAAAGTACAAGATGTTATCTATAGGGAAGAAGGCATTAAAGGAATAGTTATTAACTGGAGCCAGGTTGCTCACTTGACTGCTAATTGTGTTGACCCTTTGGCACTCGAATCAAAAATAGTTATAGACGCAACAGGCCATAATGCAGAAGTTGTTAAAATTGTCTCAGAAAAGATTGGCCTTAAGGATGGTTTTGTAGGCAGGGAAGGAAGCATGTGGATTGAGAAGGCAGAAAAAGCAACTATCAACAACACAAAAGAAATATATCCTAACCTGATTGTGGCCGGAATGGCTGCCAATGGCGTAGCAGGACTGCCAAGAATGGGTCCTGTCTTTGGCGGAATGTTTCTTAGTGGAGTAAAGGCTGCAAAGCTCGCCCTAATGAAAATAAACGGCGGCAGGTTCAAGAAAAACAACCTAAGCCAGGAAGTCAAGGCAGTTATTGAGTGATTTAATTTTATTTTTTTCTTATAAAACAAAAGATTTATATATTTCTTATGGTTAACTAATTAACTAATCAACCTAATTTAACATTTTTTGGTAACTAATTAACCAAATGAGGTAAAAATATGAAAAAAGAAATCCATATTACAGCAACCAAAGAGCACTTTAAGATAGCTGAGGAATATGATGAAAAGATGACTAAAGAAAAAGATGAAAACAAAAAGATCGCTTTAAGGACAGTTGCATCCCAAAATTATTTTTATGCAGGAATAAACGCAATAGAAGCAATATTTGCTGGCAAGGATATACATTCATTTAACCATGAAAGCAGAAACAGGAACATGGCTGAAAATCCTGATTTATTCGATGATGAACTCTATAGGCTTTACAATGATGTTGACAGAGACATAAGAAATAAAGTAGCTTATCGCGGCTTAAATGGGAGGATGTATGAAAGAGTAAAGCTATTTGCTGATAAAGCAGTGGGAGCAATATGAACAAAATAGAAGAAGCCATTAAGGATATAAAAAAAAGATTATCCCATATTAAGGAAGTATTTGCAGTAATTTTGTATGGCTCAGTATCCAGAGGAGATTATTCTATAAGACATTCTGATATTGATATATTAATAATTTTGGAGGATATACAAGCTAAAAATAAAGTTGAAAGCATAATCAATGATATTAATATCCAGCATAGAATAAAAATCCATCCTGAATACCAAACTAGGGAAATTAAGCATGAAGACCAAACATTGCTTTGCAAGATGTTTGAAGAAGGAAAACTATTGTTCAGCAGGGGCTTTTGGTTTATTGATAAAGAACAATTGGGATTAAAAGCTTTCAGGCTCTATAGATTTGATACTAAAGAAATCAGCAAAGTAAACAGAGTTATTTTGTCAAGAGCTTTGCATGGAAGAAATAAGAAGTATAAAGGCTTAATTGATGATATTTCCATAATAGACTCGGGCAAAGGTGGTTTAATGATAAGGAAAGACAGGTTTAAAGATATAGAAGGATTACTTAGCAGATTAAATATTAAATATAAAGTTAAGAAAACTGTTTATGGTTGATTTAATATTGGTTTCAGCAAATTATTTAAAGATTCATTATCCTAATAACTTAATATGTGGGTAATGAAACTAAAGTTGGACTCTAAGCCGCAGTTTCTCGGCAGAATGGCGATTAAGCACAAGGTTTCTATGACTGGCTATCCTCTCTCTTATTACAAAGATGATAAATGGCTTTATTTAATTACCTGCGGCTTTATGTTTGGAAAAGAGGAAAATAAAAAAGAATTAGTTAAAGATGCAAAAAAACAGCCAGAACTTGTTAAATTAGAAATAAAAAATGATTTCGCTATTTTGATAACAAAACAGCCCCTTTTTACAGAGCCCGTCTATGATCCAAGGATTATCAGACCAACTCCAGTTATAATTAATTGCAATGAAAAAAAACATACATGGAATTTGGCAAGTTTTGAAAGAGAGCTTTTGATGAAAGTTTTTGGTTTTGCAAAAAAATTCCTCAATGCTGAGTTGATGAAATTAAAAGATGAAAAGATATCAAATATCTCTATTACTCATTTGCTTCCTGAATTAACATCAAAGCAAAAAGAAGCCTTAGGCATTGCAATAAACAATGGCTATTACGATTATCCTAAGAAAGTTAAAATGGAAAAGTTAGCTGAGATGATGGGAGTTTCTTATTCTACATACCAACAGCATCTGAAGAAGGCTGAAGGGGCAATAATGCCTGCTGTCTATAAAGAGCTTTAATTCTTGATAAAAAGCCGATAATTGTCGGTAGAAAATAAAAATACCTGAAAGTGCTACTATCTCTTGGTAGATAGAAATGTCAAAAAAAATTATATACCTAGTAGATGGATGGACAAATGAGCGATTCGAAACAAAAAAAATACAACCCTATTATGACTTTACTGATAAAGGTAAAGGTCCCCTTAAAGTTAAATGGATTGAGTATGGTGCTAGATTAAAAGGAGAACAAAAAGTAAAAAAAGTGTTGGGCAAAGATGGTTATAGACCTTATCGAGAAGAAGCAAATAGATTGCTAAGACGGATTGGACCATTTACATTTAGAAATGGCAAGATAAAGCCAAAACCTCCTTTTAAGATTATTGTTGCTGAGAGTCCGATAACAAAATCCTCAGCATATTTTAACAGTCTTTTACTCTATCATTTGAATTTAATTGAAATAACTGAAGAGAATAGTCGTAGCATAGCTTGGTCATTGGTAAATGAACCTCTTGATCATAAATTAGATAATGTTGATGTACTCCTTCCTCCTTATGAAGGAATTGACGGACTTTGCCTTAAAAAAGGAGTCATAGAAGATAAAGAATGGATGCAACATGAAGAATGGATATTGAGTAACTCTGCAAAAAAGGTGCTTGAAGGGAGAATGAATTATGCTATTCCGGGTCCTTATGATTATTTTGCACAAGAGCGCCCTATACCCAGAAATTTTGCTGGAGTTCCAGGTCATTGTAGATTCCTTAGTGGAGAAGAAGCCTTAGAATTCTTAGTAAAAACAGGGAATAAAGCTATTTTAGATTTTTTCAGAAAAGCTGTAAAATATTACGAGAGAAGAACTATTTAGAATTATTTATTCCATAATTGTTTAAAATTTTGAATAATGAAAAATGACAAAACCAGAAAAGATATTAGAAAAGAAAATTGAAGCTATGGATAGCTTTGCTCGGAAAGTGAGGAAAGAACAGACAAACGATTACTACGTGACTAAAAGAGTAGGGTGCTTGCTTGAAGGTTATAGCCCTAACAGTTATAGGAAAGTAAGATATAATCAAAGAGACAGAATCATATGGGAAGTTTTAGAGAGATTGGACAAACCATGTGAGACTATTTCAGATATGAATATTTGGGAATATGTAAATACTAAAGAACTTTTAGAATCAGCAACAGAAAGGCAGGATAGTTATAAATCAAAAGTGATTGTTACAGGGATTAAGGTTCCAAAAAATTATGGCAATAAAATCGCAGATCCTATAGAATATGCTGAAAAACTTATTGAATTATCAGATGTATGTCCTGTATTTGTAAGCACTGAAATAAATGACAAAGGAGTTCTCAATATGCTAGATAGAACAAACATAACTCTAATTAATAATTCAGAAAACTTGGAATATTTTCTTAGTAAGTTACTCCCGGCAGTTTATCCACTAGACACAAGAAGTCCTAAAGAAAGACATAGAGATACAATGGCTGAAATAATGGGGGATTGGAGAACAACATATCTACTTATGAATGTGGGTGCTATCTTGGTTCCAGAAGTTGAGAGAGGTGTACGAGAATTATATAGAAAGAATTAAGATACCTGAAAAACTTGGCTGAAAAAATATAAAGAAAGTCAACTAAACACAAAAACCAACTTTTATAAACTTCATTCTATTACACGCAAAAAGCCAGAAAGCTAGTATTTTAATATGTAGATGAATGGCTTTTTGGTGTCCTAAAAATCCGTTGTCATAGAATATGGTTGATTTTTATGACTATATACCCAATTTAATTAAACCCATTTATTTTCAATATTGAAAAGAATTTAAAGAAAAATGATAGAAATCATGGAAAATCCGTATAAAGCAGAGCAGCTGACTAAGATACTCAATCCTCTGGTCAAGAAGTGGTTCTTCTCTAAATTCAAAGAATTCTCTCTGCCGCAGCTTTACGGAGTTATGGAGATACACAGTAGAAATAACATCTTAATAAGTTCTCCTACTAGATCTATCAAAAATTTACGCAACATTTTTAAGTTATCAATATAGTTTATAGTTCAACTAAAATTTTAAATCGCCAACGATGAATTCAACAATTAAATAATTATTTCAGGTAAAACCAAAAATCAATTAGATTGTTAAATTCTAAGATTGGATACGGCGATTTAAAATGGATAATTTCAAAATGATAAAATTTTTAGACAAACCAAATGAGGATAGCGAACTTTTTAGTATTTTAACTCCTATTGTCAAAAAATGGTTCAAAAAAAAGTTTGACAATTTCTGTGTTCCTCAAAAATACGCCATTATGCCAATACATAGCAGAGAAAATATTTTAGTGTCTTCTCCAACTGGAAGTGGAAAATGCATCACTCCTGATTCGACAATTCTCCTAAACACTGATGAAGAAACTAAACTTTTAACAGGAGACGAATTGATTAGCTTATGTAAAAGTAGGAAGTTAATAAGTAAGGTAGATAAGAGTGGACAATTATATGAGATACCCCATCTTGAAAGTTACTCTTTAGAAAATAATCAGATTAAAAAAACTAAAGCTCTGGTATATTTTGAAGATTATAAAGGGAAAATATTTAAGATAAAAACAGAGTATGGTAGAGAAATTAGATTAAGTCCTGATCATCCTTTATTGGTTGAAAAAACTAGCAAAGAAGAATGGGTTCCAGTAAAAAATATAAAAAAAGGAGATAAAATTGCGGCGCCTATTAAAATCGATTTACCTGAAAAAGATATCTCCTTAGATTATAAAAAAGCGATTAGGAATCTAAGAAAAAATGCTGACATAGTCATAACCTATGATGATTTTTTAAGATTAAAAAGAATAACAGCTAATTTTACTGATTTTACTAATTTGGATTCTAAGGAATTATATGAAATCAAAACATTGCTAAAATCCTCTTTCAAGGAATTGAGCAAGGATTTAAGTTTAGGAATTACAACCATATTTAGATTATTCACTAAGGATACGAAATACCAGAAGGATAATATGTTAGATTTATTAAAAAATAGATGTAAAAATATTCGATTTGAAGAAAACAGGATTATATTTAAAAACAAAGGCAATCAAACATTCTCTTTTACATACCCTTCAAAAATAGATATCGCATTAGCAAGGTGGGTAGCTTTTGTTTTGGCAGAAGGACTAATAGGGGATTATGAAAAAGGGACGCATTTACTCGTATCACAAAAAAACAGAACAGATTTATTAAGCGAATTTTTAAAAAATACCAAGAAAATTTTTGATATTGATTTTAAGCAAAAAAACCAGAAAGATTATGCAATCCACTCAACATTATTCTGCTATTTCCTAAATGATTTGATAGGCACAAATAGGGGAAGGGGAAGGTATGTTCCGTTGCCAAATTGGATATTAAATACTAAAAAAGAAATTAAAGCAAATTTTTTGAATGTATTCTTCTCTTTAGAAGCCTGCATATCTCATGGAAGGGAGATTATAATTTCACAATCCAATAAGAATAAGATAGAGGTAATTAACTACTTGTTATCTTCCTTTGGTATTTTTTCTTCTATCGCTAAAAAAATAAGGTGGGCTACAAATACTAAAAATAAAACCAAAAGAGAGTACTATTATCTAACTATCAGCAAAATAAGAAATCTTAGATTATTCCTAAATAATATAGGCATTGATCATCCAAATAAGCGTTTTTTGGAAAAACAAATATCAAAAAAAAGCAGTGGCGAATATGTCCTAAAACATAAATTTGATTATAAAAAGATTACAGCCTTGTCTAAATTATATGGTGACTATAAAGAATTTCAAAAAGACCTAAAGAATATTCATGAAGTTATCCGGAGAACAGGATATGCAACAGAAATCGCTCTTAGAAATTTAAAAAACAAACTTTTAAAATTTAAGAATGATAGTCTAGCTCAAAATTTAATCAGTTATATCGATAAAAAATTAGATAAAAATATTTGTTGGTTAAAAATTAACAAAATTGAAATTGAAGATTATGACGGTCAATTAGTCGATTTAACAGTCCCAGATATCCATAATTTTATAGGGGGTTATGGGGGAATTTACCTACATAATACGTTAACTGCATTCCTCTCGATTTTAAATGAGTTAGTAGATTCTGCTGAAAAAGAGATATTAGAAGATAATGTCCATTGTATCTACATCTCACCTTTGAAAGCATTAAACAACGACATCCAAAAGAATTTGGTAGAACCGTTAAAAGAGATGGAAGAGTTAGCAGGAAAAAAACTAAACATAAGAGTTGCGGTGAGAACAGGAGATACTACACCAGCAGAAAAATCAGCAATGCTCAAGAATCCGCCGCATATCCTTATAACAACTCCAGAGTCAATTGCAATCTTATTATCTTCTGCAAAATTCATAGATCATCTAAAAGATGTTCAATGGTGTATTCTGGATGAGATTCACGCTTTGGCAGAAAATAAGCGTGGAGTGCATTTATCATTATCTTTAGAGAGATTAGCAAAATTATCTTCTCACATGGCTCGCGTTGGGTTGTCTGCCACAATAAGCCCTTTAGAGGATGTTGCAAGATTTTTAGTTGGCTATGAAAACAGAAAAGAGCGTAATTGCAGGATTGTCGATGTCCAGTTTTTGAAAAAAATGGATCTGAAAGTTTTAAGCCCGGTTCCTGACCTGATTGATATGGAACATAGCTCAATGCATAATGCAATGTACTCTTTGATTGACAAATTAATCCAGGACCATAAAACAACATTGATTTTTACAAATACAAGATCAGCAACAGAAAGAGTGGTCCACCATTTAAAAGAAAAGTTTCCGAAAAACTACACGGAAAATATAGGGGCCCACCATGGTAGCCTTAGCAAAACCCACCGGTATAATATTGAAAAAAGGCTGAGGGAAGGGAAATTAAAAGCTGTTGTCTGCTCAACATCCCTTGAATTAGGGATAGACATAGGCTATATCGACTTGGTTATATGCTTGGGCAGCCCAAAATCAGTAGCAAGAGCCCTGCAAAGAATTGGAAGATCCGGCCACAGGCTGCAAGACACCACAAAAGGAAGGATTATTGTTCTTGACAGGGATGATTTAGTTGAATGCGCTGTTTTGTTAAAGGCAGCTGTTGAGAAAAAGATTGACAAAATCCACATCCCAACTAACTGTTTGGATGTTCTTGCGCAACACATTTTCGGAATTGCGATTCAGGACAAAATCCATATCAATGATCTATTTGAGCTGATAAAAAAATCCTACTGCTACAAAAACCTTGATAGAAAGGATTTCATGGAAGTGATTGATTATCTGGCAGGGAAATATATCTCGTTGGAAGACAGGCATATATATGCAAAGATATGGCATGACGAGGAAACCGGGATGATCGGTAGGAGAGGCAGATTAGCCCGTGTTTTATACATGACTAACATTGGCACAATCCCTGACGAGACTTCTGTTAAAGTAAAGGTAAATGACCAGATTGTCGGTACAATTGAAGAGGCTTTCCTGGAAAGGCTTAAGCCAGGCGATGTTTTTGTTCTTGGCGGCCAGGTTTACCAGTTTAAGTTCAGTAGGGGAATGGTTGCTCAGGTTAGCGCCTCCGCCAACAGGCCTCCGACAGTCCCTTCATGGTTCTCGGAGATGCTTCCTTTGAGCTTTGATCTGGCGTTAGAGATCGGAAGGTTCAGAAGATTGATGAATGAAAGATTTTGTTCTGGAAAAAACAAAAAGGAAATTCTGGACTTCATTAACAAATTCTTATACGTTGATGATAATGCAGCTAACTCAATTTATAATTATTTTTACGAGCAGTTTAATTTTGCCACAATCCCCTCTAACACAAGGATAATAATCGAGCACTACTCTGATGATAAAAGGAAGCATGTTATCTTCCACAGCCTGTATGGCAGAAGGGTAAATGACTGCCTTTCAAGAGCAGTTGCATTTGCAATAGCAAGGACGCAGCATAAGGATGTTGAGATCGGCATTAGTGATAACGGCTTTTACATTGCTTCTGAAAAACTTATCAATGTAATGCACGCTTTCAGGCTTCTCAAGTCTAAAGATTTCAGGAAAGTATTGAACATGGCTGTTGACAGGTCCGAAGTCTTAAAAAGAAGATTCAGGCACTGCGCCACAAGAGCCTTAATGATACTGAGGAACTACCTAGGCAGGAAAAAAAGTGCTGGAAGGCAGCAGGTAAGCTCGATGATCTTGATGAGCGCTGTCAAAAGGATAAACTTAGATTTCTTTATTTTAAAAGAGTCAAGAAGGGAGGTTCTGGAGGATTTAATGGACATAGAGAACGCTAAAAAAGTGCTGAAAGGCATAGAAGACGGCAAGATAAAAATAGAGGAGATTCACACAAACATTCCGTCTCCGTTTGCATTCAGCTTAATTGCCCAGGGCGTACTGGACATAATGAAGATAGAGGACAGAATCGAGTTCATAAGAAGGATGCATAAGAATGTCCTGGCTAAAATAAATTTAAAGAAAAAATAAAAAAACTATTTCCTCCAACCAGCGAAAATCAAAGATTTTCTAGGGATTCAAAAAAACTACTGTTTTTTGAACCCATCAAAAGACCTCAGCACTTCAAGAGGCACTGCAAATACTATTGTATTGCTTTGGTCGCTTGCCAGGTCATTAATGCTCTGCAAAGTTCTCAGATGCAGCGCTCCAGGGGCTTTTGCAAGTGTTGTTGCTGCTTTTGCCATGTTTGTTGAAGCAATAACTTCTCCAGCTGCCTTGATTATAACAGCTCTTTTCTCTCTTTCTGCTTCAGCTTCCTTGCCAATAACTCTCTTTAGGTTTTCAGGCAGCTCAACATGTTTAAGCTCTACACTATCCACCTTAATGCCCCAAGGATCTGTTGCCTTATCTACAATCTCTTTAATCCTACTGGATATAGAGTCTCTTTTACTTAATAGCTCATCCAGGCTTGTCTCTCCAACAACATCCCTCATTGTTGTTTGTGCTAATTGAGAAACAGCGTAGTTGTAATGTTCCACTTCCAGGATAGCCTTGGTGGAATCAGCAACTTTATAGTATAAAACTGCATTGACCTTTAGGGAAACATTGTCCCTTGTTATCGCATCCTGGTCAGGCACATCCACAGCCTTGACCCTCATATCCACCCTCTGCCAGGACATTATAATTGGCAGGACAATCCTCAGCCCCGGCTTCATTACGCCCTTATATTTTCCAAGAAAAAACTTAACCCCCCTTTCATACTCATTGACTATCTTAAGGCCTGAAAAAGCATACACAGCCACCAAGAAAACAACATATCCATACCCAAATTCGAATGCCACATTAACCACCTCTGTAAAACTGAAGTATGCTGTGTTTAATAAATCTTGCGATTAAGATTTAAATAGTAGTACTTATTTTATCTTCTTTCTTGTATTGAGTATTATAAGTCCTAAAAACCAAATAATTTATAAAATCTGAAAATAAAGCAAAAATATGATAATAGGCGTAACAGGCTCTTTCGGTTCAGGCAAAACAATTGTTTCTGATCTGTTTAGAAAATATGGTTTTGAAGTAATCAACGTTGATAAGCTTTACCATAGGATATACAATAAAGATAAAGCCCTTAAAGCCAGGATAAAGAAAGAGTTTGGAACTGTGAACCGGAGTGAATTAAAGAAAATTGTTTTCAATGATTTTAAGAAACTAAAAAAATTAAACAAAATAACTCACCCGCTGATTCTTAAAGAGATTAAAAAATCAATATCAAAAATCAACAATAAAAATAAATCATCAAAAAATAAAAAAATTAAAAAAAATATAATCATTGACGCACCATTGTTGCTGGAATCCAAAGCCAAAAATCTTGCAGACAAAATTATTGTGGTAAAGGCCAATAAAAAAAATTCAATAAAAAGGATTATTAAAAAAAATAAATACTCAAAAAAAGAAATAGAACAGATTCTAAAGTCGCAGATGCCTTTAAAAAAGAAATTAAAATATGCTGATTTTGTAATTGATAACAGCAAATCAATGGAAAATACGAAAGAACAGGTTAAAAAGATAGCCAATAAGATCAATAAAAAATAAATTTAAATAATCATTTATAAACTCAAATAGTAAACTATATAAACAATTTCTTATTTCCCAAATTATGCGGGATATAAACGAAGCTGACTTTGAAAAAGAGGTTGTTAAAAGTAACTTGCCAGTCATAGTTGACTTCTGGGCTCCATGGTGCAGCCCTTGTTCACCACTTACTCCAATTCTCCACAAACTTTCTGAAGAGCATAAAGAAAAATTAAAGTTTGTAAAAGTAAATGTTGATCAAAATAAAAAGCTAAAGGAAATGCATAGTGTGATGAGCCTTCCATGCCTCGTTGTCTTCCATAATGGCGAGGAAAAAATAAGATGGACTGGCTTTAAGTCTGAGTATGACTTAAGAGAAAAGCTAAGAGAAACGCTAAATAAATAATTGTTACTTTTCGGTAGTATAAAACGAAAAGTTTATAAATGCAGAATAAGAGGTGGTTTAATTGGAAGAACTGTTAGAGAGTTTGGAGGATTTGTTTGAAGTAGATCTAAATGACGAATTAGTGCAGCAGAACCATAAATTTATCGAGAAGCTGAATAAAAAAATACATCACAAAATAAAGAAACCTGTTGATGCAGGGGTAAAAGCATCTTAAAAATATTTGGAATGGTATATCAACGGCATAGCATATGGGAAGATGAAGATAAATGGGATATACATAAAGATAGCTCAGGAAGCGGAGGCTATAGCAAGGGGGGGAGCTATCACAAAGACAAAGATGACAAAGAGCAGGTTTACAAAAACGAGAAGCAGTATGGCACAAATGAAAAAGAAGAGGAAGGCGTAAATAGCGACTATATGAAAAAGAAAGAAGAGAAAAAAGAAGAAAAAGATAAAAAAGATCATTTAGCAGAGGCTATTGAACAGGAAGGGAAATATAAAAAAGACGAAATAAACGAAGAGCACATACAGAAGAAAGCTGCAGAAGAAATCTCCCAAGAGATAAAAGAACAGCCAAAAAAAGCTGAAAAGAAGAAAAATATAAAAACAATAGATGATGCAATTAACAAGGCCATTAAAAAAGAAAAAAAGGTTATGGTTTTAGATAAATAATAATCAATAAAAAATTCAATGATGGCTAAAAAATAATAGACTGAAAACAAACTTAAAATATTGATTAAAATGTATGAGAACAAATATTCGCCTGGTTATGAAGTTTTAAGCAGCAGCAGGGGTTATAACATAGGCTCAGCAGGTGACATTGCAAGCTCTGCAACCCACCTCATTACTAATGATCCTCCTGAATATGCCTCTATGTTTTACAGCCAGACACAGCACGAGGTAATCAGCTCAATAAGATACTCTAAAATGGAAATAGGATATGATGCTGAGGCTCGGGCAATAAAAGAATCATTTGACGGAACGCCATTAGAGTTCTACATCCCACCATCAATGCCTGTTAATGAAGGGGTTGGTAAAAATGAGCTTAAGCCTCTTATGAATATCCCTGACAAAATAAAAAACAGCATTATTGACGAGATTGAAAAGGCGCAGAAACAAGTCATGGGCAAGGAAGTTGTTTTAAGGGAAGTAGAAGAAGTTGTTTTATTGAGAAAAACAAGGAAAAGAGAGCTGATTCTCAGGTATAATGGAAAAAATATATAAACTTAGTTCAAATAAACCATCTTATGAATTTTAAAAATAAAAAAATAATAGCCAATACTTTAATCATTCTTCTTATTCTTGACATACCCTTTATCCTTTACCTGTTCAATTTCAATAGTTTCGCTTTCAATGAAAATTTTTACAAAACAGAATTCCAGAAGCATGATGTTTACAGTAAATTAAAGGATTATGATATCGAGAAAGTAAACAAAGACGTTTTAGATTATTTAAAACACAGGGATATCGAGTTAAAAAATGATTTCTTCAGTGATAGGGAAAAAGAGCATATGAAAGATGTAAAAGATTTAATTCAATTCATTCTCTTTGTTTTTTACTTCTCCATTGTTTTATTTTTTATTTTAATTTTTTCATTGGTTTTATTGGTTAAAAATAATAAAAAATTGATAAAAACCGTTGGCAGAATCTTATTATTCGGCGGATTGTTGACATTTATTGACGCTTTTATCTTTTTTTTATTAACAAAAATAAACTTTGATTTTCTCTTTGATTCGATGCATAAAATCTTTTTCAGGGCAGGAACTTATGTCTTTGACCCGTCTTTTGAAAAAATCATAATCCTCTATCCTCAGCAGGTTTTTTTTGATGCAACTGTTGATATTGTTGTGAATACTTTATTCTTTTCATTGGCTTTTGTTTTGGCTGGGTTTTTGATGTGGAAAATACAAAAAACCAAGTGATCAGATTATTCTCATAAGCAGCATTGTAAAAAAAAACATTTATATATATAGGAAAGTTTTATAATCGAAAATGGGTATAAAAAGGGGTTGGAGCGTTAGTTTTAATACTTTTCCTAATTTTAAAAGAAGAGTAAAGTATTTCCTTTTACTAGTTATTCTATTGCTTTTTGTTATTTTAGCTCTAGCAGCTGCTCCAAATACGCCAACAATAAATGCTCCTGGAAATGGGACTTCAACATCAAATACCTGGAATTTATTGAATTTTAGTGTTACAGACCCTGAAGCAGATGCAATGACTGTTTATATTTACGCAAGCAATGATTCAAATGGTTTGATTAATAATTCTAAGAATCTTGTTTATCTTCAAGAAAATGTTGCATCTGGTTCAAATATCACATATAATTTAACTACACTTCCTATTGACCCTGCTGGAGCTTATAGTAATAGTTTAGTTGCATTATGGCACTTTGATAATAGAAGTGAGTTTGGAGAAAATGATTCCTTAAATGGAAATGTTTATGATTTTTCTGGTAATGGGAATAATGGAACTTTAGGAAACACAACATCTGGAACAAATCCTATATGGAATTCTACTGGAGGGAAGTTTGCAGGAGCTTATGAATTTGATGGAATTAATGATAGCCTTCTTGTTCCTGATGATGATAGTCTTGATTTTGATAAAAATGAGAATTTTTCAATATCTTTGTGGGTTAAAATAGAAGGTAATAGCGCGCAGGATAGAGCATTTAGCAAAAGTTCTTATTATCTAAAATTTGTAAATTATATACCTACTTTTTTTGTTTATAATAATACCGCGGGTTCTGGGAATTTGAATATTGGTACAGGTAGTAGTATAACTTTATCTGAATGGCACCATCTTGTTTTAAGTTTTGAGAGAGAATCTGCCACAGGTGGAAAGCTTTATCTTGACGGAATTTTAAATAATAGTGGTAGTACTGTTAATATTGGAGATCTCTCAAATACATGGAATTTTACTATTGGCTCTCATGTTGACTTTACTCGTAATTTCAATGGTTCTATAGACGACTTGGCATTATGGAATCGTTCTTTATCTGCAGCAGAAGTATTGGACATATATAGATTAGGTTCTGATAAATATTACTGGCAGGTTAATGTGAGTGATGGAAGTGCTTCAACATTATCTAATTTAAGTGAATTTAGTGTTGATGCGACTTTTCCAACATGGGAAAATAATAAGACAAATTTAACAACATCAACTGCTTTAGGAGAGAGTGTTTATTTTAACATAACTTTGAATGAGGCAAATCCAGACTCATATATCTTTAGCTGGTATAATGGAACAGATTGGGAGAATAATACAGCAACTTCATATACTGATGGAGAAGAAGTAGAGATAACAAAGACTATTAATATTAATTCAGGAACAATTAACTGGACATGGTATATTAATGATACATTAAATAATCTTAATCAGACACCTGTCTGGGGGATGATATTAAATACTACTATTTCTTTAACTTACCCTCTTCAATATTCTATCTGGCAGAGGCATAATGATTCTACAGGAACAATTCCGATTTACGGAACATATACCGGAGCTGATCCATCAGCAATTGAGGCAAGTTTTAATGGAGGTGTATATACAAATATAAGTGTTAGTCCTAGTGGGAATAGTTTTTCAGGAGAATTAAATGCTTCTGTTGGAAATGGAACTTTGATTGTCAGGTTTTCAAATAATCCTTCAATAAATTCTTCATTGAATAATACTGGTGTTGGAGATGTCTTTGTTATTGCTGGTCAGAGTAATGCAGTTGGAAGAGGAGAAATTGCCCAGATTCTGAATTCTTCTAACCAATTCATGGCATCTGCATTTATGCAAAATAGTACATGGAAACTTGCAAATGACCCAATAGAAAGTAGTGGAACAAAGAATTCTGCATGGCCTCTTGTTGCAAATTATATAGTCCAGAATCAGAGTATTCCAATTGCATTTCTACAGACAGCTGTGGGGGCAACATCTATCATTAGTTGGCAAAAAGGTCAATCAAAATATGATGAGATGATAGGTAATATGACTGTTGCAACCAATGGAAGCATGAAAGTTAAGACAATGTTATGGTTTCAGGGTTATTCAGATGTTACCGAGTGTTGTTCAACTTATGGAAATTATTTACATTATAAATCAAATTTAACAAGATTGGCAGATGATTTTATTAATGATACTCAAATAGCTATAACAATAATTGCAGGGCAGACAAATCGTGCTGGAGATGTATCTCTTGTAGATAATATAAGAAGAGCCCAACAAGATGCTTGGTATGAAGTAAACAATGTCTCGAGAGGGCCTGTTACCTATGATATAACTATGAGTGATGCCGCTACACATTTTTGGACAAATAAAGAAAACCAAGCATATGCTAAAAGATGGTGGGCAGCTATTGGTGAGCAAATTTATAATATTAGTAGTTTAGCTTACCCTAAACTTATAAATATAACATTATGGACAAATTCTACAACCAGTAATTTAACTTTAACATTTAATGTAACAACCCCCTCATTAGTTATAGAAGATTTTAATGGAACTGCTGGAGCAACTTTCATAGAGGGGTGGAAAATAAAAGATGGAAGTATTGTTTATAATGATACAAACATAACAAGCACTACAATTAATAATAATAAAATCGTATTAAATTTGCCTTATAATCTATCTTCAAGTGTTAATGTAACATACGGAAGTCGATGGGAAGCTTATGGTAAGAATGTTTCAAGAGACAATAGCACACTTAAGCTACCAATAGAGCTTCTATTTGAAGCAACAATTAATGATACAGCACCAGCAATAACTCTAACAGCCCCTGCAGATAACAGTGGAGATAATGATGGAAATGTGACATTTGTTTATAATGCGATCGATAATGAAGAGAGTATAGATAATTGCTCATTAATCGTAAATTATAAAATAAACCTGACAAATTCGACTATTATAGAATCAACAATACAGAATTTTACTTTAAATGATCTCCCAGTAGGTTCTTATAATTGGTCTGTAAACTGCACAGATTCTTCTAACAATATTGGAGCAAGCGAAACAAGAGAGTTTACTGTTGATACAAGTGCTCCAACCATAGATTATACAGGAGGAACTTTAACTAATGCAACTTGGTATTCACAAAACTGGGTCTATGTAAATATTTCTGCTTCAGATACAAATTTAGATACAGTTACTTTTGAATGGAATGGAACAAATGAAACTTTTGATGATAATTATTATGAAAATAAAACTAGTTTAGCAGATGGAAATTATACATTTAGGGCTTATGTTAATGACAGTGCAGGAAATGAAAATAAAACAGGATTAAGAATTGTTTATTTAGATACAACAAATCCAGTTATCACTTTAATATCCCTTACAAACAACAGCGGAGATAGTGATGGAAATATAACATTTAATTATAATGTTACTGATACAAACAATGTTACAAATTGTTCATTAATAGTAAATAATGAAATAAACATTACAAATTCCTCAATTACAAAAAGCGCAACGCAAACCTTTGCAATAAATAATCTGGCTATTGCATCTTACAATTGGTCAGTAAACTGCACAGACCAAGTAAATAACATTAACAATTCTGAAACAAGAATTTTAACAGTAATTACAACAACAGACTTTGGAGGAGACACTACTGACTTAAGCACTGTAAACATCTCAAACATAACCAACTTTATTATAGAACAAACAAGCTATGGAAAGATTAACTTCTCTGCAATTGTTGATTTAAGTGGCGGAGCAGATATAAATTCTTATGTAAACATATCCAACAACAGAATAGAGATTAACTCAACAGCGCTGCCTGCGTTAAATAAAGCAGCAAGATTAATATTGTATAACCTAACATTCACCAACCCAAGAGTTTTAAGAGACGGCTCTGTCTGCTCATCGTCTATCTGCACAGAAGTAAGCTATCTAAAATCAGGTGGCTATGGAAACTTTACATTTAATATAACCCAATTCAGTGTTTATTCCTCAGAAGAAACACCATCAACAACTACAACCACAACAACCTCAAGTAGCACCACCAGCGGAGGAAGCATAGGCTCGTCGAGATTAGGAGAAAAAATAACCTTATACTTCAAAAAAGGAATAACATACCCAATCTACATAGGCAATGAAAACCACATAATAACAATAACAGACATAAAAGAAACATCAGCAACATTATTTTTCAACTCCAGCGGGATAGTAATGAATTTAATTTTAGATATAACAGGTTATCTAAATCATGATAATGATGATTATAATGATTTAAAAATAAAGCTTGTTAATGTTTATGGAGATCTGGTTAAGGTTGAGATAACACCAATACATGACTTAATAACAGAGAATGTTGATAAAACAGAAGAACCCGCTGAAGAAATAGAAGAAGAACCTTTTCCAGAAGAGCCCGTAGAAAAACCCTCAGCAGAATCCCCGCCAACAACATTGCCCCACTCAACAAAAGAAAAGATACCAATAGCATGGTTAATATTTTTATCTGTAGTAGCAACAGGATTGATAATTTATTTTATGTTTGCTAAGAAAACAATAAAGAAAGGATAAAACATACACCCCTTCTAGAGTGCCAACAAAACAAAAAACTATTTAAATAAACGTAAATAAAACTGAACTATGAGAAAACTATTCATAGCGGGAAACTGGAAGATGAACAAGAATGCCAAAGAGGCTGTTTCTCTTGCAGGCTCCCTAAAAAACAGATTAAAAAACGTGAAAGATAAAGACATCTTGATATGCCCTGCTTTTACTTTCTTGTGCTGCGTGCATAAAGAGATAAAGAACTCCAACATAAAGTTAGGGGCACAAGATATGCATTATGAAGATAAAGGAGCCTACACAGGCGAAATCTCGCCATTGATGCTGAAGGATTTCTGCGAATATGTGATTCTGGGCCATTCTGAAAGAAGGCAGTTTTTCAATGAAACAGATGATATAGTGAACAAAAAAATAAAAAAAGCCCTGGAGCATGGCTTAAAGCCTATATTATGCATAGGAGAAACATCAGAGCAGAGGGAAAAAAACAAAACCCTCAGTGTTATAAAAACCCAGTTAAAAAACTCATTAAAAAGTATAGGTAAAAATGATATTAAGAAAATGATAATCGCTTACGAGCCAATCTGGGCAATCAGTGGAGGCGACCCCAACCATAAAGCTGCAACAGCTGATGACGCCCAGGAAATGCACGCTTTTGTTAGGAAGGTTCTTGCTGATACGTATTCTGAAAAGATAGCTAATGAAATGAGGATTATTTATGGTGGGAGCATGAAGCCAGAGAATGTGAAAGAACTAATGGCGCAACCAGACATAGATGGTGGTTTATTGGGAGGAGCAAGCTTAGAAGCAGAAAGTTTTTCAGATATTGTAAACTATTGATATTACTTAAATATGAAAGAAGAATCAATATTCCTGGATGTTGTAGGCAATAGCCCGACTATGAGGGTTCTGCAGTATCTTATAGAAGGCCGAGAGCTTGATTATACTTTAACAGACTTAGCAAAAAATGCTGGTGTTAGTTGGGGCACTTTACATAAAATATTTCCTGCGTTAGCAAAACATAAAATTGTGACGCAAACAAGAGAGATTGGCAGAGCAAAGCTTTACAAAATAAATGAAAAAAATGCTATTGGTAAGAAATTTATAGATCTATACGATATGCTGATTATGAAGGAATTACGAAGGATTGAAGAAAAACAAAAAGTTACTATATCTGCTTAAGGAACTTCTACGTAGATTTTATTGTAGCTGTAGATATCTTCCCCGCATTTGCCGGTATTATCTCTTGTGTTTGAATCTCCATCATTATAACATACAGCCACATCAAGAATGTAAGTTCCAGATTTTGCACTTGAAGGAATTTCAACACCTATTGCCCTGTCTGCTTCTTTATTTTTGCTTATAGGAAAAGGCTCTTCCCTGTATTTAAATTGAGGCAGCTCATCTTCACCAGAAAATATTTCATCACCTTCTTCTGTATAGCCGGGAGGATCTGGTTGGGTAACACTAAGGGAAAAATCATGGCTATCCCCCTCCAGCACATTTATTATTCTCATTCCGAAAATGCCCAGCTTGCCCTTTTTTATTATTTTTTTATCAGAAGGAAAACATACCCTCTCAGAACCACCGCAAGCCAGCTCCCCTATCCTTTTCTCCAGCTCGTCAGCTGTTATGCTTTGCAGTTGGGTTGCTTCAGCGCCCAGCTGGTAAATAAACCTGGCTCCAAAGAAAAACACTATCAAAGATATGACAACAATAACAATAAAGTTTATTGACAGTTCAAGGCCTTTTTTATTCATCTTAGCATTTATTTTAGACATTTTGTCAGTTCTTCAGCCAAACAGTTATCTATGTGTGGCGGGACAGTCAGTGTTGCATTGCTAATGGGAAGTTATAAGAGTATTTAGCGAATCTAAATGCTCAACCAGATCTTACAAAGAAAACCTTTGTCTGGAATCTTGTTTCATAATCTTCTCTCATAAGCGTATTTTTATAGGTATAAGTGCCGTTCGGCAGCCTTTCATCTTTCACCTTTTGCGTGAATTCATAATCTACTTTATAGCTTAATCGTCTATCCTCTTCCAGTTGTTCAAGATCGTAAGTTACAGGCACATTTACAATTATCCTATCCCCTATGCCATTCAAAGCCTGATCAACCTCTTTTTCCCCAAATAACACTTCACCATCCCTTAAAATAATCTTGTTTATCCTGATAGGCGGTACCAGCATATCATCAGTGTCTTTTAATGTAATCCTGAAATTAAAATCATCTCTTCTTGTGTCAAACGGCTTGTTGAATGTTGCTAAAGTCTCTAATCTGAATAAACTAAAGTCTTTTTCATCCAGCAGGGTATTTTCTTTTACTTCCTCCTTGTCAACGCCAAAAACACATTCATTATTCTCGCACAGGTATTCCAAATACTCTGTATCATAACTCCTCGAGCCAACTTTAATTTTGCCTTTGCCTTCGCATTTGCCGTAATCAGCAGGGCAAGTGCATTTATTTCCCGGCTTGCCATCCTCTATTTCATCCTCTTCCCCATTCCCGCAGCAATTCCTTTTAGAGGTAAATTGGCAGTCTCCATCAACGCAGGATGAGGTCTTGCATGTCAAAGAGCCGCAGTCAGAACTAACTTCACATTCAGCCTTACTGCAGCCGCTTATAAGAAATATTAGTATTACAAGTGCTATGGCAATATACCCATATTTAATTTTATACACCTCTTTACATTAATCTTATTGAATAACCTATATTTATAGTTTGTGGTAAAATAAAAACAAAGAATTATCTTATTACTTCATATTCCTTAACTATGATCAGCATGAACAGTATCAGTATAATTGCTCCTACTACAATCCACGTTAATCCTGCATAAATTGTGTTTGTGAACATATTGTACATGCCGAAAGCCATCAAGATAAAACCCAGCCAAAGGAACTTGTCCATGACCAGCTTCATTATCTCAAATTCCTGCTGCTCTGACAGCCTTTTTTTAGTTTTTTTTGCCATTTTAACCTCTCACCACTATGAAAAAGTCTTTTGTTGCGTAAACATCGGGGTTAGTATTGCTGTTGGTGGTATCAAGTATCTGAAATGTTAAGAAGTAAGATCCTGATGTAACTCCCTTGGGTATGCTTAGCCTCACATTCCTCACATCAGAGTCAGCAGGCGACAGTTCATATTCTTTAGCTTCATCAAACTGGAACCATCTACCTATGGTAAATGCATTCCCATCCGGATCAGATACTGGTGTAAACTCCATCTTATAAAATAGAGTATAATCATTTTTGTTCCTCAAACCTACTGTTAACATTTCTGATTTTCCTTTATCAATTACAATTTCTGTTTTGGGGAATGATACTTTTTTGTCGCCAGATATCAAATCATCTATAATCTTCTCTCTTACTTGTGCTGTAACATCTTCAGTAAGGCCCCCTATATCCCCAAACATGTTTTTAATAAACCCTAAACCTAAACCAAGCAATGTCATAGCCAGAACAACAATAACTATAGTTCGAATAGATAACTCAAGAGAAGACTTTTTGTTATGGAAAATTCTCATCAACTGTTCACCTCTTTTAAGTATGATATACTATTTTTGTCAAACTTATTTATATAACTTTCGATATTTTCAATATACTATACCGTAACATTTAAAAATAGCCACCTTATCCCCAATACTATGGCAAGATTAAGGAAATTTTCCGCATATAGAAGTTTAGAAAGACCTTATACAAGAACCTCTAAATTCAAGGATAAGTCTTTTATTAGGATAACTCCTAACATCCTCATAGCTAAGTTTGAAACCGGGAATTTAAAGAAAAAATACCCCTATGTATTGAATCTTGTTTCTAAAGATGATCTTCAGATAAGGGACAATGCACTGGAGAGCGCAAGAATGACATCTAACAGGCTGCTGGAAAAAACACTGGGCACAGTTGGATTTAAGATGAAAACAAGAGTTTACCCATTCCATGTCCTAAGGGAAAATCCAATAGCAGCCGGAGCAGGAGCTGACAGGTTCTCTACTGGTATGCAGAAGTCGTTTGGCAAGCCAATTGGCTCTGCCGCTAGGATCAAAAAAGGCCAGGTTATATTTGAGGTTGGAGTTGACAAAGCAGGCTTGGACATCGCAAGGCAGGCCCTGAACAGAGCATCTAAAAAGCTTCCAGGATCTTGCACGGTAGAGTTAAAAGAAAATAAATGATCATTCACTTTCTTCTAAAAAAGTTTTTTGGCATTCTTCCCTGCAAAGCTCTAATGTAACAAAATCATCGCTCAACACCGAAGAACATACAGAATTGCATTTATCATATTCTTCTCTTTTTTCTGTTTCAGTATCTATGCAGCCTACTATTAACAAAGACAACACCAGTAATAACATGATTATTTTTTTCATAATGGCTTAATATCTTTGGTTTTTATATTTTTTGCGGTTTTTTGCTTAGAATTTTTTTATTACTTTCTAGAGATTACATTTCGAAACATTTTTAAATACACCACATCCACACACAATAATGAAAAAAGTAAGAGCCATAGCCCCACCAACTATCGCCAATGTAGGGCCAGGATTTGATATGTTTGGTTTAGCTCTGGATATGGAAGGGGATAGTGTTGAAGCTAGGACTAATGATAATTTTAAAGAAGGAGTTAATCTAGTGGATATAATTGGCAATGATGAGTTGCCATCAGGTCATGATAATGTTGTTCAGGCTGCTGGCCAGAAAGTATATGGTGCTTCTGAAGAATCTGCAAAAATACAATTAACATTATTTAAAAAAATGGGTATTGGAACAGGGCTAGGAAGCAGTGCCTCAAGTTCTGTTGCAGGAGCGCTTGCTGTTAATCATAGCCTTTATACAGCTTTAGACAGAGATGATCCAATAATTCTTGAGGCTATTGTCCATGGAGAAGCGGTTGCAACTAATGGCTTAGGTCATGCAGATAATGTTTTGCCTTCATTATTAGGAGGTTTCATTATTATTCATGATCCTGATTTTGTTAAAAAACCTACGAGCCAAGGTTATACAAGATTTGAAACGCCTCATGAATTTTATTTTACAGTAGCTTCTCCTGATATCAGTCTTAATACTGGAGATATGAGGAGAGCTTTAAAAGATACTAGATATGATATTCCTGGATTAGTTAACCTTGCAAGTAAAACATTAAGTAAATACCTGCTTGAAAATAAATTTTATTTGTCTAGTATAGATATCAAAGATATATCAAAATCTGGCTCTGATGAGAGTTTAGTCTATAGGTATATAAATGGTGCAATTGACCTTATTGATGGTGTAAGGGATAATAATCCAAAAAAAATGGGGGAAGCAATTATGACTGATTTGATAATAACTCCAGTGAGAGCAGAGTTTATTCCTGGTTATTATGATGTAAGAGAAGCAGCGTTAAAAGCAGGGGCTTACGGTTTCTCAATTGCAGGATCAGGACCATCAGTTTTTTCTGTGACTGATGAAGAAAATAAAGCCTATGATATAGGGATGGCAATGAGCAAGGCATTTGAAAAGGAAGGCGTTACATCCAGGATATCTGTTTCCAAGATAAATAATCAAGGTGCAAAAATTCTAGACTAATTCAACCTCATCAACCAAATACCTCCCAGTCCTTTCATCTTCCATCTTAATCTCTGACTTTTTAATCTTTAATTTTTTACTGAAAAGAGGGCAGTCAATTACCAATGACTCGTATTCTCCAGCAGAACCTATTAATAGTTAAGTATTTAAATTCTAACATTTTAAATCACTAAAATTAGTTTAACTATTAAATAATGATTTTTGTTGAACAACTAAAAATCAATTAAAATAATTTACACATTCAAAAAACTGGCGATTTAAAATGTTTAAAAATATTGATTTAAATTTTAATGGTTATTCACATAATAGTCCTAAGCTTAATAGGGTAGATTGGTGGAATCTTCCAGATTACATAAAACTTAAGCTAGATAAATTTCCTACCGACATCAAGAGGAGAGGTAATTTCATCACAGTAAAAAGGCTTAGGCAATCTAAAAATAGGAAGAGTATTGCAAAAAATATAATCAGTATAAAAACACAGATGACTGGAACAAAAAGTTTTAAAATAAATTTTCCAATAGCGTTAAACAATAAAGCTTATACTATGTTATACGCTCTTATGACCTCTGAAGGTTCTTATAGAACTGAATTTAGTTTAAATGTCCCAGAAAGGGAATTCCATATATTATTCAAAGAATGTATCAGGAATCTTTTGTCAGAAGAAGCTACAAATTTAATTAAATCTGATTACAACAAAGACTTTTTAAGGTCTAGAGCGCCAGCAATCTGTAGATATCTTATACCAATGCCTTCTCAAATCCCTTCGTTAGTATTAAAAGACAAAAATTTAGCAAGAGAATATTTGAAAGTAGCATTTGAAGCTGAAGGAAGCCCGATTCTTAATAAAAAACAACATAAAAGATACATCAAGATTTCTAGATATGTAGATATCACCCCTTTTGTTTCAAATGAAAAAATTCCCTTAAAAAAGAGAATATTTATCAGCGAACTAAAAGAAAAATATTCTAAATTATTTGAAAAAATTAAGAACCATCCTCCAAAATTATTGTCGGGTGAACAAATTTTATTAAAACATTATTTTGATGTAGACTCTAAATTAGCGTTGGAAGCAATAAGGAAGAATAAAACAAATCTAAGGTGTGGTAAAATAACAACTAGATGGACTTTAATTATTTATGCTGATAATATAAACAGATTTATCAAAATGATAGGTTTCATTTCAAAGAGAAAAAATAAGATTTGTGAAGAAATGATGTTGATACCATCAAGAAGGCAGCAATTTTTTACTTTAAAAATCATAAACAGTATTCAAAGGAACAATCTTTTTCTAAGAAAGGATTTCTGTAGAGAAATGACTAAGCTTGGTTATAAAAGTCCACAGGCGTATCTTTGGAGATATGAAAAGAAAGGACTAATAAAAAGAATCAAAGTAGGGCATTATAAACTTATTTATTAATCAAACTTACCTTTTTGATGATATACTGTCCACAACATTCAGATTCCGTCTGTTTTTCAGCTTCTTTAATAATCACCTTTTTCTTAAATAAAGGGCAATCCAAAACTAATGTTTCAGCTTCCCCTCCTTCAAATCCAAGGTGCATTCCAATTTTTTCATTTATCTTTTTTAAATCTTCAATTAAATCTTCATCAATCTCTTTCCCGAGAAAATCTTCAGTTAATCCTTCAGCAGCAATCCCTGTAATTATTACCTTGAATCTATTTTTTATTAGGTCTTTCAGGTACTGCTCAGGATCAATATGCCACAAAGGGGCTATTGACTTTAGATCTAACTCTTCACATATCTTATCAATTCGTTCCTTCTGGTAATTCGAGGCTAAAGCTCCGGAAACAACACCTTCTATTTTGTATTTTTTAACAGCCTCCTTCAAGCCCTTTTTTATATCCTCGAGCTCCTTCTCCTTTATTCCGGAAGACTCAAGAAAAATCAACGGAAGTTCCATCGATTCTGCCTGCACTTTAACAAGCTCTATATTTGGAATATGGAACATATAGGAATCCTCTCTTTTTGATTTAAAGCTTATCAGGCAGGCTAGCTCATCCTTTTCAGCTGCCTTATAAGCTGCATAAATGCTGTCTTTCCCGCCTGAAATCAAAGCTGCAAGCCTCATCTAATGCAATAATTTAGTTTTATTTAAAAATGTGTTTATATTCAATAGAATGCAAAAGAAACGAAACATTTATATACTTAGTAAGACCAATCTTACCTTGGTGATACAAATGGATATTGCTATAACAAAAATGAGTTCAAAAGGCCAAGTTGTTATTCCAAGAGAAATGAGAAAAAACATCCATGAAGGTGAAAAACTGGTTATTATTCAGAATGACGATCAGCTAATCATGAAAAAGGCCAGTAAACTTAACAAGAATCTCGAAGAAGATTTAGAATTGGCCAGAAGAACTGAAGAAGCATGGAAAAGTTATGAAAAAGGAGAATTTATTGAGATGGATTTTGATGATTTTTTGAAGGAAGTTAAGAAATGGTAAAAGCTGTTTTTCACCCTTCTTTTAAGGAATTGTTCTCTAAAGTAAAGAATAAGGGTTTAAAAGAAAAAATAATAAAGCAATTTGTTAAGATAAAATATAATCCAGAAATCGGAAAGCCTATGAGGTATTCCAGGAAAGGTACAAGGGAAGTTTATATTGCTCCTTTTAGACTAACTTATTCGTATATAAAAGACGAAAATAAGATAGTTTTCTTAGATTTATACCATAAAGACGAACAGTAATTATTTTACTGTCTCCCTAATAAATAATAGCCACTAGAACTCTTTGTATCTGCCCGAACCTTACCTTTTCAGGGTCATTATAAGGGTTATTATCCCCTTTCATGATAAAGTATGTTCCATTTCTGTCCTTATCCTTTTTTACAACCCTGTGTATGATTATGCTGTCTGCATATTTTGACTTGTAGGAAACAACATCCCCCACATTGATCTCTCTTTCAGAATTTGGCACAATCTCTATCGCATTTGCAGTGCTGTCTATCACAGGGTCCATTGAGTTAGTGTCTGTAAAGCTAGCCCATTCAGCATTTTTTAAGTCTATAACTATTCGGTCATTATAAACCTTGATCTGCTCTTCCTTGACCCAGTCAGATGGAGATGGAACATCTTCAGAATCCTTGCCCAGCAGGCTGTTTATCAATGGCTTTAATTTTTCACTATCTGATTCTTCTATATAAAAACTTTCCAACTTCTTATTATCAGTTTGATCAGAGAAATAAACGCTGTATACACTATTGCAAACCCATCCAAATGCAAATATCATTAAAAATAACAAAGCAAACTTTTTATGCAAATCAAACCACCCAACGTAACTACTAAGAGGTAACATCTATATAAATCTTTTGGTTTTCAGTACGTTGAAGTGGTGAAAAGAGGAAGGTTTATAAATTAAATTATATATCTGTATAATAATGTCTATCAGTCAAAAAATATTAGAAATAGATATCGAAGCTTTTAGAAAGGAAAAAATTCAGGAATTAAAAGAAAGACACCAAGCTTTGTATAGAAATAGTATTATTGTTCCATTTAGTGGTGGAATTGATTCATCGACTTCTTTAATATTAGCAATAGAAGTCTTTGGTTCTAATAAAGTAGCTGCATGGTATTGTCCAGATAATAGATACACTGATAAAAAAACAACCCCTAAAGTTAAAAAGATTATAGAATATATTGGGGTTGAATTGATTTTAGAAGATAGATTAAGATCGGTTTTGAGAGCAGCAGAAGTTCCTCATTTCCACAATTTTAAAACTAAACATGAAAGAGACAAATGGAAATCTGAGATTACTATGTTTTATTTAGATGGAGATAAAAGATATGAAGCTCCAATGAATATGCATACAGCAGCTATATTATCTTGTGAAAATGAAGCAGTAGCAGAAGCTTACGCTGGAATTGTCGCACAGCATGATGCAAGAGTTCTATTGGCAAGGAAAGAATCTAATAAAAGAAATGCAACGTTAGTTTGTTGTGCAAATGGAACGGAAGAAAAAATTGGGTGGTATACAAAAGATGGAATCGATAATTCTGGAGATGTTTGGACTATTAGAGAACTATATAAAACTCAAGTTCAAGCATTAGCTAAACATATAAAAGTACCTGAATTTATATTATACGAAAAAAGTTCTTCTGATATGGGGATTGGTGATGATGAAAAAATACTTCAACATGATTACCTCGATATGGATTTAATTCTAGAATATCATCTAAATCGTGGAATGACCCCTAAAGAAATAGCTCAGAAACATGGTATGGAGCCGTGGGATATTGGTACTCAAACATTAGACTCAATTTGGAGAGTTGTTGATGTAATTTTGAAAAATAGGGCATCTGAACATATGCGCAATCCTAAAAGCTTTGATACAGAAAGATGGAAAGACTCCGAATATAGAAATTGTGTTGATATTAATCAACCCTACCAATACAAGTTCTCCTCCAAATCACTTAAATAGAATTTTTCTCAATTGAAACTAACAACCATCAAACAAAATCAATAAACTTTCTTGTACAATATTAAGAAAACTATAAATACCCATAAGATTTCGCTATTAAGAATGAAAAAAACCTACTCCAAACTAACAAAAGAAATCAAGGCTTATTTTAAAAAAAGCAATATAAAAAAAGCAGTCATAGGCCTTTCAGGCGGCATCGACTCTGCCTTAAGCGCAAAGCTGGTTGCAGATTCTATTGGCAAAAATAATCTGCATGCCTTGATAATGCCTGTCAGAGGATTAAGCTCTGAGGAAAACATCAAAGACACAATCAAATATTGCAGATACCTTGGCATAGGCTATTCATTGATATACATTAATGATCTTATTAAAAATTTCAAAAATTTAGACTGGAAGCAGAATAAGATAGCAAAGATAAACACTGCCTCAAGAATCAGGGCAGTTATCCTGTATAATTATGCAAACACACATGATGCTCTGGTAATTGGGACATCAAACAAGACAGAGATCCTCCTTGGCTACTTTACAAAGCATGGCGATGGCGCTGCTGACATAGAAGTTATTGGCAGCCTGTATAAAACAGAAGAGCTAAAGCTTTCAAAATTCCTGAAAATACCTGAAAAAATAATAAGCAAAACACCGACAGCAGAGCTCTACCATGGCCAGACTGACGAAAAAGAATTAGGAGCACCTTACGCTATAATTGACGAGATTTTAAAATCAAATAATAAGAATAAACTGATAAAAAAATATGGAAAGAAATTAGTTGATGATATCCTTAAGATGGTAAAAGAAGGAGAGCATAAGAGATCCGGCCCTGTAGTGATAAAATAACTGATGGTGTTTTTATGGACAAAAACTTGAGTAGGATATAAAGATTTCACTTCCCAATAAGCTTCACCAGCTCCTTCTTCTTCTCTTTCATCAGTTTTTCAAATCTAGCCTCTAGATTTAACCTTAATAATGGCTCTGTGTTAGAAGGCCTTAAATTAAACCACCAGTCTTTAAACTCGAATGTAATCCCGTCTAATTTATTGAATCTGCCATTTCTTTTCCCTTTGTACATCTTTTCTATTTTCTTTAATTTTTTGTCCTTGTCCTTCACCTTGAGACTAGTTTCTTCAATCTTGTAGTATTTCCTGAATTCGTCCAGTAACTTGCTTAATTTTTTCTTATCCTTGCTGACAATCTCAGCCATGATAACTGCAGTTATTATGCCTGAGTCTGCTCTAAAATTATCGCGGTAATAATAATGCGCAGAATGCTCGCAGGCAAATATCGCTCCTGTATCTCTCATTGTCTGCTTTATATAGGAATGGCCCACTCTGTCTTTTATTGGAATGCCCCTGTTTTTTATTACAACTTCCGGCACAATACGGCTGCACACCAGATTATAGATCACCCTCTCATTAGGGTGCATTTTCAGCATGTTTTTGATTATTAAGCAGCTCACTAATGAAGAATCAATAGTTAATCCTTTCTCGTCAACAAAAAATATCCTGTCAGCATCCCCATCAAAAGCCATCCCAAAATCCGCTTTCTCTTTTTTTACTCTTCTCTGCAATGCTCTTAAGTTTTCAGGCTTTGAAGGATCAGGCAGATGATTCGGGAAACGGCCATCAAGTTTGAAATATAAAGGAATTATTTTTGCATTTAATTTTTCAAAAACAAGGGGGATTATCTTGCCAGCCATTCCATTGCCGGCATCCACAACAATCTTCAATTTCTTGATTTTTCTTGAATCAAAAAAAGTATTCACATGCTTCACGTAATCTTTTAAAATATCCTCCTTAATCAAGGTCCCTCTCCTGCCTGCCTCTTTGAATATATTTTTTTTAACACTGGTCTCAATATCTTTCAGCCCTGTATCATGGTTTATTGGAATTGCATTTTCCCTGCAGAGCTTCATGCCATTCCACTTGCTCGGGTTGTGAGAGGCGGTAAACATAACACCAGGAACGTTTAATTTGCCAGAAGCAAAATAAACCGCATCTGTGCTGACCATTCCGATATCAACAACATCTGCGCCCTGCTCATTGACCCCCTTAATAAAGGCCTTAACAACCTTTTCAGAACTAGGCCTCATATCATACCCAACTACCACTTTTTTACAATCCAGAAAGTCAACAAAAGCCTTTCCGATTTTATAAGCTATTTTATCTGTCAGGTCTTTGCCATAAATTCCTCTTATATCATAAGCTTTGAAGATATCCATTTATCCCTCCTCGTAAGGGCTTACTCCTATCCATTTTTTCTTTGCCCTCTCATACCTTCCCAGGTTTCCCATATCAAACCATTGCCCCTGGAATGGAAATCCTCTTAACCTGCCTTTTTTTGCTAATTGCGGGAACACATCTGTTTCAAGCATTGAAAACCCATCCGGTATAAGGTCAATTACAGCAGGCTCTAAAATATAAAATCCGGCATTTATCAGATTAGAAGGCGCATCTCCTTTTTTTGGCTTTTCCACAAACTCCAGAACTCTTGAGCCTTCAAGCTTTGCAACTCCATACTCTGTAGGGTCAGGAACAGTTGTCAATGCCACTGTGCCAAGAGCATCCTTTCTTTTATGCAGCCTGAACATCCTCGGGATATTAATATCTTTCAGCTCATCACCATTAGAGACAATAAAACTTGACTTAAGGTATTTTCTTGCTAATTTTAAGGGGCCTGCTGTTCCTAACGGCTTTTCTTCCTCAATATAAGTTAAATTAACTCCAAATTTAGAGCCATCCCCCAGATACTCTTCTATTTTTTCTTTCAGATAACCAACACATAAAATAATATCCCGTATGCCATATTTCTTTAATAAGTCGAATATCTGCTCAATAACAGTCCTTCCCTGAATGTCCAGCAGAGCTTTTGGCAGCTTATAAGTCAATGGCCTAAGCCTTGTTCCTTTGCCCCCAACTAAAAGAACAGCCTTGCTTGGAATGTCAGAACCCAGGGCCTTTTTCAGCAGCACCTCAATCTGCTGGCTTCTGTTTTTGATGACATTGCCATCAATCCTTTTATCTATATGCTTGATTAATTCATCATCCAAAGTTATTGTGATTCTCTCTTTCATTCTTATCAAATTATTAATTGTTTTTATCCATCATTGAATTTCCAATCAATGTTTTAATTATTATTTAATCATTATTAATGCTCCACGCTCACAATTGTCTGCCCGTTTTCCAGCTGAGTTTTTTTATTGATTTTTACTTGTCCTTAAAAATCGCTATGCGATTTTTGGGACACAAAAAATCTTTGATTTTTTTGTGTTTTAAATTTTAAAATTAAAAAACGGCTGCATAACTCATGTTCACAACTGAGGAATAATTGTTTGTGCACCTAATGATAATTTATCGGTTATATTGAATTTTTTTATTGATTATTTCTGAATTCTTTTTATTGATCATTTTTTAACTTCAACAAAACCCCCAATCCTATTCTTAACCTTATTTTCTATGCTTATTTTTAAAACTTTCTATTTTTATATGATGAAGTATGACAACAGAAAACTTTAAATATCAGTGTAAAATTTGTTATTTCTGAGGAAAAAATGGATAGGAATCTCGCGCTGGAGTTTGTAAGAATCACAGAAGCTGCTGCTATATCCTGCGCTGCATGGATGGGCAAAGGAGATAAAATAAAAGCAGACAAAGCAGCTGTTGACGCAATGAGAAAGCGCTTTAATAATGTTGATTTTAAAGGCAAGGTGGTTATAGGAGAGGGTGAAAAGGATGAAGCCCCTATGCTGTATGTTGGTGAAGACCTCGGAACAGGAGAAGGGCCTGAGATGGACATTGCTGTTGACCCTCTTGAATGCACTTCAAACCTTGCAAATGGAAAGCCAAATGCAATTTCTGTTTTAGCAGCAGGCCCGAAAGGCTCGTTGCTTGATGCGCCTGGCAGCTACATGAATCAGCTGGCAGTAGGCCCGGCAGCAAAAGGCGCAATCGACATAAAAGCGCCAATAAAAGAAAACCTGAAAAATATTGCAAAAGCGCTGGGCAAAGACATTGAAGACATTACTGTAATAATTCTTGAAAGAGACAGGCATAAGGGAATGATAAAGCAGATAAGGGAAGCAGGCTCAAGGATAAGGTTAATAGAGCATGGTACTATCTCAGCAGGAATTGCATCAGCACTGCCTGATTCAGGAATAGATGTGATGATGGGTATTGGCGGAGCGCCGGAAGGGGTGATAACTGCGGCAGCATTAAAATGTATCGGCGGGGATATACAGGGTGTTTTAAAGCCGCACAATCCGGAATTTGAAAAACAGGCAGTAGAAAGGGGCCTTAAGCTTGATAAAGTTTATCAAATTGACGATCTTGCAAAAGGAAACCAGCTGGCTTTTGCAGCTACTGGTGTAAGTGACGGGCCGATGCTAAAAGGCGTTGTTTTTAAAAAAAACTGCCAGCTTACTAACTCATTGGTTATGCGCTCAAAAAGCGGGACAATAAGGTACATAGACACGCACCACCATGAATCGACACCCGGCAAGAGATGATTTATGATGAATCCAATCTCAGGAAAAAAAATATTTAATGCTTTAAAGGATAAAGACTGCATAGTTTTAGCGTGCAACCCAAGAATCATTCCGGGCGTTGCAAAAGGGATTTTCAGGGCCGCAAAAGACATGGACTCTGCTTTGATACTCGAGCTGGCAAGAACAGAATGCAACCAGCATACTGGTTATACCGGCTTAACACCAAAATCATTCTCAAATTTTCTTCTCGAAATCAACAATGAGGTAAAGCACGACATCTGGGCATTGCATGCAGACCATATAGGGATAAAAGAAGGTACACCAGACGAGATTGAAGACACAAAAGGGCTTATTGACGCTCAAATAAAAGCAGGCTATACATCTTTTGCAATTGACGCTTCCCATTTGTTTAATTTTGAAGGAAAAACTGTTGAGGAAGAGCTAAAGCCCAATATTGATGTTGCAATTGAGATTGGGAAATATATCATGGAAAAGATGGATAAGGAATTTGGTTTAGAAGTTGAAGTTGGAGAGATAGGAAGAAAAGGCGCAGAAGGAATGGTCCTGACAAAGCCGGAAGAGGCTGTAACCTTTATAAAAAAACTGAAAGAAGCAGGCTTAGACCCGGACGTGATTGCAATAGCAAACGGCTCAACACACGGCAATATTTATGATGATAAAGGAAATCCAATATCTCAGGTTTCCATAAATATCAAGCAAACAAAAGAAGTTGCAAAGGCTTTACGGGACAATGATTTTAAAGTTAGGATTGTACAACATGGCATAACAGGAACTCCCTTAGAGCTGATAAAAGAGAAATTTCCCAAAGGAGACATCATAAAGGGAAATGTTGCAACTTTATTCCAGAATATTGTTTTTGACGCTTTAAAAAAATACCACCCTGATGTTTACAACGAGATGTTTGAGTGGACAATAAAAAATAAGCCAATTGAAGGAAAAAAGCCAGAAGAGGTTTTTGGAAAGAACGGCAAGTATGCTCCAAAGGTATTCTTCGACCAAATCTATGCTATGGCCGAAGGATGCAGAAAGGAAATAGAAGAAAGATCTTATGAAGAAGCAAAAGCATTTATCGACGCATTTAATGCGAAGGGTACTGCTTCGATTGTAAGAAAAACAATGAGTTAAGTTAGGGCCTTAACTTTACGATGCTGAAAAATATAAGAAAAACCTAACGAGGTGCAATTAAATGTCAAAAATAAAAGTAGGAATTGTCGGTTACGGAACAATAGGCAAAAGAGTTGCTGATGCAGTTAAGCTGCAGAAAGATATGGAATTAGTCGGCATAACAGGCCACTCGTACAGTTTCAGGATGGAAGTTGCAAATATGGAAGGCATAAAAATATTTGCTATAGATGGCGGGAAAGATTTTAAGGATAATGGAATTAATATTGTAGGGAATGTAGGTGATTTGATGAAAGCTGTTGATATTGTCGTTGACTGCACTCCAAAAAAGATCGGCAGGGAAAATAAAGAGAAATATTATATTCCGAATAAGGTAAAAGCGATTTTCCAGGGAGGCGAAAAAGCAGATGTTGGCGAGTGCAGCTTCGTTGCTCAATGCAATTATAAAGAAGCTCTGAACAAGGATTATGTTAGGGTGGTTAGCTGCAACACAACCGGATTGTCAAGGACATTGCATGCTCTGGATAAAAAGTTTGGAATTGTTGATGTAACAGCTACAATGATAAGGAGAGGAGCAGACCCTGGAGACATAAGGCACGGCCCGATAAACTCAATTGTTCCTGTTTTGGAACTGCCCAGCCATCATGGACCTGATGTTAAAACTGTTTTGAAGGATATGGAAATTTTTACAACCGCTATAAGCGTCCCGACAACTTTAATGCATCTGCATACACTGACTTGCGAAATGAAAAAGGAAGTCAAGGTTGAGGACGTTGTAAAGCTGTTAAATGATACAACAAGAATCAGGATAGTAAGAAACGCAGAGAAAGTCCGTTCTACTGCTGAAATCATGGAACTGGCCCGCGACTTAGGTGGCAAAAGAGGAGACATGCACGATATATGCATCTGGGAGGAAGCGATAGGAACCCACGGCAAGAAGCTCTTTTACATGCAGGCAATTCACCAGGAATCAGATGTTGTTCCGGAGAACATCGACTGCATAAGGGCCATGATGGGCTTTAAAGATGCTGAGAAATCCATAAAGATGACTAATGAGAGTTTTGAAGATTGATTTTATTCAAAGAAAATGGAAGAATGTAATGTTTAGTTATTAAATCAAAGAAATATTAAACTTTAGTGGTCTTCACTAAAGTCTTAGCTTGTTTTTCAGTTAGATTCTGTTTAAGGATATCCTCACAACATTTTATTATGAATTCTGCATAAGTTTTCTGAATATTATTTATTGTATATCCCATCCTAGTAAGAGACTCAAGAAGTTTAATGAGATGAATACATCTTTTTCTCCTTTTACCGTCGAAATAATATATTTTATCCTTAATAAACCAATAAGAGTCATGAGCTATTGCATTTCTAAGTTCTCTAAAGTATATCTTATTCATGTAATTATAAAGTGGTTTATCATATTCACCTAAAAATTTTAAGCATTTTCCTGCTGTATTAATTGACATGGTTTTTCCTTTAGGGGTTAGCATTTTCTTTTTCACAAAATTTAGTTTGTTACAAGGTGGAATGAAGAAACTAATTATTGTTTCGTAATTAGACGCATAGAATTTCAACATGATATAAATGTAAAATTCTTTACTAATAATGCCCATTTTGCAGTTGTCATGTAGCTGGAGAATAAAAGGACTAAAACTGAGAAACATATCCAAATTTCTTTGTAAATCTTCATACTTTCTCACAAAATCACCCAGGCTATAATCAATTTTAGAATCGTTTATAGTTGTTGCAAAAAATTTCTTAAAATTATACCTATACCTTTTATAATTAAGGTTATGTTGTTCTTTGATTAGCTCTGCTTTCGCTGGAGCTTCTACTGTAGCCTCTTGATAAAATTCTTTAGTTTCTTTCAATGTTAATTCTATTTTCTTATGAAAATTCTTTAATTTGATAGCTTGGACGACCATACTTGATTATATTCTTAAGAATTATAAAAACCTTATGCTAAATTAAATATTTTCTTTTCTTTGCCATTCCCCATAACATCTGGAAATAGAAAACTATAAAAGCAGATAATGTTATAATCTGGAAATGCAAAAAATAATCAAAGAAAATATAATAAAAAACATAATTTTATTAATCCTTTTAGCACTAGCATACTTTCCAATCCAAAGTTATCTTGTTAATAGCAACCTAATAAGTGATGAAGCTTCTTCTGGAAACATTCTTGTCGCCACATCTATTATTGCAGTTATTGCATGTTTCGGAAATTTTGCTTTTACATACGAGCGCGTTAACACAAAAAAAAACACTCATAAATATCTAGCACATTTTACAACTGGTCTCTTAATGCTTATCATTGGAATTTCCTTAATTTTTACTGATATACTAATATCTTTCATAATGGGCAAATTTATTTTAATAGATATGACTCTTGCCTTATTGTATATCGCTTGTGTTAGCTATGACTTCTGGGATATTTTAAGATAGAGTTGGCGAATTAGTACTACTGAAATAAAAGCCTTTTTCCTGTTACGCATCCATTCTAATCGGCTTTATTCCATTTGTTATTCTTGAAAGAACCTTGGCAGTAGTTGCAGTTGTTGGATTGATAAAATTGTTTAAGAAATAAGATTTCTAGTAAAAAACCAAAAACTTTATATATGTGTACTCACATACTTCACATAGGTGATAAAAATGCCAAACATGACTTTATCGATACCAGAAGAGCTTCATAAGTTTGTTAAACAGCATACAGAGATTAAATGGAGCGAGATAGCCAGAAGAGCAATGTGGCTGCAGGCTAAAAAGCTTCAGTTGATGGATAAGCTGGCAACTAAAAGCAAATTTACAGAAAAGGATGTAGAAGAATTAGACCATAAGATAAAAGCCGGATTGCTGAAAAGGTTTTAATAATGAGGCTGATTGTAGATACCAATATTATTCTCTCCGCATTACTCAAAGAAGGATTAGACCGGAAAATAATTACTTCCCAAAATATAGAGTTTTATTCTTTAGATTACTCTTTGGAAGAAATTGAAAAATATATAGATTATATAATTAAAAAATCAAAATTGTCTAAAACCGAGGTTGAAACTTTGCTGAATCTGTTTATGGAGAATATTATAATAGTTTCTGATGAAGAAATCAAAGCAAAAATTGATGAAGCAATGAAAATTATGAAGGATATTGATATTAAGGATTCTCCTATTTTGGCATGCGCATTAGCTATCCCAAATGATGGAATATGGTCTCATGATAAACACTTTGAAAAACAAAATAGAGTAAAAGTATGGCTTTCAAAGGATTTGTTAAGTTATATTTAGATTTCTTTTGCCCCAAAATCATGCTCAGTAACACCTTCTATAATTCAAAAAAAATAATTAAACATTAAAAATGGATGAAAAAACCAAAAACTTTATATATCCATTGTATATACAATAGCTATATGGTAACTGAAATGATAACAGTCAAACTGGATGATAAATTCTTAGGAGATATAGATTCTCTTGTACAGAGAGAAGGCTATCAGAACCGAACCGAGTTTATAAGAGCAGCATTAAGGGAAAAGGTTGAAGAGGTTAGACTAAAACAGGCAATGATTGAGCTTAGCAAGTTGAGAGGTAAAGCTAAGAAGAAAACTAGTGATGAAGAACTAGAGAGAATCAGAGAAAAAGTTTTTGAAGAATTTGAAAAAAAAGTTAGATAATCTCCTCAGGTTTGACTACTTCACAAATATCTTTTAGTAATTGGAAGTGCTTATCTCTCGAAACAAGTATAGCATTATTATCCCTAGCAAGAATTGCGTGAATAACATCTCCTTTCGGAATGCCCCTTTCATAAGCAATCTTTTTTGCTTCTTCTCTTTGGTTGTCAGAAACATCAACTTTTTCCATCAATTTTTCAAATGGTCGAGTAATCCCTTTTATTTTATCCAATGAGTATACAGTCTCTAATTCTCTAAGCAAAAATGTCGAAACAACAATTTTACTTTTAGAAGCAAGTAGTTTACATAATAATTTGAAAGCAAATTCTCCGATATCCTTAGAAGGATCTTTACGATCTTCATAATAGTCGACCCAGATCGACGAATCAATATAGTATTTTTCTGCCATCTTTATACAACATTTCCCCTCAAATCATGCGCAGTGACTTCTTTTATTTTTACTCTGACCTTGTCCCCTAACTCGAAGTTCCCTCTCAAAACAACCTGCTTGTATGCAAAATTCCTTCCTGTTAATGTTCCATTCTTTCCTTTACCATCTATTAAAACATAGCCTTCCCATCCAATCCACCTCTGATTTTGTTTTTCAGCAATTTTAAGAAACAAAGAAGTTACCTCCCTGCTCCTGTCTTTTGTTATCCTTGAAGGAAACTGCTTCATTTTGAAAGCCCTTGTGTTAGGCCTTGCATGGAACCTTGAAATATTAAGGACATCAGGCTTTATATCCTCAATCAGCTGCAAAGAATCATGAAACTGTATTTCTGTCTCTCCTGGAAAGCCGACAATAAGGTCAGTTGCTATCGTCATTCCTTTAACATTGTTCCTTAGATTATCAATCATATCCTTGAATTCAAAAACATTATACTTTCGCCTCATAGAAGTCAGTATCTCATTATTCCCGGACTCAATTGGAAGATGGATGAACTTGAACATCTTCTCATTCTGGTAAATCTCAATTAACCCGTCAAGCATCTTTAAGGCGTGCTTTGGATTTAGCATCCCCAGCCTGATCTTAAAGTCTGCTTTTATTTTCAGAATACTTCTCATCAAGCCAATTAATTTATATTCCCCACTATCAAGGCCGTAAGCTCCGTTATCCTGGCTGGTTAACCAGATTTCCCTGCACCCATCTACCACATTTCTTTTAACTTCCTCAATTATTTTTTCTTCAGGATAAGAGTAAATATGGCCTTTTATCAGTTTGACAGAGCAATAAGCGCAATGGTCCACGCAGCCGGAAGCTATCGGAACAATTCCTATTACTTTATTCAGCCTTATTTTTGGCAGATTTATCTTGACTTCTTTTACCCTTGCCAATGATTCAATAACATTTCCCTGCTGCAATTCCTCAATCACACTCACAATATCCGTTATATTATGCGTGTTAACCAAAGGAGCTTCTTCGTCAATCTTCCTTATCTCGGGTATTATATCCTTTGAAATGCATCCGGCAATTATGAGTTTTTTATCAGGGTACTTGTCTTTTATGGCTTTGACGTTTCTTAACGCTGTCTCTATGCCTTTAACAGTGCAGAGATTGATAATGATAAGATCAGAATCCTCAGGATAAAAAACTACCTCAAACTTATTCTTAGTCAGGATACCCATCATTATCTCAGACTCGTAATAATTATTGGTGCAGCCATGCGTCTGTATATATACTTTCATAATTTATAAAGAAATAGAGAGAATATTTTAAATGTTGTTATATTTATCTGCAAAAGAAAAAAAATCCAACCATGGCGCTGGCAAGACAGGGGATGACCATGTGGCCTGTGAGCGAGTTCGCTCTAGAACGAGCTCACTCGCAAATCACTGGGTGGCTTATAGGACATTTTTCGAAGAAAAATGGACGTCAGCCGCCATGGATGGTTGGATTTTTCTTATAAGATACTAAAGAAATAACGAAAACTGATTATACAATTCTTTACCCAAACATCAGCCATTCAGGCTTAAACAGAAGTATCAACCCTAAAACAAGCATCAATGTACCAGCAACCAACTTAAGCACTCTTCCATAATCTTCCGTCATTCTCTTTGAGCTTAATGTAACTACTGCAATTACAA
The DNA here is from genome assembly GCA_964585935.1 of uncultured Methanosarcinales archaeon. Classification (GTDB taxonomy): domain Archaea; phylum Nanobdellota; class Nanobdellia; order Woesearchaeales; family GW2011-AR4; genus BS150m-G64. Next base: position 4,951 of record CAZPFO010000007.1, on the reverse strand, counting down.
CCACAATCATGTCATCAAACATGTAGAACACCTGGTACAATACAAGGTAAAAATATTTCATAAATGTGGAAATTTCTGAATTGGCCAGGATGCTTGTAAAAACCATAGGAAGGCCGAACGTACACAAAAACTCGACAAAATTTACAGAAACTGCCAGGATTATAACAGCCCCGATCATGATGTAAAATGATTCAGCATTGATTATCCTCCTCATCTTTTCAAAAATGCCTTTTTTAGCACTTTCAGGTATGCTTAAAGAAGGCCCTTTTTTAAAAAAGAAAAAATCTTTTACGTTTATCAAACCAACAATAACTGCAATCAATCCGGCAATTGTAAAAACAAACCCTATATTTCCCAATAAGGAGAGCGCATTAAGCCACACACTCATGAACAGGAAATAAACCAACCCTGAAGTAAATATGAATATTCCGGATATTATGGCCATCTTTCTCCTGGATTTTGTTCTTAGCAAAATTCCAATCAGGACAAGCAGGACAAACATTGCGCATGCATTAAATCCGTCAACAAGGCCTAATGCCATTGTTAACAATGGGAGGGATATTGTTGTAGCATCAATTTTTCCAAAGAAAGGAAGGTCAACTATATTTTGGCCTTCTGTAACCAGGCCTGCCCCGTTGCTGTCTAATTTTGTAATTGGGTCTATGCATCCATCTTCTATGCACTTTACAATCTTTTCCTCGATCAGCCTGCCCTTCCCTTCTTCGCTGTCAAAACCGATGATAATCTCTTCTCCGATAAAAGTGGCAGGAACCCCCCCGACTTCAATTCCATACCCCTTGCTTAGCCTTACAAAAAGATCAGCATTTTCCTTGTTGTGCCATACCTCATAAAGCTTGACCTCCAATGAAGGGTATTTTTTTTCCAGTTTGTCCAGGAAAGACCTTTCCTTTGCGCAGTGAGGGCACTCCTCGCCATGGAACAGGTAGACTGTTGTTTTTTCTTCAGCTGAAACAAGGCCCATACCCAATAAGAATAATATTGCAATTGTTATTATTGTTAATTTTCTGATAATAATCCCCCCTGATTTTATCCGGGTTGATGTTTTTTTAACTGTTTTTTAAATGTTTTGCTTTTTCAAAACCAAATAATCCAATTCAACAAACCTCCTACAACTAAAGTAGAAACTAACATTATCAAAGCTGATTTTATCATATCATTGACTCCTAATTCTTTGACTAAAATAACAAACGTAGCAACGCATGGAAAATACATCGTCAGTACAACACTTGCTATTATCAGCTGCTTTAATGTTAATCCAAGAGGCAGCAGCATTCCAATTGCAACATCCTTCCTTAAAAAACCCGCAACCAATGCAGCAACAGCCTCTTTCGGCAGCCCCATAACATTTACAATAACCGGAGCAGCCAAGTCCCCGATAAAGTCTATAACTCCAATTATATCCAAAATATTGATTATTAAAACACCAAATAGCATATAAGGAACAGCTTTCATAACAAATCCTTTGATCCTCATCCACGATTTTTTAAATAAAGCCTTAAAATATGGAATCCTGTATGGGCTTATCTCCAAAAACAGTTCAGGGCTTCCTCCTTTCATTGTTTTATTAAGGATTAATCCAACAATAAGCCACACTATAAACAAAGTCAAAAAAATTGTGCCCAGCCCCACAATGCCATATTTTCCCAACAACCCAATAACCATCGCAGTCTGGGCCATGCACGGCACCGCTATTGCCATAATAGTTGCTGCAATAAACTTTTCCCTTCTTGATTCCAAAACCCTCATAGCTAAAGCGCCAGGCACATTGCACCCCAGTCCCAGCAGCATAGGAATAACTGCAAACCCATGCAGCCCAAGCTTGTGCATAATAGTATCAATTAAAACAGCCAGCCTCGGCAAATACCCAAAATCCTCCAAAAAACCAAGAACAAGGTAAAAGGCAAATACATAAGGCAAAATCATTGCTATTGGCACATATAATCCTGTTGTCAACAAACCCATGCTTTGGATGTAATCAATCTCTCCATTGATCAATTTTCCAATTAAAACATCATGTATAAAACCAGGGCCTAATCCTTCGCTAATCCTGAAAGCTAGGCTATTATACATCTCAAATAAAGGATCAAAAACAAACCTAATCAGGTTCTCCCCTATAAACCTTATAATGGCAAAAGAAAGAAACATCATAATTATTGCAATGAGACTCCCCCTAACAGGGCTTATGCTTGCATCGCTCAATCTCTCCAAAAAAGTATGGTGCCTGTGTTTTGTTTTTTGAACCTGCCTTATGATGCTGCCTATTTTATTCCATCTTTCCTTGTCAGAATATTTTTTTGTTTTTGGGTTTCTGGCTTTAGGCATAGCATTGATTAATTTACGAATACCTTCCCCAGTAATAGCCACTGTAGGTATTATAGGAACATTGAGCAGGCTTTCAAGCTTTTTTATGTTGATGTCTATTCCTTTATGCTTTGCCTCATCCCATATATTCAGGGCAATAACCAGGGGGATATTTTTCTCCATCAGCTCAAAAGCAAGATTAAGGTTTCTTTCGAGGTTTGTAGCATCAATGACATTCACCACTAAATTGCCTTCATCCAGCATATCAACTGCAACTTTCTCTGCCTTGTTTGAAGGATTCAAAGAATAAGTTCCCGGAACATCAACCACCTCTGTAAGCTTGCCTTTGTAGGGCATTGTGCCTTTTTTGAACTCAACTGTAGTTCCTGGATAATTCGAAACCTTGACATTGATGCCTGTCAGCCTTGAAAATAAGGCGCTTTTACCGACATTCGGGTTGCCTATCAGAAGTATCTTCATTTCTCCACCATAACATTATTTGCAATCCTCCTTCCTATCGCTATCTTCATGTTGCCTGTTTTTACCACTAAAGGCCCCATTAAAGGAAACTTTGACACAACATTAATTTTTTTTCCAACCACAAGTCCTAGTGAATTTATCTTTGTTTTAAGTTTGCTGTCTAGCTGCATTATGATTCCTTTTTCCCCTGCTTTTAATTTTGATAGAGCGACTTTCATTTTACATGGCTTTCAATAAATTTTGTTAATTTGCTTAAAGCAGACTTGCTAAGTTCATGCTCAATTTTGCAGGCGTCTTCCTCAGCCACATTCTTTTCTATTTTCAGCACTTCAACAAAAAATTTCAGAAGAAGCTTATGCTTTCTATAGACCTCCCTTGCAGCCTTCTCCCCTTTCTCGGTTATCTCTATATCATCATATCTTTTGTATTCAAGAAACCCTTTCTCAGAAAGCCTTTTAACAGCTCCAGTCACAGACGGCTTTTTGACATTTAATCTTCTTGCTACTTCAATGGGCTTTATGGATTTTTTATCTTTTTTCACCAGATAAATAGTTTCCAGGTAATTCTCCAGGCTTGGGCTCAATTCCGCTTCCATAAAAGTTAGTCTTGACTAACTTATATATAAAGGTTTCTGAAAATATTTTTGGTTTTCAAAAGCTTTTTAAATAAATATGGATTTACCATTCAAAAATAAATACAAAAATAAGCATATAGGGGGTAATGAAAATGGATGTAGGTGCGAAATTGAATAGTAAACCAATAACTGGTGTTGAATTTAGTCCTGATGTGAGTGTAGCAGATGTGGTTAATCGTTCTGTTGACCTAAATATCTTATCAAAAGGCCCTGCAGATGCCATAAGGAAACACCTCACTGACCAAAAAATTAATTATGATAATCTACCATTAGAAAAGGCAATAGTAGAAATGGCACGTGGAGTTTCAAGCACTTGTGTGGATAACTGCCCTAGTAGTGCAAGAAATGTCACAAGAAGAGGCATTGAAGGTTATGATGCAGTCTCATATGCAGAAGGTGGATTTTTAACAGCAGAAAAAACATTTGAAGGTGGTCAAAAGTTTGAATTGACTATATACCCTGATTTTGATTTTGAAGATTAAAATTTTTATCAAGAAAAAGAAACATAACTAAATGCTGCATTGGGCAGGGGAATCTCTAGCTTTAGCTTCTAGCTACCTGATGATGGCATTTCTCGCATTTTAGAACTTTGTATTCTGTATCTGAAACCATTCTGGTGCCTATCTGCTCCATTTCCCCCTTGCACAATGGACATTCAACCTTCATCTTACCTTAACCTTTCCCTGTAGTCAAGCAGGCTTTGCTCATATTTATATTTTCTGTTTACTATTTCAATAGCCGCGATAGCAGCATTAATCCCGTTATTTAGCCCAACCCAAAGGCCATGGTCACTATGCTTTAACAGGTTTAAAGCCGCTTCTGCCCTGTCATCATCCCTTAGCAGCATAGGGCAGTAAATGACCAGCTGATCCTTTTTCTCAACAGGCTCAGAAAAATAAACAAACCTGATATTTACGCTTGTTTCAGAAGGCACTTCAGCGTATTTGTATGGGACATTCATCCTGCTTAAGATATCCACAGCATCCTTCACAGACTTTTCATTCCTGTTTCCGATAACGCTGACAACATCATATTCTTTTAGCATGTTAATTGCGCTTAAAGCTGCTGTTCCACCCTGATTAACACCCACAGACATGACGGGAATGCCTTTTGGCATCTGCGCAATCGACAATAATGCATCCAACCCCTGGTAGTTTCCCCCGCATGGAACGCCTATAACAGGTTTTAGTGTTTTTGAAGCAATCACTCCGGGCAACGCGGCAGAAAGTCCAGCTCCAGCAATAATAACAGAATAATCATTTTTTATGATAGAATCAACCCCATCGGGATTCCTGTGGGCAGAAGCTATCTTAAGATCAAAATCAATCTTGTAGCTCTTTAATATCTTGGTTATTTTATTATAAATCTCATTATCAGATTTAGAGCCAAAAATAACCAAAACTTTCGCCATCAAACCACCTCTTATATAATTAAAACAAATGGAGTTTAAATAATTTGTGGATTACCGCTACAGTATGCAAAATTCCTGGTAATTCTCATTCATCAGCAGCCCTT
>CAZPFO010000006.1:0-48750 GCA_964585935.1 uncultured Methanosarcinales archaeon | reverse complement strand
AGACTATCAAAGTCGTGCACATTGATAAAGAAAAATTTATAAAGGTGATAACCTTATACTGGACATAGGTGTAAGAAAATGAAAATGACTTACGATAGGGAAGTAGATGCAGCCTACATTTATGTAAAGGATAGAATTTCACCTAAAGAAGTGAAAAAGACAGTAACATTAAATGAGGATATAAATTTAGACTTTGATAAAAACAACAAACTACTAGGCATAGAAATCATGCATGCAAGTAAAAATATGCCGGATAAAACGATATTGCAAAAAATAGCTGCCTAGAGTAGAATCGTTCAACAGAGAAAATAGACACTCTATGCCCAATTGATTTCTATGAAAAAGTGCTATATTTGCGGAAAAGGAAAAATGATTTCTAAGATGGTGCCATATAACTTGTATGGGGTTAAAGTTGGAACATATAAAGGAGAAGAATGTAATAAATGCAGTGAAGTCTTTTATAGTGAAGATACTTTCGACAAAATGACAAAGAAAGTCAAGGAGATGGGCCTTTGGGGCCTGGAAACCAAAACAAAGCTGACAAAAGTTGGGAACTCTCTGGATATAAGGCTGAATAAGAAAGTAGTTGAATTCCTTGATGTAAACAAAGGAAAAGAAGTAACAATAATTCCGGAAAATAAGCATAAGCTGGTTATATCATTATAAAATAGATCAATAAAAAAATAATCAATAGTTTCAGAAACAAAAGCACAATTAGTTGCGAATATTCTTGTTATTCTCTACATTAAATGTTTACAACTACAAATAAATAGGATTTTTTCTTTATATCTTAAGTTAAAGAAAAAATCAGCTAAAGTTCTTCTATACAATAGGTTAAAGTAGCAGAATTAGACGAAATTTTCAATCACTAGGGAAATCAAGAAAATTTCCTATTGTTTGAAAATGAAGTTTTCAAATCCATGGAAATCTCCGATTTCCTTTGTTTTATTTTCAAAATCTAAAAAAATAATTGATAAAAAATTTAGTAAACAACCCCCAGTCAGAGACTGGGGGTTGTTTACTAAAACTGCTTATACGCAAAAGTATTTAAATAGGGCTTTATCCCCTCATTCTATAAATTTAGGAGGTAAATTACAATGGCAAGTTTCAAATTAACAATTGCAGACCCTAAGACAGGGAAATGCTACCAGAAGGAAGCAAAGGATCAGCAGGCAAGCCCTCTTATGGGATTAAATATAGGCGAATCAGTAAAAGGCGACGGTTTTGATATGCCTGGCTATGAATTTTTACTGACAGGCGGCTCTGACTACTGCGGTTTTCCTATGAGAAGGGGAATTTTAGGAGCAAGAAAAAAGATTACTCTGTTAGGCGGAGTCGGCTTTAAAGGAGCCTCAAAAGGCATAAAGAAAAGAAAAACAGTCTGCGGCCATAAAATAAATGAGAACATTGTACAGATAAACCTTAAGGTTACAAAAGAAGGCAGCAAAAAAATGGCAGATATATTCGGCGGAGGGGAGAAGAAAGAGGGGGAAGCCAAGGCAGGAGAGAAGAAAGAAGCCAAAGCTGAGGCAAAGCCTAAAGAGAAGAAAGAGGCAAAAGAAAAGCCAAAGGCTGAAGCTAAAGAAAAGCCAAAAGAAGAGAAAAAGCCGGAAGTAAAGGAAGAGAAGAAATAATCATTAAATAAACGATAAATGAAGGAAGAAATAGTAACTGTTGTGGATGAAGAAGATAACATTATCGGAGAAAAACCAAGAAAAGATGTTGAAGAAAAAAATCTTATTTATAGGACTGCAGCTGTTATAGTTGTTAACGATAAAGAAGAAATTTTTACTCATCAGAGAAAGAAAACAAAATTCCTCTATCCCGGAATGTGGGACGTAAAAGTAGGGGGGATGGTTTTAGCTGGTGAAAGTTATGAAGACTCAGCAAAACGAGAATTATATGAAGAAGCAGGCATTAAAAATGTTGATTTAGCTTTTTTATATGACCAAAAAATGAGGTCCGAAATCAACAATGTTAACAGAAAAGTTTTCAAATGCATCTGGAATGGTCCGATAAAAATTCAGGAAGAAGAGATTGAACAAGGAAAATTCATGGCAATCGAGGAGATAAAAAAACTGGATGAAGAAGGTAAATTAAGTCCAGCTGCAAAGCAGGTTTTTTATCAATACCTCAAGTTAAAGAAATAGTAAATAATTTAATAATAAAAATTAACCATTAGGTGCACAAACACTGCTTCCTTAGTTGTGAACGTGTTTATGCAGTCGTTTTTTTATTTTAGATTTTTAATAACTTGAAAAATAAATAAAAAAACTCAGATGATGAAAGCGCAAATAATTGTGAGCGTGGAACATTAACAATGATTAAATATTTAATGATAAAAAATAAAATTAAAAACTAAATTAAGATGCCTCGAAAAAAAGAAACAAAAGACAGTTTACAGCCAGAGATAAACATAGGCCTGTGTGGCCATGTTGACCATGGAAAGACAACTTTATTGGAGAGGTTAAGCGGGAAATGGACAGATACTCATTCTGAAGAATTGAAAAGAGGCATTACAATAAGATTGGGGTATGCGGATGCTGTTTTTAGGAAATGCGGCAAATGCAGGGGAGCAAAGGCTTATACAACAAAAGAGAAATGCTCTACATGTGAAGGCCCTGCAAAGATTTTAAGAAAAGTAAGCTTTGTGGATGCTCCAGGACATGAAAGTTTGATGGCTACTATGCTTTCAGGAGCAGCAATAATGGATGCTGCTCTATTGCTGATAGCGGCAAATGAAAAATGCCCCCAACCGCAGACAAGAGAGCATTTAATGGCCCTTCAGATCACAGGCATAAAAAATGTGATAATTGTCCAGAACAAGATAGACCTCATAAGCGAGGAAGAAGCTGTCAAGAATTATAAGCAGATAAAAGAGTTCATCAAGGATACCCCTTATAAGGATGTGCCTGTAATACCAATCTCTGCCCAGCATAATGGAGGCATATCTATCTTGATACAGGCAATAGAAGAGAATATGCCAACGCCTAAAAGAGACCCAAAAAAAGAGCCCTTGATGTTTGTGGCAAGGAGCTTTGATATAAACAAGCCTGGAACACTTCTTAAGGAGATTGTAGGCGGTGTTTTAGGGGGAACATTAAAGCAGGGCATTTTTAAAGTAAATCAGGATATTGAGATAAAGCCAGGAAGGAAGGTTGTTGAGAAGAATAAGGAAATATGGAATCCAATATCCGCAAAAATTACTGATTTAAAATTAGGAGGGACATCTGTAAAAGAGGCAACGCCTGGCGGCTCAATAGGGATATTAACCTCTTTGGATCCTGCAATTGTAAAGTCAGACCAGCTGACAGGCTCGATAGTGGGTTTGCCTGGTAAGCTGCCAAAAGTATGGCATGAGATAAGGATGGAGGTTAATCTGCTTGAGAGAGTAGTGGGCACTGAGCAAGAACTTGATGTTGAGCCAATAAAGTTCAACGAGCCTTTGATGTTAAATGTTAATTCAGCAGCCACTGTCGGTGTTGTGGATGATACTAAAAAGAACAACATAAGATGCAAGTTAAAGGTTCCAGTATGCGCGGAAACCGGATCAAGAGTAGCTATTTCCAGAAAGGTTGGAAACAGGTTCAGGCTTATTGGCTATGGCGAGATCAAAGAAAAATAGCTACTTCTCACTAAAATCTTCCATTAAATCCTGAGGGCGTATTTCTTCCATATCTTTCCATAAATCCTTTATGCTTTTGAATTCATCTTTTTTCAATACTATCACCTTTGTTTTTTTCACCCTCTTTTCTCTATTTATAACAAGGGGTATCTTTGTATATTTTATATAGTTTGTCCTTAAATTTTATAAAACATTTATAGTTTATATAAAAACGAAAAATTTATATATAAGTTTAAGTTTCTATAATAATACTACAAAGACTAAAGGGGTTTATATAATCATATAAGGGTTGTATATATAGCTATATAATCCATATAATCGGGGTGGTCAATATAAAAAGGAAAGTTATCCAGATAGCAAACAGTACGCAGCTTATTTCTCTGCCAAGAAAGTGGAGCCTGAAGTATAACATACAGAAAGGGGATGAGCTGGATGTTGAGGAACAGGGGAATAAGATACTGATTGGGACTGAGAAAGGATTTAAATTAGAAAAAGTAGATTTGGACATAAATAATCTAGAACCTATGATCTTGAGATGTATTGTTGCGCTTTATAAAAGGGGGATAGATGAGATCAAAATTATATTTGATAATCCTGAACTGATTAAATCAATTCAGGTTGCAATAGGAAAAGAGGCAGTTGGTTATGAAATAACTGAGCAAAGTAAAAATTATTGTATAATCAAACATGTGTCTGGAGAGTTAGAAGAGTTTGATCCTCTTTTAAGAAGAACATTTCTTTTGTTGATTTCAATGGCAGAAGAGAGTTTGGAGGCAATAAAGAAAGGTGAGTTTGAGCGTTTGAAAAGTATAGCCTTTTTGGAAGAGGCTAATAATAGGTTTACCACTACCTGCAGAAGGATGTTGAACAAGAAAGGTTATGGAGACAACAGGAATTTAGGTCCGTTGTATTACATAATAGAGGAACTAGAGAATATTGCTGATCAATACAAATATTTATGTACAAATCTCCCAAATATTAAAAATAAAAAGATAAACAAAGAAATATTATCTGTTTATCAACAAGTTAATGATGTAGTTAAAAATTTTTATGAGTTTTATTACAAATTTAACAAAGAGAAACTTGTAACGATAGGCAAACAAAGAAAAATGATAGTAGCTAAAATATTGGATTTATTTGAGAAGAAATTAGAGCATCCTAATACAATGCTTTTACATTATTTATTCACCATATTACAGAGAACATTTTGCCTTGTAGGGCCTTACCTAGTTATGAGGATTGATGAAAGTTTTGGTAATTAATCTGTTTATATTCTTTTAATTTTTGAAGCATAGTTGAGAATATCTTGAAATATTCTTCTTTAGGCTGACTTTGCAACATTACTTGCAAAAGTTTCCCTCCCTTATCCAATGAATAGTTTATATTGTTTAAGTATAACAGTTCTTTTTCTTTGAATTCATTTTCTTTTATCAACCCAGAATCGAGGTTCTTGAAATTATCACCAATAAAGTGGCTTAAAATAAGGTTTGCTTTTCTGAAAGCCCGGTAAACACCCATTAAATATTTTCCTGCTGATAAGTCTATTCCTTTGGTACTGTACTCTTCAATAACAGCATTTACTACTGATGCTTTGAATAAAGCTCTCTGGGAAAGGTCTATGTCCCAAGCATCTTCAAGAGCATGAGAATATTTGTTTGGAGTATCAACAGAGAACAAATGTTCATCTAATTTACATTTATCAACAGTACCTTCTCTTGTAAACATTTCTATAAACTTCTCAGGGTCAATGTTAATTTGATTGGTTGAAATAACAAAATTAGCATATGAAGGGCCAAGATTTCTTACTGCTGATTTTTGATTTATGAAATTCCAATCTAAATCATCTAAAGCTTTACCGAAATCATTTAGTTCTTCATTAGAGTATTCTACTCTGCTGTACTTTGAAAAATCCTCCATAACTTTAATAAAATTTGTGATGTAATATTTTGTTACATCTTCGGCGTTTTTTGGTACACCTTCTAATTCTAGGGCATTTTGTTGCCAATAGAGCAATCTTTTTATAATTAGGTTCCCTAATTCTTTTTCTAATCCTTTAGCTAACTCACTTAATTCATCATTTTCTGCTATTAGCTTTCTATCCAAAATATCAAATATATAGTTTAAATTAGGTCCTATGATATATTGTTTCCATAAATAAGTATGGTTCTTACCATCATTCATGGGCACATGAGCTACTATATTTTCCAATCTGATATTAGGGTTATTTCTAAAATACATTGAATCTTCGAAAGCTTGTTTTCCCTCGGGTTTATCAAGTTTTTTTAAGGCAAAAAAGTTTAGATTTATGTTTGTATAGTCCAAATTTGGGTCTATTCCAGCTAATATCCCTCCATCTGTAGCTTCATCTTTGACTATACAAAATTCTGGGAATATAGCTATCTTACCTCTTTTTTCTGCTATAGTATAAAGATAATCTGTCAAGCTTCTGGTAGCCTCCAAATACAATGAAGCTAAACTCGGGTCATCTTTTTCTTTATTAACCATATATCTAATTGCAGTACCTCTTGCTAAATCTGGAAGCAGATCTAGTGGAATTTTTTCAGGTTTCCCACTTAGAAATTTAATAAAGTCCCTGGGATTTTGTATACCTGGGCTTATCTTATCAACAAAGCTTTTTAAAAAACCATCTTCACCATTAGCCATTTTACATTCCTTTGATTATCTCATTTCACCTCTTTTACTAAGAATAAATAGCAACAAAAAGAGCTCTATAAAACTCTCTACCAGTACAATCTAAATTTCAAACATTCCCCTTCTTATAACAACCATCAGGTAATGAATTCCCTATTTAAATATATCGTTTTTTTATATAGATTATATACTTTTTCCAATACTTTGTCTTAGCAGCTTTTACGCATAAAATAACTTTCTGCAAGAAGTAGTTTTAGGATAATACTGCATCCAGAGTTGCTCATCATCAATAAAGTCAATAAAAAATAAAAAATTACTTGAAAACTTCACTTTAAAAAACCATAATCTTTATAAACCCCCCACTATTCCCAGTTTAAGGAAAAATATTCAAAAATACATAAATCGGAGGGAATAATATGGCAAAAGGAAAAGTACACATAAACTTGGTATTTATTGGTCATGTTGATCATGGTAAATCAACCACTGTAGGCAGGTTGCTATTTGATTCTGGTAATATAGATGAGCAGACAATGAGGAAGCTGAAGGAAAAAGCAGAAGAGCTTGGCAAAGGCGGCTTTGAGTTTGCTTTTATTATGGACAATTTGAAGGAAGAGAGAGAAAGAGGAGTTACAATTGACCTTGCTCATAAGAAATTCGAGACAGGGAAATATTACTTTACAATTATTGATGCTCCAGGCCACAAGGACTTCATCAAGAATATGATTACGGGGGCATCGCAGGCAGATGCCGGCGTTCTTGTAGTATCAGGAAATCCAAGTGACGGAGTTCAGGCTCAAACAAAAGAGCATATTTTTCTGGCAAAGACACTGGGAGTTAACCAATTAATAATTGCCGTAAACAAAATGGATATGGCAAAGTATGATCAGGCAAGATTCGATGCAGTAAAGAAAGATGTAGAAGCTTTATTGAAAAGCGTTGGATATAATCCAGCTGAAATTCTATTTGTGCCGATTGCATCCTTAGTAGGAGATAATGTAGCCAAGAAATCAGAAAACATGTCATGGTACACTGGCAAAACCTTATTGGAGACACTGGATACATTAAAAGAGCCTGAGAAGCCAACAAACCTGCCATTAAGGCTGCCTATCCAGGATGTATACAACATCACAGGCATAGGCGTTGTTCCTGTCGGCAGAGTTGAAACAGGAATTATGAAGGTAGGAGACAAAGTTATTGTTGTTCCAGGAAGAGAAGGCAAAGGCGTTACAGGAGAATGCAAAACAATAGAGATGCATCATGAACAGATGCAGCAAGCTGAGCCTGGAGATAATATAGGATTTAACGTTAGGGGCATAGGCAAGAAAGACATTGCAAGAGGAGATGTCCTTGGGCATACAGACAATCCTCCAACCGTAGCGTCAGAGTTTACCGCCCAGATGGTCGTTTTGAACCATCCGAGCGTTATCACAGTAGGATATACTCCTGTGTTTCATATTCATACAGCACAGGTTGCATGCCAGGTAATGGCAATCGAGAAAAAGCTTGATCCAGCAACAGGTGAAACAAAGGAAGAGAACCCTGACTTCATCAAGAATGGTGATGCGGCTATTCTCAAAATAAAGCCAATTCAACCATTGGTAATTGAAACGCAGAAGGAAATTCCGCAAATGTCAAGGTTCGCAATCAGGGATTCTGGAGCAACTGTTGCAGCAGGAATGTGCATAGGATTGGTTAAGAAATAATTTTTTATTTTTTTACCTAAAATCAAAAAACCTCGTTCCGAGGGTCATGGTAATCCAGTTTATCATGTAAGCAAACCACGCAATACCCATTAAAATGCAGAAAGCAAGAATAAAACTAGCAAGTATCGATATCAGCAAGGTAAATGAAGTCTGTAATTACATAAGAGACATTGCAGAAAAGACCGGGGTAGATATGCGTGGACCTATTCCTTTACCAACTAAGAAATTAAGAGTTACTACCAGGAAGAGCCCTGATGGAGAAGGGACAGCAACATGGGAAAGGTACGAGATGAGGGTTCATAAAAGGCTGATTGATTTAGGGCTTGATGAGAGAGCTTTAAGGCTGGTTATGAGAGTGCCTATACCAGAAGGGCTTAACATCGAGATTGAGATGATTGAATAACTGATTCTTTGTTATCAATAAAAAATAACCATTAGGTGCACAAACACTGTTTCCTTAGTTGTGAATAATTCTGTTATACTATTACGTTAACTTTAATCTTTACAACAAAAATTTAATAGGATTTTCACTTTATACTTAACGTTATTGTGAAAATCAGCTAATTCCATTCCTTTACACCGCAGGTTAAAAGAGCAGAAACATACTAATGATTAAAAAATTTCGGTAATTATGATTAACTTTATAAACAAAAAACTTATCCTTCCTTTTAAGCCGGGATGGCACAATTTGGTACTGCGCAGCCCTGGAAACTAGCTTTGGAGTAAGAGAGGCTGTTTCCGTTAAGGATGTCTGGGTTCAAAACAGCATATCCCTAAAAATCTAGCATCGAGCTCAGCTTGTTGCCTGACTTAACAAACGGATACCTGTTGAAAGTCCCAGTCCCGGCGTTTACCCTTTTTGTGACCTTTCCGAAATCTTTAAATAGTTGCTATACTTATTCTTGAATATTAAACTAATTTGGAGGGATTATTATGAAAGATGAAACGTTAAAAAGGGTCTGGGCAGACTTACCGATTATTTACTTTGCAACAGTCGGAGGAGCTATATCACATGTCTTAATCTTTACAGAAAATAAACTATTGACCTTCAAATTCACTCTAAAAATTCTTTTTACAACATTCATGGCTCTTCTATTTGTTTTTAGTATCTATCTGTTAATATACATTATCTGTAAGAAATGTAAGGCTAAAAAATGAAGTATGATCCTTATAATCATAAAAAGAGGTTTGAAGATTTTGAGGCTAGAAATAACATTGAAGGTCTTAGCTTAAAGAATTCTAAAATTATAATTGATTACTTGGATGACATGAAAAGCGGAATGAATACAGCAAGAAAAAAACCTCTTAGTTACATAAGGCTTAATAGTGTTAAGCAGAGGATGATCTGGACTTTAAAGAAGATGGAAGAGTTGTATATGTTAAGAGATATAACCAAAATAAAAGAAAAACAGGCTTTGGATTTTTTTAATGTACAGATGAGGCAAGGGAAGATTAAGCAAAGGAATGGCAAAGCATATCTCTCAATCGATACTTATGTAAACACATTCAAAAGTTTTTGGCATTGGCATATGAGGAGAGAAAATTCTAATGACAACAACATAAAAGACATTACGACATATCTTGACACAAGCCAAGTAAAAGAAAGCACTTTTGTTTATTTTAAGTTTGACGATTTAAAAAAAGTAGCCAACAGGGCGAAGTTTGAATATAAAGTATTGATGTGGTTTTTGTTTGACAGTGGAATAAGGGCTCCAACAGAGTTAATGAACATCAAAGTAAATGATTTATTAGAGATAGAGAATTCAAGAAATTATCAGCTTAATATAAGGGATGAAGTAAGTAAGACATTTGGGAGAAGGATAAAGCTCTTAGTATGTTCCGAGTTATTGAGAGAATATATCCGGGATAATGAATTAAAAGACAATGATTTCTTATTTACCGTAACCCCTAAGAAAGTGAATCAATATCTAAAGAGGTTGTTTAATAGAGTTCTAGGGACGTATAAGACAAAGGGAGGAAAACATATTAACGAAATAGGGATGTACGATTTTAGGCATTCTAGTAGTTGCTACTGGCTACCACGTTACAAATCAGAGAGTGCATTAAAATACAGATTCGGGTGGAAAAAGGATACTATGATTCACCATTATTCCAAACTTTTAGGCATGAAAGACACAATCGAAGAGCAGGATTTAATGCTGGATAGCGAAATCAAAACAAAAATAGAACGTGAACTTGAAGGTGAAAAACAGCAAAGAGAGATACTACAAGAAAAGATACAAGCCATTGAAAATCAGAATGACGAGAATACAACCTTTATAAAAAAATATGACACTCTTCTCTTTTCGCTTCTTAATAAATTTCCAAAAGAGCAGCTTAAGAAAGCAATTTCGGATAAGAATATCATGAATGATTTCATTGAATTAAAAAATGAAAAGAGGTAAAATATTAAAAACAATTGACGTTCAATCTTTTTTAGAAGAGTTGGATAGTGGTGTCTCTCCTGAAGAATTGACAGACTTACCCCTTCTTTGTTGCATAGAAGACCCCGTCCTTTTTTCTTTAATTAAACAAAAACATAAAAAACATTATTTGAGATATAAGGATAATCAGTTTGAATATCGTTGTAAGCATAAAAAGGAAATCTCTGAAAAAAATTCTCGTTACTGGTTTAAGCATAAAGAAAGACTTTCTAAAAAGAGAATCCCTTATTTAAGAAACTATTATAGGGAAAATAGAGAAAAGTTATCGGGGAAAATGAGAGAGCATTATCACAAAAATAGAGATGAAATCAATAAACGACGCAGAGAATGTTATAAAAAAAATACAAGTAAAATATTAGAGCAAAAAAGGGAGTGTTATCGAAAAATAAAAGATTCTTACATAACAGAAGAACAACAAGGGGTAGAGAATCAGGTCTAACGAAAGTTAGATTATGATTTGATAGATATTCTTGTTAGGATTAAAAAACCCTGACCCTCAACAAGAGATGGATTATTTCTTCTTAGATTTTTTCATTTTTTTCGGATATGCGTGCAAAAATGTCATGGGTTCTAAGACCATGTTTTTGATTTTCTATCATACCTTTTTTTGTCCAAAAATAATCCTCTTCCTTTTTTTCTAATTGCCCCTCATCCACTAATTCTTGAATTGCTTTTTTTGTTAATTCTCCTGCGTTTTTTGTATCAGTTTTAAATTTATTATCTTCCATTTGTGTCGACCTCCATTTTCTAAGGGTTTGTTCATTCTTTAAATATTTTCCTTTTTCATTGCCTAACAAAAATCAATAAGGTCATTTTTGATTAAAAACAAAAAAATCTTGTCGTCTAAAAACTTTTCAGGTCTTGATTAGCTGTAGCAAGGATCCTGGAGAAATCCTACTGTCTAATGTTTTTTTCTTCTTTTTGGTTTTTTGACATATCTCATGAGGTATCTATAATACCCCATCAAAAAAAGTGCTCCGCCAGCACTTGTTAATACTATAATCATTATTCCGATTCTATTAGCTAAATCACGCAATGAACCTAATTTAGTATCAAAATCTTTTTTAAATAAATCTATTAATTCTTTTTCTGTCTCTTCTTGGAGAAATCTATGATTTTCTGAATACCATTCATATCTTAGAGAAGAAGTTTCATCATATATCTGCCAGCTATTAAACAAAAACAGGAGAAACGCCCCTAGTAACAATCCTGCTCCCAAACTGATATGAAATTTATCTATATCTTCAAAGTTTAGATTCCACATTTTTATTTTTTTTAAATAAATATTTAAAATATATGTTGAGGGTAACAACTAATAAAATCATCAATAAAATAATTCTTTCATCAGTAGTTGGATGGTTTATTTCTATAGGTCCAGCCCTGATTAGGTTAGCCGTTATTGTCATTTTTTATATTTATTCAACCATTTCTTTGCTAAACTTATAATATATTCTAAGGTTCGGCATATTCCTGAGTAGAAACAAAAATTTTAAATTTTATCCTATGGGTGTTAGCATTAGACTCAGTTTGTTTAGTTTCTTTCGATTTTCCAGCCATCACATTTGCTAATGCTACGGCAATTCCGCCTTTTTTACCGGCTTCTGTTGATTCCTTTGCAATTAAAGATACATCAAAATCAATATATGTGCCTTTTTTACTATTACTGAATTCTTTATCGATATCTCCAATTAGCTTAAATCGATTTGTTTTTTTATTTGCTGAATCTACTCCTTCAACAACATTGATTAAGGTTTCTTCAATAAATTCTTTTAATTCCATTCCAATCTTATTTAATAATAAGTTCTTTCTTTAAATACTTTCCGCCACTAACTACCCAAATTCTTCAAACAATATCTCTTTTTTCGTTGAGCAGAGCTTAATTCTGTAATGTGATTGTCATTACAAACTTTATATATCAGTTCCACCACTATACATAGTGATGTAAGTATTTGTGGCACATTTGTAGCTACAAACTATATAAACTACATTCACCCTTATACATAGTGGTGTGTTACATTTGTTAATACAAACCTTATATATCAGTTTTCCCCATTAAGGGGTGTGTAATACACCTTTGTCCGACATTTGTACGAACAAAGCTTAAATATTGCTTTTACCAATATATATGATGGTGTATGCTCAAATGAAACATATTCACTTAAAAATTCCAGAAGAATTGGGTGCTATTTTAAAAGAAAAAGCAGAAGAGCAAACGAGATCTGTTTCTAATCTAGTAAGGGTTTTCATCAAAAGAGGTTTATCAAATGAAAACTGAAACAAAGAAAGAGGATTCTAAATTTTCAGATTTAAAGTGTGTTAGATTCATAGAAGACTTGATTCAAGAATCAAGAGAGGGGGGAGCTACAGCTCCATGATATATTAAAAAAATAGGAGGAGGTACTAAAAATGGGAATGTCGAGAAGAGGGTTTAAGCGTGGAATGGCAAAGTTGATGTCTAGAGGTCATTCAAAAACATCAGCTTATACCCGCATGAGCAAATTATCGAGTGGAAGCAGTCGTGGAATGAGGAGTGATAGAAGCAGAGCAAGAACTGCTAAAAGTGTAGATTCTTTTGGGCAGCAAAAAACACATTCCACTAACCCATCTAGATACAAATATCTCTCCACAACTGAAGGTGGTGATAGGGTTTATTGGGATAATAAGTTACAACAATACCACCACGTTGAAGAATAAACTATTATGAAGACTATATGAGGCATTGCATAATGATAGATTTCCAAAGCTATTGGGATTATTTAATCAAAAGAGGTTTTCCAAGTGACTGAACAAGATTTTGTTTTTCGTAATCAAAAACCTCTAATCAGTAGAAAGGTTGGAATGCTCTGGCTTGAACAAACAAAACATTCAGGTCAGCCAAAGATAAACATATTGATTGATAAGTTGAAAGGTACAGCTAAACTTCGTTTATTTGCTCTCCAATCTAAAGGAAACAAATCAGAGTTCATCATTTATCGGATTAGAGATGAAGATATTTTTGATGAGAATCATGTTGATAACAAGATAGCCAAATCAAAACAACCCCTGTTTTGATGGATTTAAAAGTGTTGGGAAGGTCAGGCAAGAAGCCTGATCTTCTTTTTAAAAATGATAAATCAAGAAGATCACAAAGAAATCGAGGATTTATTCTTCGAGCAAACAAAGTTTAAAGGTGATTCTAATTAAGCAAGAATTAGCAAAGCAAATTTACATTAGCAACGATAAAAGCAGTGTGCAACTTCTTCCTAGAAATTATAAACACTGGTTTAGGGGATTAACAGAATTTCAATCTAACCAGGTAGCCTTTAGTAAACTTCTTTATCATTTTTCTAAGTATATGGAAACTGTCGCAGACAAAGTAATTCACTTAACGCATAAATATAAATCAGAATTTTATTTTCCTTATTATCAGATAACACAAACAAGAAGAATCCCTTTTTCTGTTTACATCAATTTTAATTATATTGAGTTTAAAAATAGGTCAGGATTTAATTATATTAAGCATAGGTCAGACTTTGAGGATTTGCAGCTCTTTATCGAGGAAATAATTAATAATTATTTAGAATCTTTTGAATCCTTTTTGTATTACCTGGATGAAAAATGGAATGATTTGAAGGACAGCAAAGGGTTTTTGTTGAGTAAAGAATATGACCGAAAATTAATAGATTTATTAAGAAAAGATTTATTTCTTGAGTATAGAAAAAGCAAAGAGGTCGCATTTGTTAATATTTCTGTCACTTGTGATATTCATTTTGGAGATAGTTATTCAAAAAACCTTTTCTTTGACGTTGTGAAAAACCTAAAGAATGAGGATTATAAGGTTATGGTTATTGAGGATGAAACAGTTTTTTTCTATCCTTTTAATAAAAACTTACAAATCATAAACAGGAACATTCCGAAGATAAGGTTTTACGACAAACAGAAAGATACGGTTTTCAGATATTACAAAAAGAGGAAAGCAGGAAATCATTATTTTTTACTAAAATCTTATGACGATGTTACAGCTTTGGAAAGATTTGAGGCTATTGATGTTTATAGTCAAGAAAGCGAATTATTAGACCAAGATTTTGGGGAAGCATTAAGTTTTCTTAATAATGTTATCAGATTTGAGTTAGAGTTTCCTAAAAAATCAATCAAGGCAATCTTTAAAGAAAATAATATTTACAAGATCAAGCTGAATAATGATAAAGTCATTTCAGATTATCTTAACACGCTTTTAGATATGCAGACTACTTCATTTAAAGATACAATATTTTATGATCAGGTTACTAAAGAAAAGGTTGTTATCAATTATCATAAAATCGCTTTTGATGAATTAGGCACTACGGGAGACGTGACAGAAAAATTCAATTTTGTGGTGAAGAATGCAGAGTTCTTGAATCGAATAACCTTTACCCATTCAATCATTAATGGCAAATCAAAGGTTGACCCTTATTCTAAAATGTCCCAGAATACAATCTATTCCAGGGTTAAGCGATTAAGACAAGATGGAGTGGTAAGGGGGCATGGCAAGAACATTGTCTTAATTCAACCGTATCAAGCCCTCTTGAGCATCTACAATCATTATTATGTTTATAATTACATTGGAAAGCTAGGGCAAAACGTTTCATGCCATGCGGAGCAAGTGCGAAGCACTGCGTAGCATGGCTTTTCCATTGCGTTAGCAGTTATAATATAAGTGTGAGGTAGGACAAGTTGCGAAACACACCTCTATTAAAATAAATCTGTTTGTCGTCTAAGAGAAACAAAATAGAGGCTAAAAAAAGTGACAGAAAACCACAATTTTGTGATAGGGATTCGATTGACATATCCATGGTAAAACTATGTACATTATTGTTTGCCATCCCATTACAACCCACCACCAAATCTTAAGCAATGGCTCTCTTTTTGTTTGAATTTGAGGGAAAGCGACGTAAGGAGTGGCTCAAATTCACTATCGGCTTTATGCTGATGTTCCAAGGGGACTTTTTTGCTCAGAGCAAAAAATGTTGCCTAACCCTATGGAGCAGGGAGCGAAGCAACGAGTTCCCTCATGCACTTGTTAACAAACACTTTTCGAAAAAAATGAAAATAAAAGTAGATGATGATTAAAAATGAGAAATAAAATTTTAGGAGATTCTTATTGTAGACATTGGCTTTTTAGGATACATGATAATAGGACACAGCGTTGGCTCGACAGAAATTATCATCTGCAAGATCATAAAGATATTCTCCAATGGGCTTGGCGTTATCCTAAATTGGCTTATATTGTTGTTAATGATTTTCATACTACTGATAAAAAAAAGATTGTTTCTGTTTTAAATCATTTTACAGGCGGTAAATCTAAAATTTGTTTATTGGTTGGCAAGAGAGGAGGCGGAAAAACTGCTTGTGCTTTTTGGTTTGCTGAAAAGGTTAAGGAATTCAGGCCTGTTTATTATTCGGGTTTGCCAAATGATTATCTTCCTAAATGGTGTCATTATGTCAAGGATATTTCTGCTGTTCCTGATGGTTCTTTTGTCATGGTTGATGAATCCGCTATTTTTCATAGTTCGAGGGATTTTAAAAAAGACCCTTCCCAGTTTCTTACAAAAAAATTAACAGTTTTAAGGCATAGGGATGTTACAATTCTTTATATCTGCCCTAATTCAGCTCTAGAGGATAAAAGTTTAGAAAGACTGGCAGACATTATGATTTTCAAGCCTCTTTCTTTATTTCAGTTTGATACTGAGAGGGATAGTGTTAGAAATGTTTTTATTGATAAGATGAGGCATAGGGAAATTACAGAAACTCTTTTTATTGCTTCCAATGATGTTGGCTCTTTTGATTCAATATTGTTTAACCAGCCTTTGCCGGATTGCTGGAATAATAATTTAAGCACTCCTTTTTCGTCTATAAAAACCAAGGAAGCTGCTGATAAATTTATAAAAAAGTGCAGATTAAATAACTTTACTGATGATGAAATCAAGCTATATTTAAAGCTGAAAGGCTGGAATTCCGTACCCCATTTGTAGCTACAAACTATTACACCTAACAAAAAAAAGGCAAGGTTTATTCTTTAAGTGCAATTGGGAAAGAGATTTTGAAGAAAGTTATTTAAGTATCTTATCTTGTCCTCTTAGTATATGAACCTAGACATTATATTAGGCGATATTTTTGCATTTGTTGTGGCAACATTAGTTTTTCTTATAGGTATACTGTTCTTTGCTCACGCAATGAAAAGAAACCCTCAATTAGCAGGTAAGTTTATGTATAATATCTTTGCCGGCATAACAGGGGGATTAGTTTTATATATGTTTTTAAGTGTAAAAATAACTGGAGGGGATGGAGCGGATTATTACATGATCACTAGCGGAGCAATGTTATTTATTGGTGTGATAATCTTTGTAATGACCCCTAAGATAAAATGAAGACAAATAAAAATGTTAAAAAAAATACTATCCTCCCTTATTTACTGGATAGAGCTTTAATAGTACTTTATTCAGTGATTATTTTATCGTTGATTTTTTTCCTCTCGAGGTATTTTATTAATAGTTTTAATTATTTTTTAACAGCTTTAGGATTTTCTACTAATTTTAATTCAATTTTCTTTTATAATCTTACCCTCTTATTTTTAATAATTGCTGTATTTAAATATAGTATAGGAAAACTTAGAAAAGAATCTAAGTTGGATAAGTTTCTTAAAAAATTTAACGTTTATTTTATGATAGCACTATATCTAAGTTTCCTCTTTACATTTTATGGTTATTATTTTTTGACTGCACATTATGGCAGAGCTCTACCCATAGAAGATTTAAAACTTATACCTCATGAGGGGGAAATTGTACAAAAGATTGTAGCTTCTTCTTTAAATAAAACCCCTACGTTGACTTGTGTAAGCGGTAGTGGCAAAACAGAGTTTATATTTAATGATATGATATATTGTACTATAAATATGTTCTATAAACTTAATTCTTCATACACAACAACAATGTTATTTGTTCGGAAAAACATTCTTAATGGAAGTGAAGAGCCAATTGCAGATAGAGTTCATCCCGATAATAAATATGCGATTTCGTTTAAAACAAAATTAGATAATTATGAATCTTATTCAATGTATGTATCTTTAGGCTTGGCAAATGAAACTATGGGTTACAATGATATTGCCACTCATTGGATAAACATTAATCTTAATATTTTAAGTATGGAAGAATATCGAGAAAGAAAAGAAAAAAAATTAGCTTTAATCGTAACTTTGTTATCTATTGTCACTTTTGCAGTTTTTGGAACTATGAGAAATATAAAAAGTCTGCTTAAGGATTGACTCAAATGAAAAGATTTAGTTTTGAGGAAATTGAAAAAATTAGAAATTCTTTAGCTAAAATAAGTTATTTAATTAGAGATATTTATCGAGATAAAAGTAAAGTTGATAGCTTTAAATCTGATAGAAGTCTGTACTATCGAACTAAGGTAAAGAAATTTAAGTATTCTAAGTTGGGAATTGATCTCCATTCAACTACGCAAGTCATAGAAAAAAAAGAGTGGTATTCCGCTACTAAAGAAATTGCCGACATTACAAAAGGTTCTAAAGAATATAAAAAAAATCTCAAAGTTTTAAAGCCCTATCTAAATCAGATGAAAGTAGACTCGTTTGCTGAAAAAATAGCCAATCATTGTTTGGAGAAAACTTTAGGTAAAAAGATTGTAAAAACGCTAATAGATTTTGCAATAAAGGATATAAAAAATGAATCTCGTTTTTGGGGTATTGCTGATATTTCTGGGATGGCTATCCAACCACATGAGATTAAAATAAATTCTGAGATTACACTAAGAAGAATTTGTAAAACAGATTTAGAGACAGAATTAGAGCATTGGTCATTTCATTCTGAATGGAATCAAAAACGGCCTTCAATCAGAATTCATGTTAAACTACCTCCCGAGGATATTAGAAAAAAAGATGATGATTTTAAAAGTGGGACTTTGAGAAAATTGAGTGATGCTATCTCTAAAGTAACCACCATCCTAAGATTATTCAAAGTTGGAGGAGTTAAATGTATTGCGCATGAAATGGATTCAGACTCTATCTTCCCTATGCTTATTGGGAGAACCACAGATACCAATCCTCATAATCCTTTTATATGGTCTTACGTCAAAAAAAACGAAATTAAAAAATTGAACGCTTTCTTTAGAGTAATGAATGAACACTTTCCGAAAAGCCTTTATGAATTTGGAACTGGTAAAGTAAACAGCATCTCCATAGCTAATAACTTCTATTCAGAAGCTGTTTTAAAAAATGAACCAATTGAAAAAAGAATTTCTTATGCTATTATGGGTCTAGAGGCTCTTTTTCTCTCTGACACAATTGAAGTAGGTTATAAATTACGAATGAGGGCGAGTAAGTTTCTTGGATTTTTTGGGTTTGATGTAGCTAAAATAAAGGTAGAAATTAGAGATGCTTATGATATTAGAAGTATATATGCACATGGTAGTTCTATTTCAACAAAAAGAAAAAAAAGGTTGGAATCTAATCATGGCTCATTGGAAAATCTAAGTGAAAAGGTTCTTAATTACCTAAGAGTTTCAATTCTCCTTAACATCTTTATGAAAAAGTCAAAAGAAAAATTTGTGGATCTGATTGATGGTTCTTTGATTGATTCAAAGAAGAGCGATGTTTTAAAAAAGTCTTTAGATAAATGGAAAAAGTATATTGTAATAAAATAAAATAGGAGGATTATCAGAATTTCAAACAAGTCACACAAAGGGCATATGCCCAGTCCCGGCGTCATTTTTCAATTTACCTTCCAGAAAAAGAACTTTTTTTGAGATATCCTGAGGGACTTTAACCTTTGGTATTAATCCTATTAGAAGTATTTTTAAAGCAAAGTTTTTATAGAGTTCTGAAAATGGCTAATTAGGGGTTGGTTATGATTAAAAAGTGCAAACGATGCGGTAAACTAATTTTCTTTAAATCCAAATTGTATAATGGGGATTTTTATTGCACTAAATGTGTTGCTATAGTGCAGGAAAGAGATATTGAAGAACAGAACAAAAAACGCGGGCAGGAAAATAAACAGCGTGAACAAGAAAAGATAGTTCAAGCTAAACATAAAAGAATCCAGAATTATATAGCTGATAAGCAGCTGCTGGAAGATTTGAAAAAGCAAAAGAGAAAAGAGCAGGAAAAATCCAAAAGAAAAGCAGAAAAATTAAGGATAAAATTACAAAAGAAGAAAGAGAAAACAAACATTAAAGAAGAAATAATAAAGAGACAAACCCGTAATATGAAGTTTGATAGAAATACAATTCTTAAGTATGAAAATCTATTATATGTTGAAGCAGATATTAAGAGGTTACTAGTCATTGAATGGCTGCATGGAAAGAAACGTATTGTGTTAAATAATGAGCGTGAGGTACGACGAACAAAAGCGGGCGGATTTTCAGCGGAAAAATTCCAGAAATTTATTGATTCAAAGAAAAAAAATACGATTGAATGGTTCATAGAATTGCTTAATAAGCCGGGAGTCTTAAGGTTTAAATATGATAAGATTAAGATTGTATCTAAAAAGGATGATTTAAAAGAAGAATTGGAATCATATCTTAAAAAATATCAAAGGTTGACCTTTAATAAATAAAATGTGGAGAACATCAACTAAAGCAAGAAACAGGAAAATGATAATAGTCCATTATGCTTTAGCTCTGGTATTTGTTTCTATAGGATTATTTACTAACCAATGCTCAATGATATCTTGTGACCGTCAAGGCAGATAGCTGATAAGCTTAAGCATCTTACGGCTCTGTTTGCGTTAGCATAATGAAATTAAGGCAGAGCGGCAAATTAAATTCAAAAAGAATACGCTACGCACCAAAACACATGGAAGAGTAGGAAAATTCGTTTATAGGCATAAATAAATTAACCAAAATCAACTTTAGGAACATTTTCAGTTCCTGGCTGGGATTCAAAGAAAGGCTGTTTTTCATACCCAAACATGTTTGCAATTATTACTGTAGGAATTTTCCTTATTTTTACATTGAAAACTTTTACTTTGTCGTTGTATCTGTTCCTTGAAACTGCAACCCTGTTTTCTGTTCCTTCAAGCTGGGCTTGCAAGTTCAAAAAGTTTTCAGTTGCTTTAAGCTGAGGGTAGTTTTCAACATTTATGTTTAGGCCAGAAAATGTTGAAGCTGCGGAATCAATCTGGTTCATTGCGGCAAGCGTCTCTTGCTGGGTTTTTGCACTTTTTAGTGCCTCTCTTGCAGCAATAGCGCTTGTTCTTAATACTGCTATCTCAGTTTGTGTTTCTTTTTCGAATTTAACTGCGCCTTGGACCGATTCAACCAAGTTAGGTATTAAATCCGCACGCCTTTGATATTGCGTTTCAACATTTGCCCAGCTTTCCTCAACTTCAGCAGAGGATTTAATCAGGCCATTATAAGAACCAACAAACCATAGAACTATAATTAATAGAAAAACACCTATTCCTATCAAAACTTTCATACCAGTACTTAAGTTTTTGACCATAATATTTCACGCTTAAAACTCCATTTTATCTACGATATTTATTAACCTTTCTAATAAATTTATCAATTCACTGATTAATATTGTTAAATCCCGTTTTCCCATTGCATCTTCCCGTATTTTTCGAAAAATTCCCATATCGGCGTCATAGCTTTTCTCTACGCTCGAATATAATGAGTACAAGTCACTTGGGATATTAATATTTTTCATGAAAAGCAAACCGTATAATAACGGCATCAAGGTTGGCACTGCAGATTTGAGCAATAGCTTTAGGTCTTTCGGGTTTTTTATTCCCATGTAATTTTCCCTTAAATGAATTAGTTTAGACCTCAACTCAAATTCTATTTGTGTTCTGACATGCTTTTTATCTAATTCTACATTATTTAATACATCAATCCCATGCAATAGTTCATGCGGATACATCATATCCAGGATTTCCAATGGGAAAACATCGTTGCTGCCCTTTAATCCAGATTCTGTGAATAATATTGGCACTACTTTTGATTTTTTTGAGAAAGTTAAAATAATAGGTTTTAATTTGTTAAGATCGCTAAAAGTTAGCTGTTTAGTTACTATAAGTATATTGTTAGGCTCTCCTTCTGTTCCATATTTTATAATTGATACTAAATTATCATTTAATTTTTCTTTGCATTCATTTATTAAATTTTCATACATTTTAACCTCCATTAAAATGATCCGGAAAATCCTCCTCCACCGGAAAATCCTCCGCCAAAACCTCCTAAGCTACCTCCCAGACCTCCACGGTTAAAACCACCGCCAAAGCCCAGGAACATAAGAGGCATAAAGCCCATCCTTCTTCTTTTATTTCTGCCATATACTCCCCCTCCAATTGAAGAAGAGATGAATAAAAGGAAGAAGATAAGGTACATTAAGTTACTATAACCAAAACTGGACCTTTTGTTTCTGTAAGTTGCTCTGAACTTAGAAACTACTTCTTCATTATCTGTAACAAATTCATTGAGGATTAAAGTGGCTTCTATTAAACCTTGCCCAAATTCTCCATTTTTAAAGAATGGTTCTAAAGCCTTTACTCCTATCTGCCTTGAATCAAGATCAGTAATAGTTCCTTCTAAACCAAAACCTACTTCTATGCGGTATATTCTTTCATTCTGAGCTATTAAGATTAATAAGCCATTATCTATATCTTTTTTACCAATACCTGCTTTTTCGAACAACTCAACAGCATATGTTTCAATATCTAAGTTTTCTAATGAATTTACTGTTACAATAGCAAGTTCCACAGTTGTTGTCTGTTCTATTTGCTGCGCCAAAGAATTTAATTGTGCTTCTGATACATCATCGATAATATCAGCATTATCAGTTACAAAATTACTTAATTTCGGATAATTTTGAGGGGAAACTAAGTTTATTGATAGGATAAATATAAATGTAAAAATTATTAGTTTTTTCATATTATTGAGCAGAATAAGTTTGTTGTATATAAATTATAGTGGTTAAATGGCTTTGGTCGTAAACCCCCTTCTTGGTAGTAAAGTACTTAGCAAAGTTTTTATAGAGTTCTGAAAAGAAACGTTAATAAGACAATGGGATTAATACGAAACGTATCACTTTCAGTCCCGGCGTTTCATTCTTAATACCTAAGTAGATTAACCAGCTAAAAACAAAAGGTTTATATAGTTAAATATCATTCTATATCATATAAAATGACTTAAGGTGATTTAAAATGACTTCAATGAGCATAACTGTTAACGAGTACACAAATAGGGTACTCGGTGTTATAAAGGAGAAATTTGGTTTAAAGGATAAAGCACGAGCTCTTGATAAATTTGCTGATATGTTTGGGGAAGAATTTGTGGAGAGAGAGGTTAAAGATGAGGTTGTTAATGAGATGATAAAAGATTGTGAGAAATGGGAAAAAGAGCATAAATTCAAGAGAAAAATGACAATAAAAGAGCTGGATAAGCTATGCGGCATTGAAAGCTAAATTTGCAGAAAATGTTTGATTTTGACATTTCAGCCGATCTGAAGGTTTTAATGAGAAAACTTTCAAAAAAAGATAAAGTTAGATTAAACATATTAAACAAAAAAATTAAAGAAATAATAAATTCTGATTCTAAATCGATAGACAGATATAAAAATTGCAAATATGATCTAAATGAATATAAAAGAGTTCATATTGACAAAAGCTTTGTTTTATTGTTTAAAGTTTATAAAGATAAAAACATAATTTATTTTTGGCGGTTAAAACACCATAAAGAAGCGTATAAACATAATAAAACTTTATAAATAAGTCTATTATTCTCAAACTTACGCTCCTATAGTGTAGTCCGGCCAAGCACGTGGGCTTCTCGAACAATATTGTAGAATAAGCCTTCAACACGGGTTCGAATCCCGTTGGGAGCATTTCATATTTTCCCTTTAATAAAATCCGGCAGAATTCTCAGGAGTAAAACAACAAAAAACCACCTTCTTGTAATGTAAGCTTTTTTCTTTTTTCGCTTAATAGCATTGAAAATATAGTTTGCAGCTGTTTGTGGAGTCATAACCAAAAATTTTCTTTTTTTATAGCTGGTCATTGGTGTGGTGACAAATCCGGGAAGTATTTCAGTTACGTGAACATTAACTCTCAATTTTTTCAGCTTTTCCCTCAACCCTTTCATGTAATTTGAAATAAATGCCTTGGATGCGCAGTAAGCTGTTGATTTTCTGCTGGATTTAAAGCTGGCAACAGAAGATATCCCGACGATATGGCCATGACCTTGTTTAATAAAATATTCAGCAGCCGCATTTGCCATAGCAACAAAACCTGCAACATTAACATCAATAGTTTCCTTGTCATGATTCCAGTTGAGCTTATGATTTGAGTATAAAACAGCCGAGCCGATAATAATTACACCGACGCCCCTCATTTCATTTATCAGTTCGTTAAGAAGAGTTATGGCTTTTTCTGTTTTTGAAATATCTATCCTTTTAGTAAAAGTCTTTGATTTAATTTCTTTTTGAAGTTCTGATAACAATTCAGCTCTTCTGCCGACTAACCCTACAATGTAATTGTTTTTTGCCAGAACTCTTGACAATTCTTTTCCAATGCCTGAAGTGGCTCCAATTACAATTGCTTTTTTCATCTAAGATTTGGATAAATTGCATTATTATTTAAATATACCCAAATTTAAGCAAAAAGAATAAATACTTCTGAAGATTGCTTTAAATCTATTGACTAAATGCCGCGGTGGGACAATCTGGTATATGCCGAGCCAAACAGGCTCGCTACAGAAAACTCCGCTCGCCTCGAATTAATAAACAAGATAGCGAGTTGGCTTACGCCTTTCTCGGTTCAAATCCGGGCCGCGGCGTTTTCTAAACCTTTATCTTCCCTTTGTGCCAATCAATCAGCAATTGAATAGCAGCTCTTCTTTCATCGACAATCCCTCCTTTTATCAGCATATTTCTTTTTTTGCCGAATTCTGTCAGGAATTCATCAGGGCTTAGTTTTCCATCTATACCATAGGCTTCTTCAAGCGCAGAAGGATTAGCCATCATAAAGATTTTCAACAATTTAACTGCAACCATATCAGGGTCTTTTAGCTTAGATGGGCTTATGCTGGAAACCAAACCTAATCTTAATTCATCCCTGTCAGAGAAAGGAACAACCCCTGGAGTGTCAAATAACCTAAGATTGTTTTTTCCAGCTATTAACTGCAAGCCCTTGGTGAATCCTGATTCAGAACTCGTACGCGCTTTTCCACCAAGGGAAAGTTGGTTTATCAAAGAACTTTTTCCTGTATTAGGGTAACCAATAACTGCCACTATTGTATTTCCAGTTTTTGTTTCATCTTTGATTTTTTTAACCAGCATATTTATTCCTTTTGACAGCTTGGTTGAAATTATGATCGAATTGGAATCCTTATACTGTTTCTTTAACTTTTTAAGCGCAGCCCCAGAAACAATATCTGCCTTGTTTATTACAAGTATCACTGGCTTTTTGCAGATAGAAGCAATCTTCTCCATCTTCCTTATTCTTGTCAGCTCTGGAAGGCGCGCATCCAGTACTTCAAGCACTATATCTGCTTTCCTTATTATATCCTTCACCACAGTCCAAAATCCTTTCTTCATAATAGTTAAATAGAAGCAGTTGTTTAAAAAGGTTGTTTATTAATCAAAATAATCTTCATAACAAAATTCCCTATCGAATCCTTTAAATGTGCAGCTGCCTTTATTATCTATAACGTCACCATCCAGATGATCCCTGTATCGGCTGACTAAAGAATTACAATCCCGACACCTTGAAAAACAAGTACCTATCTCCACATCAAACTCTTTATCATTCAATTTCATCAATTTAGAAGGAACTTCTGAACTATCATTAAAATATTTAAAAACAGTATCAATAAACCGATTATCTGTAAATCTCTCTGAAAGTTTTATATGCAGCATGCATTTCTTAGGACTTTTGTCGTTAACAACTTCTCTTTTGATAAGAATGCACATCTGATTTTGCAGTCTGTGTCCTTCTTTTTCTTTTTTCTTTACAACATGATCAGGAAGTTTAATGCTGCCATCAGGGTTGAATTCATACATTTAAACCTCCCAGTTTCCACTTGCCCTGTCTCTGGAACAAACGGCATATTCCATTTTTCTTTTAACTAAACTCTCGAAAGTCTCTCCTGCAGCTTTTGGAGTATTGTTATTCCCGGAAAGGTGGCCCAGCAAAACCAAAGAAAGGTTTTTTCCTTTTTCCTGCACCAGAGAACTTGCATCTATATTGCTTAAATGGCCTTTCTCAGACAAAATCCATTGTTTTAAGAAAGCCGGATAAGACCCATTGATGAGCATGTCAATGTCGTGGTTACTCTCGAGAAGTATGCTGTTCAGCTTAGGGATTTCCAATTCCATCTGTTTTGTAACAACCCCTGTATCTGTAAAAATACCAAATTTGCCAATAATAAAACCATAAGAACCGACATTATGGGAAGTAGGTATTGGCTTTATCTTAAGAGCGCCTATCTTAAACTCCTTATTTACAGAAAAAGTTTTTCTTTTTATTTGCCCAAGCTTGAATTTTGCTCCAGATAAAACATCTTTTGCCATATACAGTGGAATATTATACCTTCTTGATAGGACTCCAGCTCCTGCGATATGGTCATGGTGGGAATGTGTTAAGATAACGGCATCTAAATCCTCTAAACTTTTCCCTAATTTCTCCATACGATACGCAATTTCCCTGCCGCTCTTCCCGGCATCTACTAATATTGAAGCAGATTTGTCTTCTATTAAGCAGCAGTTTCCATTACTCCCTGAAGCTATTACAGAAATTTCCATCAATCATCACCATTTTTTTATTTAATTAAACTTTAGATACGTTTTATATAAAGTTTGTGGATTTTGGAAGATATAGCAAAAGAAAAGATTCCAAAGAAAACTTTAAATATCCCCTACTCTTATCCAACTGCAGAATGGAATGCGAAGAACCAAAGTGCGCAAGGCCTGCAACAAGAGACTGGCATGGAAGAAAAGTCTGTTCAGACCATTATGATGTTTACAGAGACAAGGAAGAAAGCAGGTTTGGCGTGAATGACTAAACGTCCAGGTTAACAACCTCTTTTGCGTGCTCTTCAATAAATTTCCTTCTAGGCTCTACCTGGTCGCCCATTAGGATTGTGAATATCTTGTCAGCCTCTACTACATCCTCTAAAGTTACCTGCACCAGAATACGATTATCAGGGTCCATTGTTGTTTCCCAAAGCTGCTGGGGATTCATCTCTCCCAGGCCTTTGTACCTTTGTAAGCTACATTTATCCTGGCCAATCTCATCATAAAGTTCTTTTAATTTTCCATCATCATAAATGTAATGGCTTTTTTTGTTCTTGACAACCTTATAGAGGGGAGGCTGGGCAATATAGATATTGCCTGCTTCAATCAAATCTTTCATATAGCGGTAAAAGAAAGTTAAAATCAATGTCCTTATATGGGCGCCGTCAACATCCGCGTCAGCCATAATTATTATTTTATGGTATCTCAGCTTGTTGATGTTGAACTCCTCGCCTATACCTGTGCCTATGGCAGTCATTGTTGTTGTTATTTCATTGTTTGCAAATATTTTACTAAGGCGGGCTTTTTCAACATTCAGTATTTTTCCTTTTAATGGCAGTACTGCCTGGAACTTTCTATCCCGGCCTTGCTTTGTGCTGCCGCCAGCTGAATCCCCTTCCACTATGTAAAGCTCTGCTTTAGCAGGGTCTCTTTCAGAGCAGTCAGCCAGCTTGCCCGGCAGTGAGCTATGATTTAATGCGCCTTTCCTTCTCGTGAGTTCACGGGCTTTTCTTGCTGCATCCCTTGCTTTGGAAGCATTTATGCATTTGCCAACCATTGCTTTGGCAATGCCCGGATTTTCCTCCATGAAACTGCTTAATCTTTCACTGACTACTGAATCAACTATGCCTTTGATTTCGCTGTTGCCCAGCTTGGCTTTAGTCTGGCCCTCGAACTGTGGCTCAGGAACCTTAACAGAGATAACAGCTGACAATCCCTCTCTAACATCATCACTGGATAATTTTTCATCATTCAGTTTATTTTTTTCAGCATAATTATTCATGCTCCTTGTTAGTGCTGTTTTAAAACCGCTTAAGTGAGAGCCTCCTTCAACGGTATTTATGTTGTTGGCAAAAGTAAAAAGATTCTCCTGGTAACCATCATTATACTGCAGCGCTATTTCCACTTCTACGCTGTTTTTTTCTTTCCGAAAATATATTGGATCATGAAGCGGAGTTTTGTTCTTGTTAAGGTATTCAACAAATTCTATAATTCCTCTGCTGTAAAGGAATTCATTTTTTTTGTCTGTTCTCTCGTCCAGGATATCAATTTCAATGCCCTTGTTTAGGAATGCCAATTCCCTTAACCTGCTAGACAGAGTCTCAAAATGGAATTCTGTCTCTGTAAATATCCCGTCATCAGGTAAAAATGTTATTTTTGTTCCCGTAGTATCTGATTCACCTACAGTTTGGAGTTCTGTTAGGGGTTTTCCCTGCCCGTACTTTTGATGATAAGTCCTGTTGTTCCTTTTAATTTCTACGCTTAAACTTTTTGCCAGGGCATTCACCACCGAGATGCCTACTCCATGCAGGCCGCCTGAAACCTTATAGACATTTTTGTCAAATTTTCCGCCTGCATGAAGCTTGGTCATTACAATTTCAACTGCAGGCTTGTTGAACTTTGGATGTATATCAACTGGGATGCCACGGCCATTATCAATAACTGTTACAGAATTGTCTTTGTGGATTATGACTGAAATTTTGGTGCAGAAGCCAGCCATTGCCTCGTCTATGCTGTTGTCAACTGCCTCATAAACAAGATGGTGAAGGCCTCTTAATCCAGTGTCACCTACATACATCGCAGGCCTTTTTCTTACTGCGCTTAATCCCCCTAAAACTTGGATATCTTCTGCTTTGTAGCTGTCTGTCATTTTAGGCTTTTAACTAAATCCCCAAGCTTTTTTAGTGAATTTCCCGTCGAGATTTAGATATGTTTTATGGCTAAAAATAATGCTCTGACCTATATAAATCTTTCGTTTGTAATTTGCCTTTAGAAGCCCTGAAACCATAAAATTTTGGCATTACAGGGGTTACTTCAAATTTGTAATATTGCCTTTTTTATACCATCTCCGAAAGATTTATACAATGAAAATCATAGATTTTCAAGTATAAATGTCAGAAATTTTCCATCCAGTCTCTGACTGGTGGCTGAAAGCAAACAGCTTTCACAGTCTGGAAAATTTCTGAGCATGCTCAAAAACCACCTGAATAAGGTTAGCTATGCTACAAGCACACTACCCATCTGTGATGGGTGGTTTTTGACATGTCCGAAAATGCGAAGCATTTTCGATACATTTATATATTATTAATATTAAGGAATGTATTAATAGACTTAAAATTATTAATATTAATAATCAAAAATGAACATAAAATTTATAGGGAAAGCGAAGCTGACAAAGCAGGGGCAATTGACTTTGCCTTTAGAGGCAAGGCAGGACCTGAAGATAGATCTAAACACAGATGTTTACTGGTATGAAATAGATGATCACCTTGTTATTGTCAAGGAGCTGATGAGCCAGAAAGACCTAGAGGCGATGCTGAAAAAGAAAAATAGTCAAAAATAAAATTAATTAAAAAAGAGGAATAAGATGTTTGAGAATATTATTGGATTGTGGGCTTTATTGAGCTTAATCCCGTTTATAATACTGTACTTAAGAAAGCCCAGGCCGCAGGATAAGGTCATACCTTCTTTGATGTTTTTGATAAAAAACAGAAAAACGTCCAATAAATACTCGCTTTTAAGAAAACTAATGCATAATCTGCTCTTTTTTCTTCAGCTGCTGGCTTTATTGCTGCTGTCTGTGAGCGTTGCTGCCCCTTTTATAAAGATGCCTTATGATGTCACACTGGAGAATACAGTTATAGTATTGGATGCAAGCGCTTCTATGCAGGCTAAAGAAAGAGTGTCGAGATTTGACATGGCTATCAGGGAAGCCAAAGGAGCGTTAAGCGGAAAAAACAGCCTAATTCTTGCAGAGAATATACCATTAATTGTTCTGGAGGATGAAAGCACAGACACTGCTATGGATATTTTATCAAAATTGAAGGCTAAGGCTACAACAACTAACTTGGGTGATGCTATGCTGCTTGCCAAGGATATCCTGGGAGAGAGGCCCGGGAGGGTTGTTGTCATAAGCGATTTTAGCAATGTGGATGGGCCTGACCTGATGGTTGTGAAGAAAACATTAACTACTGAAGATATAGTTGTTGATTTTATTGATGTTTCAAATAAAGTGCAGAATATGGGCATTATAAAGCTGGAGATAGCAAAGCATAATATCAAGGCATATATCAAAAATTTTAAAGATAAGGAAGAGATGGTTACATTAAAATTAATGCAGGATAATAAGGAGTTGAGCTCCTCAGGAAGCATAAAAATCCTGCCAAGGTCTGTTGAGAGTTTTGTATTTGATGATGTTCCTACTGGCGTTAGCAAAATACTAATAGAGCCAAAAGATAATTTTGAGCTGGACAATACAGCCTATATAAGCGCGCCTCTGAAAAAGCATATTGATGTCCTGTTAATTACAAATAAAAAAAGCTCGAATCTGGAGCTGGCTTTGGATTCTCCAAGGGATATAAATTTATGTGTGGTAAATCCGCCTGTTCTTACAATCTGTACAAGCGGAGATATGAATGGCCAGAAAATAGAGCCATACAAGCAGGATATTATAATTGTGCACGAAATAAACAATGTTGGCGAGAGAAACGGGATCCTGCCAGGAACTTTTGTTGATATCTCAAGTTATGTTGAGAGGGGAGGCAAGCTGATTGTTACAGCGCAGGATAATCTGGACAGGATAAATATGCATGGAGCATCCCCTGTAAATTTTAACGGTAAAGTTGTGGAAGCCTCGAGGGCCTGTGTTGATATCCTTAACCAATTCACAAAGCAGTTTGAGAAAGACATCTGCTTTACAACAACCGGGAAATATTTCAGGACATCATTAGGAGAAGATGCAATTGCTGTTGTTTCTACATCAAATAAGATTCCACTTATTGTATTGGGGAGCACAGGTGGCGGCAAGGCAGCATACTATGGGATCTTTGATGATTATAGCGAGTTTAAAACTCTGCCTTCTTATCCCATATTCTGGAACAGCCTGGTCAATTTCATGGTGCAGACAGAGAATATTGCTGAGTTTAATTATCAAGCAGGCAGGATACTGACGGTAACTGAGCAGAAAGTCAAGACTCCTTCCGGCACATTAAGAACCTCAAAGCTGATAATGGATGAGGCAGGAATTTATGAGTTTAACGGCAAAAAAATAGCGGTTAATCTGCTGGACGAAAAGGAGTCTGATTTAACATCCTTAAGCCTTGAAAAAAAGTCAAGCGAGGATGTAAGCCTGGAGAAAGAGAGGAAAGAGCATAATTTCGGGATAGCCTCATTTTTGCTTTTGATTGTGTTCCTGATATTATGCGCAGAAACTTTTTACATTAAAATGAGGGGTGATGTATAGATTAAATCAATAAAAAATAAACCATTATTAAAATTATCAATTAATTAAAAAATAATCAATAACATGAAAATGAAAATCAGTAAAGAGGAATAAATATGATAATAATACCGGACATAAGCAGTGTATTTTGCTTAAGCAAATATTGTGTTAGGTACTCTTATATGATCCTGTTGATAATTCCTGTAGTCTTTTTGTTATTCTGGATCATAAGAAAGGACTTTGTCAGGTTTATGGACAAGGAAGAGCAGCTGCACTTTGACAAGGAAAAAAAGAAATTAAGAAGCATTATGCTTATAACAAGGTCCTTGATATTTATAGTGCTGCTCATTGCCATCTCATCGCCTTTTATCCTGGAAAGCAGGCTGGTGAAAGGCAACCCCCGCCTTACAATACTCATGGATGACTCAAATTCATTTGACCTGTTTGACAAAAATGTTGGAAATGAATTATACGAGAAGATAAAAGGGAAACTGCCTGTTGATCTGAGGGCTATAGGCTCAGACGAAACTTCTGCCATAGGCAACGGAATTTTGAATAATCTCGAAGGAGGGGAAAATATACTGGTTATTACAGACGGCAATAGTAACAAGGGCAGGCTATTGGGAGATATAATCTTATTTGCATCTTCGATCAACTCAACAGTGAGCACTTTGAATTCAGAGCCTCTAAAAAGCGATGTGGGTGTGACAATTAAGGGGCCTTATGAAGTGATAAAGGATACTGAAGGGGAATTTATAGTTAATGTTAACAATGCAGGAGAAAGAATGTCTTATATCCTGGAGGTTTATCTTGATGGCGAAATAATTTATTCTAATAAATGGAGGGGGAGCCAGTCTGTGCCTTTTACAAATCTTTTTTCAGAGGGCACTTTCCATAAGATCACTGCTAAGCTGGTGAATATTGGTGGAAATGATCATTTCAAGCAGAATAATATCTATTACAAGGCAGTCAAGATAGTGCAAAGGCCTTCTGTTTTGTTTGTGACAAGGAAAAGCTCTCCTTTGCTGAGTGAATTTGAAAAGTTGTATGATGTAACTGCGGTTAAGAGCATACCAAACGACTTATCAAACTATATGGCAGTTGTTTTAAATGACATCCATGCAGATGAGATCCTGCCAAAAATAGATTTATTGGAGGATTACGTGGCTGATGATGGCAATGGCCTTGTAGTTGTGGGAGGCCAGAATTCTTATGACAGGGGAGGCTATAAAGAAGCCAAATATATAGAGCCTTTGCTGCCTGTAAGGACAGGGGCTGGAGAAGAAAGTGAAAAGAGTGATGTGCAGGCTATTATTGTGATAGATATCTCAGGAACAACCACTCAGGTTGTCAATGAATACGGGCAGATTGAAGTGAGGGACTATGATAAGGTAATAAAAGCGTTGGCGGTAAGTGTTTTGCACAGCCTGGATGAAAAACTAAATGTGGGTATTGTTGTTGTGGGAACGCCTAAAACACCATTTGTAGGTGTAGTTTCAAATATTGTTACATTAAAAAACAATAAAAAAGAATTGATTGACAAGATATCCAGATTGCAAGGCGGGGGGCAGTCTGCTATTGAAGGCGGCATTAAGCAGGCAACCAACATGCTGATGGAAGTAAGCGGAG
This sequence comes from uncultured Methanosarcinales archaeon, assembly GCA_964585935.1. GTDB lineage: Archaea > Nanobdellota > Nanobdellia > Woesearchaeales > GW2011-AR4 > BS150m-G64. The sequence goes on along the minus strand of CAZPFO010000006.1, from coordinate 16,214 downwards.
GAAAAAATATAATCCTTATTTCCGATGGCAGGGGCTTATTTAAAGGGCCGATGCTGAATGCGAAAAATGCGGTAAGGAAGGCTTCTGCAGCGGCAATTAAGACTTATGTTGTTGGCGTTGGAGCAAAAGAAAGGCAGGAGACGGAATTTTTATCTGACATGGCTATTATAGGCAATGGTCAGTATTTCCCGGCAAATTCCCAGAACAGCCTGAAAATCCTGTTTGGAGAGCCGGATAAAGAGGATGAGGAATACTTTAACCAGTTGTTTGTTTTAGACACTGTTCATTTTGTAACATATAATCTTGAGCTGGATGCTGTTGTCAGCGGCTATAATTATGTTGTGCCAAAGACAGCTGCAAGGCTGCTTGTTACAACAAACAAAAATATACCGATTGCAGCTGTATGGCATTTTGGCTTAGGAAGAATTGTCTCAATAGCCACAGATGATGGCGGGAAGTGGGCTGGCGAGCTTTTAAACAAAAAGAATTCAAAATTGCTCACAAGGAGCGTGAACTGGGCAATCGGCAATCTTGGAAGGAAAAAGGAATTTGATGTAAGGATAAGGGATACAACCCTTGGCAGGCCAACTTATGTAGAGGCTATCTCAAAAGAACTGCCGAAGCATGAAAAATTATCTTTTGCCAAAACAGATGTGAATGCCTATAGCGCTGAATTCATGCCTGAAAGCACGGGCTTTTTTAATTTCCTTGGAGCGGATGTTGCTGTTAACTACAACACTGAATATAAAAATCTGGGTGTTAATGAACAATTTATAAGCCTAATCAATTCTACCGGAGGAACTGTATTTGAAAGGGATGATTTAGACGGCATAATTGATTTTGTGATTGAAAAATCCAGGAGAATCAAGATTGAGAGCACGAGTTTTGTATGGCCTTTTGCCTTGATAGTAATCATCTTGTTTTTAATAGAAATATTCCTAAGGAGGCTGTCAGAAAGTAAAAGATTCATATAAAAATAAAATGGTATCAATAAAAACTCAATAAATGAAATTGCCAATGAAAAAATAATAATTAAAATTGATTAAAAATAAACTTAAAACAATGATTAAAAATTAAATTAAAAAATAGATAATTAGGTGATGCAAGATGGCTTTTATGAAAAAGGATGTGAATCTGGGATTGCTGCTTATGATAATAGCAACTCTGCTTTTGTTTTCGGGATTTACGGTTTATTACCAAACAAATTTTAAAAATGTTGTTGAAGAGTACCATGCAAAACTAGACCAGCTAAAAGAGGTAACTACTGAGTTAAGCGCAGAAAAGACTAAATTAAATGAGACATACCAATTACGGACAAAAGCAGAGACGGATGTAAAAGCATTGGATGAGCAGTACAGGGTTTTGAGCACTGAAAGAGACCAGCTGGAGACTGATAAAACCAAGCTGCAGGTGGAATTGCTAAATACAAAAGTCACTTTGTCAGAGACAGAATCCAGATTAAGCCAGACAGAAACGCAGCTGTCACAGACACAGTCAGAACTGGCAACTAAAAAGAGCAGGATAGAAAACCTGAAGGATGATATAGATTCCTTATGCGCTACTATCTCGTCTTTAGGCGGCTCTAATTCAGCGTGTTGATAGAAAAAGAATACCGGCAAGCACCAATGAAAAAACAAATTTAAAATGTCAGAAATTTTCCACCAGTTTGTAACTGGTGGCTGAAAGCCAATCTCCATCTGAGATTATGGAAAATTTCTGAGCACTAAGAACCGCCCGTCAAAAGATTGGAGGGGAGCACCAAGCTGAATCCCGCCCGTCTATGACGGGTGGTTCTTTAGAATGAATAAAAATAAAATCAGGAGCCTGTAAAAAGGAGGCAATAAGATGAACCATAAAAAATCTCAGGCAGCATTGGAATTCCTGACTACATACGGATGGGCAATTCTTGTTATACTAATTGCTATGGGTGCTTTGTCATATTTGGGTGTTTTTGATATATCAAAACTTATGCCAGATAGATGCACATTTGGCTCAATGTTACATTGCGAGAGTTATCAACTAGTTGAAAATGGGGTAAAGCTAAGGCTGCAAAACAATTTAGGGAAACCGATTGTGATTGAGGGTGTCTCGGCAGAGATAGGGAATAGTCAAGTTGATTGTAATTCTGCAGCTATAGGGGAAATTTGGTCCAGTTCAGATAAAGTTAAGCTCATTGAGTTTTATTGTGATTTTGATTCTTACGCTTTCATTAAAGGGGAAAAAAAGAAAATAGGGTTGACTATAAACTATACAAATATTAAATCCAACTTCAACAAGGTTATTTCTGGGCAGCTTCTTTCGAAGGTAGAGGATGGTGTGGTTGGGTTTGTTTTAGACAGGAAAAGAGGACTGCTATCCAGATGGAAATTTGAAGGAGACCCAACTATGGGCGTAAGTGATGAAATGGGGAACAATGATGGATCATGCTCAAACTGCCCGACTGGAGTGCCTGGAAAATTTGGGCAGGCCTACCAATTTAATGGAATTGATGATATAATCGAATTAACAACGGATTCAGTAGAGACAGGTACTGTTACTGTGTGCGCTTGGATGAACACAAATACTTTATATTCTTGGCAGGCAATTGTTGGAAATGATGGATTTATTTTTGGACCTTATAGTAATGGGAATAGATTAGCGCTTACAAGTGATAGTGGAGGTGTAGCTATATATTCTGCTACAGATTCTCTTTTAGTTAATCAATGGTATCATGTTTGTGCAATCAGATTAAGTAATGGTACAGGAAGTATTTATATTAACGGAATACAATCAGGAGCATCTGGAGATACAGGAACACCTTTATCCTACTCAGGACTAGTTATTGGTGCGCTGAGACCTACAGGAATTCTTGAATTCAACGGCTTAATTGACGAAGTGATGATATTTGACAAGGCCCTTACACCACTTGATATAAAAACCCTTTACAAAACAGATTTGAGCTAAAAACAATCAAAATAAAAAATGAAGAAATTCAAGGATTTAATAAAAGAGATAAACAGCGTATTGGACAGCCTGGTGTTATTTGATGTTGCTGTAAATACAATTCTTATCTTTTTAGCTGTTTATTTGTTCCTTGCTTTGTTCAATCTTTACCCCATCTCTGCAGTTTTTCCTGCTGCGGCTTATTTTTTGATAGCTTCTTCAAAGAAAATAGGTTCAGATAAAATGATGGCTGTTGAAAGCAAATATTCTGATTTAAGGGAAAAGTTAAGGACTGCTGCAGACAATATCAATCTTGAGAATCCTGTTGTTAACGAGCTCCAGGAAGAAGTAATGCGTGATGCGAAGAAAGTGGGCATTTCATCCTTTTTGAACCCGAAAAATTTATCTTACAGGATTTTTGTATGCATTATCCTTGCATTTACTATTGTTTTTATTTCGACAATGCATTTGAGTTTTCTGGACATGGAGAATCTGCTGAAAGAGATTCCTGACCTGATTGATAACTCATTCAGCAGGCTAAGCTCTGCGTCAGACTTTACTGATGTGAATTTAACAGAGGATATTTATGGCGATATGGAACTTGCTGTTCTGGGCAATCAGGAATTAAACATAAAAATAAAGCCTGCTAACTTCAGGGTAAGTGTCAAGGAAGGAGGCGAGGTTGAGGAGAGGCAGTTTGATGAAATAACTGCAGACGATGTTTTTATTGAATCATCAGAGGTTTTTGAAGAGAATATCCCTGTGGAGGAGCAGGAGCTGGTTAAAACATACTTCAAAAAGATAACAGGATAAAAAGGAAAATAATATAAATAACAAAACAATTAAAAACTAATTCAAAGAGGTGTATATTATGAGGAATTACAAGCCAGTGTTTGATGCTTTATTTAAGGAAGTAAATAAGGTTATTGTAGGTCAGAATGAGGTTATAGAGCAGATTTTGGTTTCTGTCTTATGCGACAGTAATGCATTGCTGGAGGGCTATCCAGGACTAGCGAAGACATTAGCTGTGAAAACATTGTCAGACTTGATGGACCTAAAGTTCAGCAGAATACAAAACACTCCTGATTTAATGCCCTCTGATATAACAGGAACATATATCATTGAGGAAACTTCCGGCAAGAGGCAGTTCAAGTTCCAGCCAGGGCCAGTATTCGCAAATATTGTTTTAGCAGACGAAATTAACAGGGCAACACCAAAGACCCAGTCAGCTTTATTAGAGGCTATGCAGGAAAAGCAAGTTACCGTTGGAAACAATACGTTTCAGCTCGATCTGCCCTTTTTTGTTTTAGCAACACAAAACCCGATTGAGCAGGAAGGGACATATCCTTTGCCTGAGGCGCAGGCAGACAGGTTCCTTCTGAAGATTAAGGTTGGATATCCTTCGTTTGAGGAAGAGGTCGAGATTGTAAACAGGTATTCTTCGCAGATTGTCCAGCATAGGCTGAAAACTGCATTAAACAAGAATCACCTGTTAAGTTTGCAAAGCCTTACAAGGCAGGTTCCAATAGCTAATGATATCAAGCATAGGGCAGTAAAGGCAATCCTGGCCACAAGAACAAACAAGGATGTCATACATTATGGGGCATCGCCGAGAGCATCCATTGGCTTAATACTGGCTGCAAAAGCAAGGGCCCTGATAAAAGGCAGGAATCATGTGAGCAATGATGATATAAATGAGATGGCATACCCCATCTTACGCCATAGAATAATCCTGAATTTCGAGGCAGAGAGGAAAGGCATGTCGCCTGACGATGCAATCAAGCATATACTGGATAAGGTAAAATAAAACTGGAACTGTTCCTTGTAATTAAAAGCCGCCGATAGCCCAATTCAGTTAAAAAATAAACAGGCAGTATAAGGATACTTGTTTTTTATTTTATTTTTAAATTTAAGATAGACAAAAATGATAAAAAAACCAATTCATTAAAAGAGGAAGATGATTAATAAAAAATCCCAGGCAGCATTGGAATTTCTTAGTACATACGGCTGGGCAATACTTGTTCTGCTAGTTGTTTTGGTTGCCCTGGGCTATTTTGGAGTCCTGGACCCAGGGAAGTTAATGGGGAGCAGGTGCATATTTTCTTCTGAATTCTCATGCCTTAGCCATAACATGCATAATAATGGGGTTGAGTTTATTATAAAAAATAACGTAGGGGAGCTCATTAAAGTTACTGCATTGAATATCACCACCAGCAAGGGCCAAGTAGAATGCAGTTCGCTAACAATCGATGGAGAATCGGAATTAGAGCCATGGGCATCAGGGGATACCAAAAAGGTATCTGTTATCTGTAATTTTGAAGGGGCGTATCTTGTGCCTGGAGAAAAAGAAAAATTATTCGTTGCTCTGAGTTACTACAAGGTCATGTCAGGTTCCGGATATGAGCATAAAGTTCATGGCGAGTTGATAGATTTAGTTGGTGATACTGGCCTGGAAACAGGAGAATCCCTAAATCCACCCTGCAAGAACTATATCATTGATCCTAATTTCCAAAGCTGTATTGCGGGAACTTTGGCAAAAAACTGGGCTGATGTTACTGATGCTGATATGCTTGCTTTTGCTGGTATTTTAGATTGTGCTGGTGCTTCAATTTTAAATATAGACGGTATACAGTGTTTAAGTAATTTAAACGAATTATATCTTTACAACAACCAACTCACCTCTCTCCCCACAGAAATTGGGAGTTTAGGCAGTTTGACAAAGATATATTTTGGCAACAACTTACTTACCTCCATCCCTTCTCAAATTGGAAATTTAACCAGTTTGTTGAGTTTAAGTTTTTATAGCAATCAACTCACTTCCATCCCTTCTCAAATTGGAAATTTAACTAATTTATATGGTTTATATCTTAACGACAACAAAATTACCTCCCTTCCTCCCGAAATTGGAAATTTAGGCAGTTTGACAAAGATATATATTCAAGACAACCAGCTCACTTTTATTCCTGCTGAAATTGGAAACCTAAGTGGTTTAACCACTCTACTTGCATGGAATAACCAGTTGACGTCGCTGCCGGACAGTATGGGTAATATTCAAAACTTGGGACGTTTAGATGTTGCTTCTAACAATATTTTATCTCTACCCGATTCAATCGGAAATGCAGATTGGCTTTGGAGATTAGATTTGGAAAACAACGCAGAATTATCTTCAATTCCAGTATATAACGGTGTATATGGGGGATCTTATCTCGGTGAATTATATATTATGAATACGAATATGGATTGCAGTCATCCAAACATTGCATCATGGGGGTCACCATATTGCGTAGATTAATATGTTTTATTTATAATCCCAATAACATTGTTTGCACACATCTCAATGTATCTTCATGGAACGCGATGGCTTGTGGCGATACATGATAACCGGAAAACAAAATAAGGGCAAATTAAAGATTTGTGAATAAAAAATAAAATGATTGACACTGATTTTTTAGACCAGTTGGACAGGTTTCATCTAGTTGTGTCTAAAAGGGTTACATCCACCTATTCCGGGCCAAGAAGGTCAATTGCTGTTGGAAGAGGCCTTGTTTTCAAGGACTACAGAATGTATGTGCCTGGTGATGATACAAGACTGATAGACTGGAAGGTTTTTGCAAGGACAGATGATTTGTATGTCAAGAATTATGAGGAAGAGAGGAACCTGACAGTGCATGTCATTATTGATTCAAGCGCTTCTATGAATTTTGGAAGGCCTTTGAGCAAGTTTGATTATGCTTCGATGGTTGGAGTGGGTTTTGCTTACCTTGCCATGAAAGAGAATGAAAGGTTTCAGTTTTCCACCTTCTCTGAAAAGATTGATGTTTTCCAGCCTAAAAGGGGGATGGCGCAGCTGGCTATGATGGTGCAGCACCTTAATGATGTAAAGACATCAGGGAATTCACAAATACACGAGTCAATAAGGCAGTATAAAAAGTTAGTTGGAAGCAGATCCTTGTTAATCCTAATCTCTGATTTTCTTATAGACATAAACGAGATAAGAGAAGCCTTGTATCTTCTTGGAGACCATGAAATAAAAATAATACAGGTGCTTGACAAGGTTGAGAAGGATTTAAGGCTGCAAGGCGACTTTAAGCTAGAAGACAGCGAAACAAAAGAAAAGGTAAGGACTTATATAAGCCCAAGGCTAAGGTCAGTCTATCAAAGAATGCTTGATGATCATTCTGCCAAGATACAGGAGACATGCGGCAAATTAGGAATTGGTTTCTTTCAGGTAACAACTGATATTCCGATATTTGACGCTTTTTATAGGATTTTAAAGTAAAAAGCTACGAACAAAGTGAAATATACTTTCTATAGAATCTTAAAATAGGAAGCTAGGAACACAGTTATTATGTTGAGATGGAAATTGAAGAAACTTTCCTCTTGATCATCCAAACTTAACTTCTCCCTTAAGGTAAACGCCTTTATGCAGCTTTACAGGCCTCCAGTTATCAATGACAAGATCCGCGTTTAACCATCCTGAGAGCTCTTCAGGATTGCCTATTGTAGCTGATAGGGCGATTATCTGGACATTTTTTAACAGCTGTTTTAGAATTGTTATCAGAATTTCAAGAGTAGGCCCTCTTCCAGGGTCATTCAGCAGATGAACCTCGTCTATGATGACTGTGCTAACCAGGCTTAACCATGGCGCATGGTGCCTTATCAGGCTATCCAGTTTTTCTGATGTTATAAGGATCAAATCATACTCTACAAGATAGGGGTCAGCAGAGTCCTTATCACCAATAGACAAGGCTATTTTTGCAACATTTCCATATCTTTTTTTAAAATCCCTGAATTTCTCAGTTGCCAACGCTTTCAAAGGAACAATATAGATTGCCTTTCCCTTTTTTTCTATTATTGATTTTATTGCTGCCATCTCAGCTATTAGTGTTTTTCCAGAGGCTGTTGGAGTGCATACCAGTAAACTTTTATTTTTTAACAGGCCTTTTTTTATTGATTTTTCCTGGGCAGGCCTTAGTTCAGTTATTTCCTGATTGAGGATGTTGTAAAGCTCATGAGGAATGTCTTTTTTTATAGTTTCTAATTTCATTTGGATAAAGAAAGGATTGGTGTTTTTAAAAGTGTTGATTTAATATCTTATAATTATTACAGGTTATGGACTACAAAACCCCCTTTTGATAGTTTATTTAACCTTGCCCAGCCAGAATTTTATTATTAAATACAGAAAAATCTAAATTTACTTTAGGTTTTACCTGAATGTCAAGCAGCAGTTGTTCCATCTTGTTCAATTTTTGAAACGCCTATCTTCCATTTAGTTATCAAATATGACAGCAGGATTGGAACTACAAATTTGAATGCAATCGTTGTTCCGACTAATATGGAATATAAGTCTGATTGTATCAGGCCTTTTTCAAATAACAGTTTGATAATCACAATGCTGGTGCTGAATTTCACGCATAAGCTGATTCCAAGCACGATTGATTTTTTTGCACCGAGCACTTTTCTACCCATAAAATAACTGCTTACAATCTTGGTTGTTTTTGTCATAGCCATGACAAGAAGGATTAGCAGAGGAAACTTTATGAGGTAGCTTATATCAGTATCAACCCCGACCCATAGGAAGAATATTGGTGCAAAAAAACCGTAGGCCATTGTTCTAATCTCAGAGTCAATGAAATTTAGAATCTTTTTAGGGATTATATTCCTTAAGGCGATTCCTGCCAAAAGCGCGCCTAATGCTGCAGACTCGACAAATTGGCCTATCCCGATAAACAAGAAAATGAAAAATATTACAAAAAGAAAAAAAGAGGGTATGTCCCTGTATTTAAACGAGGTTAGGTGTTTGCGGAATTTAACTAATATAAAAGCAAGCCCAAAAAGCGAACTTAATATAAGCAGGTTGCTCCAGATGGATAACTGCGTGTAGCCTGCTGAAGTGCCCACTATTATTGAAGCCACAACAACTGTAAAAACTTCAACAAAATCATCCAAAACACCAATACCTATGATGGTCTGCCCAAGTTTTGTTTTTGTGAGTTTAAACTCATCAAGTATGGGCAGAAGAACTGCTTCACCCACTGTTGCGAATGATGAAGCTACTAAAACCGATATAAGCCAGGAAACTCCAAAGACATAATGCACCAGGAATGTGCCCAGGAATGTTTCAGCAAGGATAATGACAAAAGTTGTTTTAAATATAAAACTGCCTTTTTCTCCGATTTTTTTAATATCGAATTCAAAACCAATAATGAACAGGAGGAAAAACATACCCAACTGAGCCAAAAAATTAAATGTTTCAGAGGATGTAATCTCTGAGAATGGGTTATAAGCAGCTAAAAATAAACCTATCAGCAAAGATGAAAAAATCCAGGGAATCCTTATCTTTTCCAATAACCTTCCAATCAAGAAAGTTATTAGGAATACTCCTGCTAAGAACAGTATTAATTGCATAAGGCCTTAATTTAGATAATCATATAAAAATTTATTGATTTATATACTTTTTTTCCAATAACCAGGAAGATAATAGGGCCAAAATAATCAAGAGACAATCAGACTTTCTCCACTCATATCTTTCGGCCTTTTAATGCCCATAATCTGCAATAGAGTTGGAGCAACGTCACTTAAACCGCAGTTTTTTCTTAATTTTATCCTGTCTTTTCCTAAATTTTTATCATTGCTTATGATGAAAAAAGGAACAGGATTGGTGCCATGCGCCGGGCATGGTTTTCTATCCGGGTAAAACATAACTTCTATATTTCCGTGGTCAGCAGTGACTATGCTTGTATAACTTTTCTTTAAACCAAGATTTACTATTTTTCCAACACACTCGTCAACAACTTCACAAGCCTCAATCCCTGCTTTTAAGTTGGCAGAGTGCCCGACTAAGTCGCCATTGGCAAAATTGATTGCAATAAAGTCATATTTTTCTTTTTGTATTTCAGACAGGACTTTTTTTGTTATTCCATAAGCGCTCATTTCAGGTTTTTCATCGTAAACAGGCACCTTTGGAGAAGGCACCATGATCCTGTCTTCATTTTTATTTGGCTTTTCAATCTGGCTGTTAAAGAAAAACGTAACATGGGCGTATTTTTCAGTCTCTGCAATCCTCAATTGTTTCAAGCCTTTTTTTGCTAAAACATTGCCTAAATTGTTTTTTACCTGTAATTGCGAGAAAGCAACCGGTAATTTTAGTTTTTTATCGTACCGGCTCATGCAGGTAAAACTGATTTTTAGTTTTTTTGTTTTAAAAGCTTTAAAATTTTTTACTGTTAAGGCATAAGTTATCTGTCTTGACCTATCCGAGCGGTAATTCCAGAATATAACAGAATCTTTATTTTTTATTGTTGCTAATGGCCGGTTTTTATCAACCATTACAATGGGCCTTACATAGTAATCTGTTTTGTCTCCTCTTTTATATGCATTCTGTATAGCGTTCAATGGGTTTTTTTCTTTAACACCTCTGCCATAAACCAAAAGGTCGTAGGCTTTTTTTGTTCTGTCATAGTTTGTGTCGCGGTCCATAGCATAATATCTCCCAACAATAGAGGCTATTTTGCCAATGCCTGTTTTTTTTAATTCTTTTAATAAATCTTTAATGTACTTAGGAGCGCTTTTTTCAGGAGCATCCCTTCCATCCAGAAAACAATGAACATAAACATTATTTAGTCTATTTTTTTTTGCAAGCTTTAGCAGAGCATATAGGTGTTTTACAGTGCCGTGAACACCTTGATCTGAGAATAAGCCCATCAAATGTAGATCTGAACCGTGCTTTTTGCAATTTTTTATGGCATTTAATATAATTTCATTCCTAAAAAATTTTTTATTCCTGATAGCTATGTTAATCTCTTCCAGGGGCTGGTAGACAATCCTTCCTGCGCCAATAGTCAAATGCCCGGGCTCTGAGCCGCCTTGAGTCCCTTCTGGCAAGCCAACTGCGTTTCCAGAAGCTTTTAGTATTGTCATTGGGCAGTTTTTTTCATAGAAATCATTATTAGGGGTATTTGCCAGTTTTGCAGCATTCCCTTTTGTAAATTTGCTATAACCCCACCCATCCCTTATGATAAGAATAACTCTTTTTTTCATTTTCATTGTCTCTTTTTAAAGTTCTTTTATTTTAGTTCTTAGCCTTGCTATGCTTTCTTTATCAAGTTTATTCAGATCCTCTTTTATTGACAGAATGAATTCTGACAATTTCTCAAAGCTAATCTCTACAGGCCTGTTCTTAAGATAATATTGGTTGTCTATTCTTAGCTCTTTGTCCTTCTCTAAAATTTTGGATGATCCAGGCTTAATAGTCTCCTCTTTTTCCAGAAATTTTATCAAGGCTATTGTGCAATCGTGTATTTCACATTTGATACCTACCTTCATCAATACAGAATAGACCGCAAAATATTCAATATAATATTTTGTAGTTGCAATCCACATATTTGATTTTGTTTCTTTTATGCTTCTCAATACTTTAAGGCTTTCTTCTGCATTTTTGTAATATTCTTCACTAATGTTATCATTTGGCTCGATCAGCTTTATCCCAGTCTTTTGATTTTTACACCAGCTTATTTTGTTCATACAAGCCTCCAAAAAATCTTACAATATACTCTGTATTATTAAAAATAAGGTGTTTTTTATATATTTCCTTAATCAAACTTAAACTTAACTCTTCTACCCTTCTTATTTGTATTTTGTGTACTTTTTTATTATAAACCTCTTCAAAATCTTCAATATTTTTTGATATATCTTGTTTGCCTATAGCCAACAAGTCAATATCAGATTCTTTTTTGATTTTATCCACAGAAGAACCAAAAATAACGAATGTGTTCTTTTGAAAAAAAGGAGAAATTTTTTCGAATAAAACATTTAGGATGGGCTCTTCTTTTAGCCGCCCAATTAATCTTTCTTTTTCAGCGATTATTGAGTAATCGTATATTTTTTTATCTTTGAAATTAAGAGCATACTCAATAATGTTTTTTCTCTCCTTTTTTACCAAAATTCCATCTTTTACTAATGATTCAACATATGGCTTTATTGTTTGATGGGGTTTTTTTACCAAAGCTGCTAATTCCCTGAGATAATATCTTTTACTATAATCATTCAGATATAATCCAATAATTATACTTTTGGTAATTTTTTTTACCATTTGGTAAATTTAATTACTTACCATTTATATAGTTTTCGGTTTCTCTTTGAAATTGTTTTAGAATCTGGAATACCTAGCCTTGCCTTTTAATATCTCTTCAATCCTCAACAACTGGTTATATTTAGCATTCCTTTCTGAGCGTGCTGGAGCTCCGAACTTGCTCTGGCCTGCGTTTAAGCCAACAACCAGGTCAGCAATAAAAGAGTCTTCTGTTTCCCCACTTCTGTGGCTGACAACAACACCCCATTTGTGTTTTTTTGCTATTTTTGCAGCATTAATAGCTTCTGTTACAGTCCCTATCTGATTGACTTTTAATAGCAGGGAATTGCAGGCTTTTGAGAAAACAGCCTTATTTATCCTGTTTTTGTTGGTTACAAGTAGATCATCACCAATAATCTGCAGCTTATTGCCTAGTTTTTTTGTCATTTCCTTCCATCCCTGCCAGTCATCCTCTGCCATCCCGTCTTCTATAGATATTATATCATATTTTTTTACCAAGTCAGAATAAAAATCAACTAATTGCCCTGATGAGTATCTTTTTTTGCCAATCTTGTAATGGTTTTTATAAAAAAATTCAGAAGAAGCAGAGTCAAGAGCAAATTTAATCTCTTTGCGGTAGCCTGCATTTTTAATGGCTTTTTCCATGATATCCAGCCTTTGTTCAACCTTATTTATTTTTGGGGCAAAACCGCCTTCATCCCCTAATAATGTTCCTGTTGCGCCGAATTTTTTCTTTAATAAAGATTTTAGCTCATGATAAGTCTCAACACCCATCCTCAAGGCTTCGCTGAAATTTTTTGATCCTATAGGCATGATCATATGCTCCTGGATGTCGTTTTCCATGCCAGCATGCTTTCCCCCATTTATAACATTAAATTGAGGTACGGGCATAACATTGGCTTTAGAATCAGCAAGGCTCCCAATATATTCAAACAAAGGAACCTTCAAATAATGAGCAGCTGCTTTACAGGCCGCCATTGAGACAGCAAGCATAGCATTTGCCCCTAATCTTGACTTATTCTGTGTGCCATCTATTTCCAGCATGACCTCATCTATTGCCTTCTGCCCTACACAATCGTCCCTGATAAGCTTAGGAGCTATTATATTGTTGACGTTTTTTACTGCTTTAAGGACACCTTTTCCATTGTATCTTTTGCCATTGTCCCTTAACTCCAGGGCCTCATGTTTTCCTGTTGAGGCTCCAGATGGAACAATTGCGCGGCTTAAGCCTGCTGATGTCAGAATATCAACTTCTATTGTCGGGTTGCCTCTTGAATCAAGAACTTCTCTAGCTTTTATTTTTTTTATAGAGTATTTTTTGATTGTTACCACCCTTTTTGTCTGATAATCCAATATTGGGAATTAGAAATATATTGATATTTAAAGGTATCGGATGACGATAGCTTTAAACTTGAATTTTTAATTTTCATTGTTTAAAGTTGTTGTTTTATTATTAGTTTTGCAAGGTAAAATAACTCAGTTCTGTACTAACCCTTCTGTTTTGGGGTGGGACAGTTAGTGGTAAAGAATTAATTGGAAGGTTAAATGTAACGTGGCGACCTGCGTCATACTGTCTCCTTCGGCGATTTTTTCTTGCAGGAAAAACACCTAACAGCGATCACGATGTTATGTTCAATTCCCAAGTCGGCCTAATTGATGAAAGGTCGAGAATTGTTATTACTATCAAGTTATATAAAATCAAAAGATTTAAATATGGGGCACTATTCATGATAAAATATGAAACTCACATTTCCTGAAGGTTTTTTATGGGGTACTTCAACCTCTGCTTTGCAGATTGAATCTGCTGGAAATCATGATTGGCGTGGTCTAAAAGCTAAGGATAGTTCTATTTTATATAAAAATATTGAACATGATTTACGAAGAAATGAGGATGCAGAAATAATTGCTTCACTTGGAAATGCTTATAGATTCAGTCCAGACTGGTCAAAACTCCAAAGGGAACCAAAAGGGGAATTAGAAACAAAAGTTATAGATGGATATAGGAATTTCATGGGAACTTTAAAAGATAGAGGAATACATCTTATGTTTGTATTGCATCACTTTGCTAATCCAGATTGGTTTGTAAATGTAGGTTCTTGGACTGCAGAAGAATCTGCGGAATTATTCAGAGATTATTCAAAAAAAGTAGCTTCTGCTTTTGGTGATCTCGTAGACTCTTGGAACACAATAAATGAACCTGGACTATACATAGACTATGGTTATCTCTCAGGTAATTTTCCACCATATAAAAAAGCTAGACTAATCTCGGCTCTTAAAGTATTAAATAATATGAGTACGGCTCATAATCTAGCATATGATGAAATAAAAGAAAAATATGATCGGCCTGTAGGTATTTCTAATGACACTATGAACTTCCACGCAGAATCCTTACTTGGAAAAATCCTAGCAAGGACTGCAGATTGGACAAAATTAGATTATGTACCAGATAAATTCAAAAAAGTAGATTTTGTTGGATTAAGTTATTATGGCAGAATTCCCTTTAGACCAGGACCCATAACAGAGGTAAATACTCCTGGAATATTTGATGAGCTTGGAAGGCCTCATGATAATATATGGGAATATTATCCTGAAGGTTTAAGAGATATGCTAATCAGATTTGAAAAAAAATATAGAAAGCCAATTATAATAACAGAAAATGGATGTTGCACTGATGATGATGATCAAAGAATCCAAAGCATAAAAGATCATCTTAAAGCTGCTCACGACGCTATAAAATCAGGAGTGAATCTAAAAGGATATTTTCATTGGTCCACTTTTGATAACTTTGAATTACATTTGGGATTAAGTTATCGCTTTGGTTTAGTAGGGGTAGATTCAAAGACACTTGAAAGGAAACCTAAAGGGTCTGCTCTATTTTATGAAATAATTGCTAAAAACAATTTTTTAGAAATTATTTAGTCATTATAAATAATAGAAATTAACAATTCTTGCCCTTTACTCTATGTCTTGATGTATCGCATTCGCTCATTTTAAGACGGCCGACTTGAGAACTTTTCGGTTGAAATCCATCGGAATTTCGTAACCGACGAAGAGCATAACCGGAACTTCCGATGTTATGTGCAATATTACTCGGTCGCCCCTATAGAAATTTTTGTTTAAATTTTTCTACAATTAATTTTCTTTCTATGAATTTCATATTCCTTATTAATATCGAGTTAGATATATAAGGGTGTTGCGAAGCAACAGCTATCCGATATAGTCCGTCTCCTGCCCTAGTTTGCCTTTTAGTTTCTTTATGGCAGTTGCTCTTGTCACTTCGCTTAATTGCTCTGTTCTTTTCATTATGTCTGATTCAACTTCCTTGATTTCCTTGTCAAGCTTGTTGATGTTTACGTTTAGCTTTAATTTCTTGTTCAAAAGCTTAAGAATTTCCCTTGCGCCTTTAATGCCCAGATACATCGGATGGCCATAAGTTTCTGCCAGGAAGGCTATTCCGTCAATGTTCCTGTTTTTAGCCAGGCCAACCAAAAGACCAGAAACTCCTACAATAGGGCCGACAACGCCGTAAAGCTTGTCGTCTACTATACCATCCTTGTATTTCTTTATAATGCCCCTGCAGTTGGCAGTGCAGTACAGCTTTGGCTTTTTTGGTATCTCGCTTAAGCCGATGCCTCCCAGGGTAATGATCTCTTTCCCATTAAACTGCTCAACCATGTCCAGCATTTTATCTGAGAACTCATAGGAACTTACTTCATCAACAGGCTGTATGTCCCCTGCCAGCAATAGCAAGTCTGGTCTTTTACCGCCTAACTTTTTGTAATAAACCTCTATCTTTGGCAGGTCAACAAGGTTATCTTCATTGACAAAAACAGAATGCGGGAAAGTATAAGAAGTAATCTCAAAAAGCTTTATCGCATTTAATTCGTCTATAACAAAATCCACAGCAACTTTACCAACATTGCCTATGCCTGGCAGGCCTTCGATTAACACAGGCCTGTTTAATTTTGGTTTCTTGCCGAATTGGTTTATTTTCCATGTGCTCATATCAATCCCTTTTTTTGTAAAATCTCTTTTTTTGCTTCACGCCTATACCTTCCATAAGGGTCATCTAAACTGAATTTTAGCGGTTTTATAGTTGTAGCTTTGCCGTTGCAGCTACAATTTTCCTTCATTGTATATTTGCTGCACTTGCCGCATTTTAATATATGCTTCATTTTATGCAGCCCTAATAAATTCCCCT
>CAZPFO010000005.1:0-61403 GCA_964585935.1 uncultured Methanosarcinales archaeon | reverse complement strand
CTTGCTCTTAACAGAGCAGATGGGTTATTTATTATTTTTTATTTTCACCCAAGCCAGCAATTTCAAAACCTTTATAAAACCGGATAAATTATAGTATAGTATGACCTACCAAAAAAGGGAAGCAAAAGCAGTCCAGGCTATAAAGGACGCAATACCTGATTCTTTGAAAAAAGATTCTGTAAAAGGAATTAAAGGAATGTTTGCAGATCTGCATGAAAACAATGAAGTCTTTCCTAAGCATTATATTGCTACCGGAGTGGATGGTGTAGGAACAAAAATAATAATTGCAGAGGCAATGTCGAAATACGATACTATTGGGATAGATTTAGTTGCAATGTGTGCAAATGACCTCGCTACTTTAGGAGCCGTGAATCCATTCTTATTCATGGATTATCTGGCATGCCAGAAAGGAATCCAGGAGAGAGAATTAACAGGCAGCATCATAAAAGGGATTGTCAAAGGCTTAGGGCAGTGTGACTCCTCAAACATTTTAAGAAACTCAATAAGGATGAATTTTGGCAAAGGCGAAACAGCATCTGTTGATGAGTTAATTGCAGGCTTAAAGCCGGGATTTGGTTTTGATATAGCAGGATGCATGGTGGGATTTATCAGAAAAGATAAATTAAATATAAAGGTCGGTGTTGGTGATAAGATAATTGCATTAAGAAGCTCAGGGCCCCATTCAAACGGCTACACTGACTTAAGATTCAAGCTTTTGAAAGGAGAATTTGAAGATAGGCCGGAGTTCAAGAAGAACTATACAGGTAAATATACTCTGGATTATGACTTTAATGGCGCTACTATCGGAAATATTTTACTGGAGCCAACAAGAATTTACATAAAAGACATGGCAAAGGTTGCAAAAAACTTCCCTGTTGTAGGCATCAACAATACAGGCTACGGCTTAAAGAATTTCAACAGAATAAGCCAGAATGTTGAGTTCAGGATCAATAACCCTATTGAGCCACAGCCAATATTCAAATTAATGCAGAAAGAGTCTGGCTTTAGTGAAGAAAGAATGTACACCTCATTTAACATGGGCATGGGCTTCTTCATCATAGCCAAGAAGCAGGATGCAGAAAACATACTTCAAAAAATAAAACACGCAGAGCTTGTCGGCGAAGTAAAAAAATCAAACAAAACAAGGACAGTACTGGAAAAAGAAGGGAAAAAGATAGTTTTTAGCGGATATTGATTATTAGAATTCTATTGGAATTTTTTGGATTGAAAAATGGTAATTTTTTGTAGATGGAACTCTATAAGAGAAGTTGGAGGAAATGATATTAAACTCAATAAAGTTCTTATTTTTTTCTACGAAAATGGGGGTTCCCTAAAATAGTGAAAGGGGCGTTTTTTAGACGACTACCGATATATTTAAATATTATATGTTAAACTATACCCGAATATGCAAAGAAAAATTTTATTATTATTTACTTGTATAATTCTATTTACTATATTTGGCTGTACAAAATCAGATTCTCAATTATTTGATTTAGCTAAGGAAAACAAAGATGTCAATTATTGTTTACAAATGAAAAATGAACTTTATTTAAGCTCATGCATTATCTCTTTAGTTGGTAAAGAAGGAGTTAGTGCAGATATATGTGAACATTTTGACAAATTTAATAATATTAACGGAAAAAATAAATGTTATTATGAATTTGCAACCATTTACTCCGATTCAAATTATTGTGCAAAAATGGAAAGCACCGATAATCCATTGATTAATTCAAAAGATGATTGCTATCATGATTTAATCTTTTTAGACCAGTTCGGAACTAAGGGTTTCAGCTCAGATATATGTGGGAATATTGAGAATTTGGAGAAAAGAAATAAATGCTATTTTTACTATGGCGATAATTATAGAGATTCTAGTGCCTGTGCTAACATATTAAATGTTGAAGGTGAGGATTACATTACAAAAGAAAAATGTATTGAGGTATCATAAATGGCAAAAATTGAACCGTTAAGCATAATAGCTGCATTGCTTGCATTATCAACATTTCTGATTGGCGGATTAATCGGAAATCTTCTTTTAATTATTTCAGCAATCCTTATGGCGCTCTCTTATAAGAGGTTTAAGAAATCTAAAGAGTATACAATCAAGTGGCCATTGTATATAGCAATGGTAATTGTATGGGGGACAATTGCAATTAGAATTATTGGTATATCTTTAATTTAATGTACATAAAAAAAATATTTTTGGGAATGATAAAATGAAAAAAGTATTATTTTTTATCATATTGATTATATGTATAAGTCAAGTGAGTGCCTTAGACTTAAGTGACTATCCAGACATATTTATCAAAGATGGAAAATTTAATGGTATCTTGGTAATTGGGGATAAAGCTCCCTCTGACGATGTAATTGGTCTTAGTGATATTATATCAAGTATTCAATATACAAGTGTTGAGCAAGATACTGCAGAAGTAATAGGTAGCGACACTACAACAATTACTAAGATATATGTCGGGTCGTCAAAAATTGCTTCAGAAGTAGACAATCCAAATGCTCAAAGCATGATCCTTATTGGGGTGCCATTAAGAGATACAGAAAAAGGAAATTCATTGATAGATAACTTCTATTCGGGTTCTCCAACAACAGGCGTAATAAAATTAATTGAAAATGGCGACTATTATGTCCTTATTGTAACAGGCGATTCAACAGAGAATGTTCGAGAAGCAACAAAAATATTGGCGAATTATAATGATTATGACCTTAAAGGAACAGAATTAAGTATAGATGAAATAAAAGAAAAAGCAATACCTGATTTACCTCAAAAATCTGATATCAAACCATTAATAATAGTCGATGATAAAGCACATGCTGATGATGTAATTAAGGCATCTGATATAGCAATCTTTCTTCAATCAAAAGGTTATACAATGGAAGTTAGTTGGACAAAAATAGATTCAGAAGTGAAATTAAAGGAGTTAGCAACCAGAATTGTCATTTTGATTCGAGATGGTAACTTTAAATTTATAGTGAGAGATAACGCCCCTTCTGAAGAAGTTATACTTGCAAGCGACATTGCTATTTTTGTCCAAAAAAAATATGGAGTAACCCTTCCAGTAAAATCTACAGTTATATATAGCGAAGCCACTGTGGATTTCGTAAGCAGTCCTTCAGTAAATACTGGGAATAAAATTGATAGCCAAATTGTATCTCAATCAGACATAAACCCCCTGATAATAGTCGATGATAAAGCACATGCTGATGATGTAATTAAGGCTTCTGATGTGGCAGCATTTATCCAATCAAAAGGCTATATAATGGAAGTCAAAGGAACAAAATTAGATACAGAAGTGACATTAAAAGAACTAGGAACAAGAATGGTTGTTTTGATTCGAGATGGTAACTTTAAATTTATAGTGAGAGATAACTCCCCTTCTGAAGAAGTTATACTTGCAAGCGACATTGCTATTTTTGTCCAAAAAAAATATGGGATTGCAATACCTGTAAAGTCAATAGTTACTTATGGCGGTACGACAGTAGATTTTCTTGAAAGTAAAGAAGCACCAATACCCTTTATTGAAGAAGGTGAAGAAGTTGAAATAACTGAAGAAATAATAGAATCATCTACAGAATGTCCAGATAAATCTTGTTTGATTAAATCTGAAGAGTGTTCAGGAAAAGACAAGGTAATATTTGAAGAATGTAAAGTCTATATTAAAAATAATGGCAGATGTGAAGAAACTAAAATAGGCAATTCTAAAATTATTAAAAATGAATGTTTAAAAGAATTACCCAAAATATCAATCTGCCAAGGTTGTAAATTAAATGAAGAGACCTGTGTTCCTTTTGGTATAAGGATTGAGAAAGATAACGTTGATTTTTATTGTAATATTGATAAGGAAATGCTAAAACAAAAGGAAAATAAGGCAGAATGCCAGAATAGTTATGAATGTACTTCAAATAATTGTAAAGAAGATTTTTGTAGCCCAATTTGTCAAGGATGTTTAAATGAGGATAATATCTGTATTCCTTTTGGATTAAGAACTGAAACAAAATTTTGTGATACTGATTATTCTTTAAAAAATCAAAAATCAGAAAGTATTAGTTGCAATAACAATTATGAGTGTTCAACTAATATTTGCGTAAACAGTAAATGTATAAGTCCAAGTTTTATTCAAAAAATAATTAATTGGTTTATTAAATTATTTGGATGATAAAAAAACGCCCCTTAACCTATTTACTAAATCGGGCTTATGCCCCTTAAGACAGGAACCACGAAACTATAGTCCTGCTAACTCAGTGATTTAAGAGGGCTATCCAAGGAGCCAGGCTATTAACACACCTTTCTGACTATTTAACTCCTTTTCATTCATTCTCAATAACGCTTCTTGCTATATACCTTATTGATGCTGACATTCCTTTCAGGTTATTGACTATTTTTGTAACCTGGATGCACCTATTTACTCTGAACTTCAGCTGTTCTTTTTTATCCTTGCTTTTTACCATATCAGTCCAGCATCTGTTTATCAGAACTTCTTTTTTACCCTCATTAATTTTCATAAGCTCCATAACCCATTCTTTTGTTCCAACACCTTTCTTTCCCTTGTCTTTTTTCAGCATCTCAACCAGATAACAGGTCTCAAGATAACAGCCGGAGTTCCTGTCTAAAAATTCCATGCAGTTTTTAATTAACTGCCTGTTTTTCAATTCAATATCAAAAGCAAGATCCCTATTATGCGTATAGTATGCCTTCATTACATCCAAATATGATTTCTTCACCTCGCTGCATAACATGTTCAGCTCTTTTTCTGTTTCCTTACTGATATTTACACCCCTTATATGCCTTGCAATTCTTTTTTGCCTGTCTGCAATTTTTTCCAGCCTTATCACAATTAAACTGTCTGTGTTAAGCTGATGAGGTTCCCTGTTAAGTATTTTTGCAACCCTTGGGTTTTTTAGTCCATTTTTAATGACCCTTGTTGCTAAGTAAAATAGCCTATTGACATCTGCATCTCTCTGAAATATATCTTCATAACGGTCATCCCCAGAAATACATTTTTCACAGTCATCAACCATGCCCCTGACAATGATGTCCATCCTCCTTATAATCCCCTCAACCGATATCTCATTAATGCTTATGAGGTCTTTTGCAACCATCCTTGTAGAAGTCTGCTCCATTATCTCCAAACCAGCTAAATTTCTTAATATATCTTTGATATCCACAGCATTTGTAAGATTTTTTTTTGATATAACTTCGATTATAGTATAATTATTCAAATATGCAGAGACAATCTCCGCCTTTATTCTGTCTAATTTCTTTTCTCCGGACTCAATAGTTATGATCTTTTCCTCTTTTTTTTCCTCTTCAGTATTAACAGAAAAAGTTAGGGTACCTGAATCTTCATTAATTGTCAATGAATCTCCTTTTTTCAGTTTGTTTTTGTTTACCCATGTCCTTGGCAACGAAACAACATAACCTCCATTACCAAAGCCTATTATTTTTCTAAAATCAATTTTAACCACCCCTTATAATATATAAAAATTATATAAATTTCAAATTTAGCATATATAAGATATATGCTATATATGATATATGGGATAAGTATATATATTTAAATGTTTCTCTTATTTACTAGAATGTTTTTGGGGTAGGTTAAAACCCTTTAATTCCTGTTAAAGGTGTTCAAAAATAAATTTTTGGACAGACAAGAACTAAAGGGCATTTAAAACAAGAAAATCAGGGCAGCCTGGTTTAAAGTCAAAATCCCAAAAAACACAAAAACCCTCAAGTTTTTGCAACAGGATCGTGAAAGCGATTTAAAACACTAATTTTGCGCAAGCAATTTTAGTAGTTTGAAAGGATTTTGGCACAAATCTGCCTCAAAACATTCTTACATAAAAAGGTG
Organism: uncultured Methanosarcinales archaeon; assembly: GCA_964585935.1. Taxonomy (GTDB): domain Archaea; phylum Nanobdellota; class Nanobdellia; order Woesearchaeales; family GW2011-AR4; genus BS150m-G64. The sequence goes on along the minus strand of CAZPFO010000005.1, from coordinate 55,542 downwards.
GTTAAAATAAAAAATGAACAAGAGGCATTGGAAGAAGAAGTTCCGGATAATATAGATGATATATATTCTGATACAACAAGGGAAGATCTGCTTGATAATGATGAGTTAGACCCTTTCGAAGCTGCATTTATGGCAGGTTATGATGCAGCCAGCTAGTTAAAATGAAAAGAAGAAGGTGCGTGAACTGCGGATATATTATACTAAAAAGTGGTCTGTCTGACCCTTATGTTTGCAGGGACTGTGAAAAATTCCTGCTTGATATGGGCAATTCAAACAAATATACTCACTTGGATACTTAAAAGGGAGGTGATAAAAAATGCACTCAAAAAAACCATCTGAAGAAGACGATTTTGAAGATTTCTTCAGCAGGTTTGATTATTTGAACTATCCTGACAGGATGTCTGAATTTGCAGAGAAATAAAAACGATTTCTTTGATTCTGGTATAGGTATAAGAATTTAATTCTTCAGTCTGTAGGAACTTCCCACAAAAATTTATTATTTTTAAAAAAATATTCTATCTGTTGTACACTTTGAGAAGCTTTTCTATCAACAGCTTCTTTAGTATTAAATGAGTTATGCGGAGTTAAGATTACCTGTTCTTTTTTATGCAATTCCAAAATAGATTTGATCTCTTCATTATCTTTAATAATACCAGTTCTTAAAGATTCACCAAGAATAGATTCTTTATTGTATACATCCAAGGCTAATCCGCCAAGATGGTTTTTATTAATCAACCTTAAAAGATCTATAGCAGGTGACATTTCTCCACGGGCAATATTTATGAATATGAGGCCTTTTTTTGATTTTTCCAACAGTTTATAATCAAAATAAGAATGGTTTTCCTTTGTTAAATTCATGGAGCATACTAAAATATCTGCTAACTTAATCCCTTTTTCTATTGAGATATAATTTACATCATTGTGTTTTTTCAATATATCTGCTCCAAAGGCTTCTATTCCCATATTTTTGGCAATTTTATAGATTTCATATCCAATATTCCCCACACCAACAATAACAATTTTTTTCCCTTTAGCTTCAGAGCCAGTTAGACCATTCCTATTAAAATCAGAGAATTGCTTTATTTGCTTTGGAAGCTTTCTGAGTAAAGACATCGCCAGAAGAATAACTTGTTCAGCTACCGCTCTGCTGCAGTACAAAGGCAGATAACCGCAGACTATTTGTTTAGCATATTTTTGAATATGGTCAAAACCTGAGCTTCTTGAAAGAATACCTGAAATATTGTTAATCCATGGAGTGGGGATTCTTGATTGAGTTCTTATGCTTATTATTTTTGCAGGAACCTCTTTCTTGCCATATTCTTGTACAGTATGGTAAGTAAAGCCTGTTTTGATGCCCTCTGGCAAATACTTTTTCAAATGTTCTTCTTCCTCTTTAAATGCTTCATAAAAAAATACATCCAACATAATCTAAGGAGTTATTGTTACTTTTATATAATTTACTATGATTCTTCATCAATAATTTTATAAAAATATCAGAATTTCTGACCAGTGGTTCTTGACAAATCACCGTATCAATTGATAATCATAAAATATATAAACAAAAGTGTTGCAACAAGCTATATGGAAGAGAAAAAACAGCATTATGATAAGGACATTTTCAATCATTCTGCTGCGCATGTATTTGCGCATGCTTTAACAAGGCTTTACAAAAACGTAAAGATAGCAATAGGGCCGCCAATAGAAGAGGGCTTTCATTATGATTTTGAGGTTGATCAGAAATTTGGCCCAAATGACTTGAACAGGATAAAAAAAGAAATGCGAAAGATAATAAATGAAAAGCTCCCTATAAAAAAAATAAAACTCAGCAAAAAAGAAGCTTTAAAATTATTCAAAGACAACCCTTATAAAACAGAGGTGATTAATGAATTGCCTGAAAAAGAGCTTTCTTTCTATAAGCAGGGTGAGTTTATTGACTTATGCAAAGGGCCGCATGTTAAGAACACTTCTGAAATAAGGGCTTTTAAGCTTACAAAAATATCAGGAGCATATTGGAAAGCAGATTCAAAAAACAAACAACTCACAAGAGTCTATGGAATTGCATTTCCTGATGAAAAACAGCTAAAAGATCATCTTCATCTTATTGAAGAGGCAGAGAAACGCGACCATAGAAAAATTGGGAAAAGACTTGAGTTGTTTTCAATACATGACGAAGCAGCAGGCATGCCATTTTTCCATGACAAGGGCACATTTATCTTTAACAGATTAGTGGAGTTTATGAGAAATGAAATGAGAAAAAGAGGCTATGAAGAAAACAAAACTCCTTTAATATTGAACAAGGAATTATGGTTAAGATCAGGGCACTGGAACCATTATAAAGAGAATATGTACCTCACAAATATAGACAATCAAGATTATGCAGTAAAGCCAATGAACTGCCCGGGAAATTTATTGATATATAAAACAAGAGTTCATTCTTATCGTGAACTGCCTCTCAAGGCTGGAGAATTTGGCCTTGTTCACAGGCATGAGCTTTCAGGCGTTTTAGCTGGCTTGTTCAGGGTAAGGGTTTTTACCCAGGATGATGCGCATGTATTTTGTGAAGAGCCTCAGCTAAAAGACTCGATTATCGAGTTAATTGAGTTATGCGATTTTATCTATAAAACATTTGGATTTTCTTATGAGGTTGAGCTAAGCACAAAGCCTGAAAAGGCAATGGGCTCAAAGGATGTATGGGACAAGGCTGAGAAATTCTTGAAGCAGGCTTTAGCTGCTAAGAAGATAGAATATAGGATAAACGAAGGTGAGGGGGCTTTTTACGGGCCAAAAATTGACTTTCACCTTAAAGACTGCCTCGGCAGGAAATGGCAGTGCGGCACTATCCAGGTTGACTTCTCGATGCCGGAAAAATTTGACCTTAATTATGAAGGGAAGGATGGCAAACAGCACAGGCCTGTTATGGTGCACAGGGCAATTTATGGTTCATTGGAAAGATTTTTAGGAATTTTAATTGAGCATTACGCTGGAAGGTTTCCTTTATGGCTTGCGCCTGTCCAGATCAAGGTTTTAACAGTCGCTGACAGGTTTGAAAAATATGCTTTAAAGGTCAAAGAAGAGCTTTCAAAAGCAGGTTTAAGGGTGGAGATTGATTCAAGAACAGAATCTGTTGGATACAAAGTCAGGGACGCGCAACTGCAGGAAATACCTTTAATATTAAATGTTGGAGAAAAAGAGGAAAAGAATAAAACAGTTGCTGTAAGAACTTTAGATGGCAAGCTTCATTTTGGAGTTAAGGTTGATTCTTTAATCAAGAAAGTTCTTAAGAACATTGAAGCTAAAGAGCAGGAGATAAGGCTGTAATTTTTACCAATTTAAACTAATTTTTACATTTTTCTTCTTTGAAAAAGCATAATATGCTAATAAGATTCCTCCAACAGCCAATAAAACACCCGCCCAACTAGTAATAAAGACTCCTCCAAGAAACACAACCACTAATGCAATACCCCCGATAATTCCTCCAAAAATATATATAGCAATTATTTGGATTAATGGTATTAAAAGAAAGAATATTAACTTTGCAACACCAACATACCAGGAATGGGAACTCCCTAAGAAAGGCTCAAAAGCATTTAACACCCCTAGAAATGGATGGACTCCTGTATTGATCCATATTCCTTCAAGAAGCCCGAAATAGATTATGAAGTGTTTAACTGAACCTTTTACATCATCTTCTTGCGACATTTTACAGTGACTTATTGGATAATTTCTATATAATGATTTCTATTAGTATCCAAAACAGAATTAATATCCGAGGGTAGTGGGGTCAACCTCCGAAATGAAAGTTGAGAAAAAGACCTTCTTTCACAGAGTGAAACGGTACATTGAGTAAGAGTAGAAAAGGGCAAAAACAATTATCCGAAATAATTATATATCCTACCATCATTCTTATATCAATATGATTCAGAAAAGACCAGAATATTTGGATTATAAATTATTAACTGACCATCAAACAAGATTTACGGTTCCAAAAGGAGCTGTAATCGAAGCTGAAAGATTGTTAAAATTAGCAGATCCAGATAGCAAAAAAATAAAAGGTAAAAGTTATTGGAATGATGGTGTTGCTAGTGGTTTTGCTTCGCATGGTCTTGATATTTTAAGTCTGTATAGGTTTGGGGAGATCGAGTATAATTTTGCCAAAGATGCACTTGTATTGGATATTACTGAAAACTTAGGGCGTTTTTATCCTTCTAAGTATGACAAGCGAATTTTAGGTACAATTAAAGGCAAAGCATCAGAAATGTTATCCAAATACATTCATTGATAATTTTTTTGTTTTTGCCATCTTATCGTTTTAAGGTTTTTTCTCAATTAAACATAACAGTAGATAAGGTTTAAGTTTTATTCAGAATAAAATAAAAAAATTATTCCTTCTAATAAACTCTGCCAGATTCATAAGGCAGCTCAACCTCATTAATCTCGTCCAAGTCATCCAGGTCATTCATCTTTATCTTGCTGTCAGAGATTGTATACAGGGTATCGTCCATGTAAAGGCTCCTCTTTACATTCTCCCCGGAGCCATACCAGTAATAACCTGATTTCTTAAACTTCTCTGAATCTTTAACATGCGTCACTCTGCCTTTCAGCTCAAAGCCATCATCCAAATCAAGATTGAACACATAAGCTCCCTGGAAAGTAAATTCCCCGCGCGTCTGCGGACTAACTCCACTAGGATATTTTTCTTCGTCAATCTCCGCAACTGTCACAGGAATTACAAGCAGGTTCTTGCTTCTTGAAAACAGGAATGCCTTGTGCTCATGCAAAGCATAGCTCTCTGTCCCCCTGTCGCCAATCTCATACTTTGAGATTTCTTTCGGCTTTTCAACATCGGAGACATCAAACAAGGCTAATTTAACACCCTGGTACCATGAAAAATCCCCTTCCTTTGCCTCAACTGCTTCCTTGCCAATGCCAATTATATGGTCCTTGTCATAAGGATGCAGGTAATCAGAATAGCCGGGTATCTTTAATTTTCCCAAAACTTTAGGGTCTTCTGGATCAGACAAGTCAATAACAAACAAAGGATCAACTTTCCTGAAAGTGACTAAATAAGCTCTCTCACCCATAAACCTTGCCGAATAGATGCTCTCTCCAGGAGCCAGATCCTCGACCTTGCCGACAATATCCAGATCTTCATCTAAAACATAGACATTATTTGCAGTCCCACCACCACTTCTTGTAACACGGCCTACAGTAGTCGCAATCCTGAAATAGCCATCAAACTCATCCATTGAAAACTGGTTCAAAGCCCTACCTGGAACTTCCCCGCTGGATTCTGGCTTTATTTCCATATCATCAATAGCGATTTTTTGTATTATTGTCTTTTCCATATCTTTTTGTATTCTTAGTTGGACCTCTTCCATCTTTTCCCCTAACTCCTTTTCAAACTCTCTTTGCTCCTCTCTTGACATGCCTCTCATCCATTTTTCAACTATCTGCATGACTTCATTAAATTTGGAGCTTTCACTTATGTCATAGCTTTCTATTTGCGTCACTTTGCCCTTTAAGTCAGTAGGCAGCACAGGAACAATAACTTCTTTTATGATCATCCATTGCTGGTAATAGTAAGGCATTCTTTTCTGGAATGTTATGTAAATATTATCCTGTGAAACATACATGTTTTGTGATGTTCCTTTTAGCACAGTCTTTTCAGAATGCGAATTGTCATCAAGGTCAATAGCCATTATAGTTGAAAACTCATAGCTGTCAGGATAATCAAAATAGTAAATGTCAGATATAGGCATGCATCTTGCAGTTGCAACCTCACCTTTAACATCATAAACACAAGGGGGCATTATATCGTCTCTGTAATAGGTATACTCATTTGTTATCATATAAACTACATCTCCGATCATTCTTGAATTATAATAATTTCCGGCCAGAACAATCTGTTCTTCTTCCTCTGGGTTTTCTCTGTCAGAGATATCATAAATTTTAGCGTATGCGTAGTTACTTACATACCCTGGAAATGGTATTAGCTCTGCAACTGAGTCTTCATCAGGTTGAGTTTCTTTTGACTGGATTTCTACTGCAACACTCTCAACTACAATACCTCCTCCAGGCATAGGAACAGGCCTCTTGCTTCTCCGATAATCAGTGCCAAAAACAATTAACTTATCATCATTGATAAAAAATTCTCTTGGATTTCCTTCGATTTCTATCTCGGATAATAATTCAGCATCCTCTGCAGGATAAGCATCAACTATAGCAATTTTCTTTCCTGTAAGAACATAAATATATTTTCCGTCATTCTTTACAATGTCAGCCTCATCAACACCCTCTACTTGGATGTTTGTTTCAGAATATTCAGTAGCACTCCCGCTTTCTTTTCTCGCTGCAGTTGGAGCACCAGCTGCAGCACTTACATCAGCAGCCATTGTCCGCTCTATCATCATCCCTCCATAATAACCTCCGCTCTCAGAAGCTTCTTTCAGAAAAGTCTTCATTTCCTCTACAGAAGAAAATTTTTTTAGTTCCCCATAGGAAGTTTCAGATGGCTCCTGCGGTTTACAAGATACAATTAGTATAATTGCCAAAACTGTTAAAATACAAATTCCAATAAATTTTTTTTGGTTTGAAAGCTTTGCTTTCAAATCCCTGAAAATCTCTGATTTTCTTGGTTTCATTCTATCACCTCTGCTGCAGTAATGCAGCCATATATAAATACCTTTTCAAGACTTCAATTTAGGTTGAAGTTATCCCTTCTTTCTTATCATGCCCCAGATAAAATAAACAGCTAATGCAAATAGTGCGCCTATTAAAAACCATAAGGCTGGATTTTGCAGTAATACAGGTGCGCTAGTTGCTATGTCTGCTGCTTGTTGTGCAGCAGCAGGTGCAGCTTCTACAGCTGCTTCTGTTCCAGCCGAGGCTGTTTCAAGCGCTTCACCTGCCATAGCGGGCGATGCATCAAATGCTCTTTCCGCTATACCTGCTTTAGCAGCCATACTCTGAGATGGAAATGATATTTTTGAACTTGAAAGGAGCTGAATTATTCCTGCTGTTCCTGCAGCAATCAAAGCAACCGGCAAAATACTCTTTAATTTCTGTTTCAATCCGGCTGTTTTTGTCTTTTTCGGAGCGATTATGATATATTTATTGGCTAATTTGTAATGGTCAACCTCACGACCTTTAGCGCTGTAATGAAACTCCTCAACATCAACTAATCCAGACTCCATAAGCTGCTGAAGATTGTAATGGACAGTAGATATGGGTATACTCAATTTCTCAGCAAGCTCAGACTCTGTTGCCTCTTTGTTTGCCAAATAATCCAGTATTTTCCTGCACGAGTCATTGCTTATAACATTAGCTATCTTTTTTATTTTGGAATCTTCCATAGACAACAAGATCAAATTCTTTTTCGCCATATTATGAATGAATAGTTCGGCCTTTATAAATACTTTTCCTTAGCTTCAAGTTAGGTTGAAGTTATGATTAGTAAAAAATAATTGATAAAACCCGCAACCTTTATAAATAAAATACCCACCCTTTACATTGAATATGGTGCTGGAAAAACTAGGCAGTTCATTGAAAAACACGCTGCAGAAGATAGCAAAATCAATGTTTGTAGATGAAAAACTAATCAATGAGCTGGTTAAAGACATACAAAGGGCCTTATTGCAGGCGGATGTCAATGTGCAATTGGTTTTTGATTTAACAAAGACAATCAAGGAAAGGGCATTAAAAGAAAAAGAGCTCAAGGCATTGACAAAAAAAGAGCAGTTGATTAACATCGTCTATGAAGAATTGGTTAATTTCTTGGGAAAAGAGCAGCACAAAATAGAGATAAGGCAGAAGCCTTTTAAGATGATGTTAGTGGGGTTGTTTGGCTCTGGAAAGACAACAACAGCAGGAAAACTGGCAAAATACTACACAAAAAGGGGCTACAGGGTTGCCTTAGTCGGCCTTGATACTCACAGGCCTGCTGCTATGGATCAAATTGAGCAGATAGCCGATCAAGTAAAAGTTCCTGTTTACTTAAACAAAAAAGAAAAAAACCCATTGAATATATTGGAAGAGTTTAAAGGCAAATTCGGCCAGCATGATATTTTAATAATCGATACTGCAGGCCGGGATGCCTTGTCAAAAGACTTGATTGAGGAAATAGAATACTTGAACAAGGAAATAAATCCAGATGAAAATTTGTTGGTTATCTCTGCTGACATAGGGCAGGCAGCTCAGAAGCAGGCAGAGCAGTTCCATAAAAGCTGCCATATAACGGGCGTTATCGCAACAAAAATGGACGGCACTGCAAAAGCCGGAGGAGCCTTGTCAGCCTGCGCTGTTACAAAAGCTCCTATAAAATTCATTGGCGTTGGAGAAAAAACAGACGACCTTGAGCACTTTAATCCCCAAGGCTTTGTTGGAAGGTTATTGGGGATGGGTGACCTAGAAGCCTTGTTGGAGAAAGCAAAAGAGGCAATAAAAGAAGAGGATGTGGAAGATCTTGGCAAGAAGTTCCTGAAAGGCGAATTTAATCTTATAGATCTGTATGAGCAGATGGCTGCAATGAAAAAAATGGGCCCTTTATCAAAAGTTATGGAGATGGTGCCTGGCTTTTCCCAGGTAAAGCTCCCAAAAGAAATGCTTGATGTACAGGACAAGAAGCTTGAGAAATGGCGCTATGCAATGGACTCTTTTACAAAAAAAGAGCTTGAAGACCCTGAGCTGATAGACCAGAACAGGATTGAGAGAGTAAGCAAAGGCGCAGGAATACCAACCAAAGAAATACGCGAATTATTAAAGCAATACAAACAAAGCAAAAAACTAATAAAAAAATTCAAGGGCAAAGACCTCAATAAGGTGATGAAACAATTCGGCGGAAATCTGCCGAAAGGGATTGGGATGTAAGACTTCTTTTTTGCAAATATTTTCACCACTAAACAATAGAAATATTTAAATATTACATCATTTTATATGTTGGAATTTATAATGAGATTTAACAATTTGGATGTGGGAATATGAAAAGTCAGTCTAGCTCAATAGCATATTACTCTGGCAGATACAATAAATTACTTAAGCCAATTATGGATAATCCATATCATAGAGTCAGTCAAGATATAGTAGAAAAGGTAAAACCTCTATTAGGAACTTTTGTTACAAGGGAGACTATATGTGGAATAGGAGGATATTCTTCAAATACTTTTTATCATAAGATTAAAGATCGTGATATCCCAACAAACAGAACCAATGGTAAAAAGAAGTACATGTTAAATGAAACCACAATACCCTTATACTTCAAGAAAAAACTACCTAACAATAACGGCGATTATAAAAGTACCCACTTTAAACATTGGAGGAGAAATCTACGGTTTTTTTGCGAGACTACAGGCAAACAATTAAAGGATTTAACTGAAGAAGAATTTACCATACTTCATTCCCCTGTTGTTTGCCTTGCCTCATATCAAAAAGCTTCAAGATCCGGTATAGAAATATTAGCGGATATAGACTCCTTAGTTGCTGAGGGTGCAAAGGCTTTACGTAATATATATCATAATAAAGTGAAAAATAATAATGGTAATAAAATAAGTTATCATCATTGGTCTAATTATATCAACAAAATAGTGTCTTATCGAATTATAGATTATCTTAGGAAGATAAGTATTAAATCAAGGTCTCTTTTAAAAAAGGAAAAGAAAAAGAAGAGTGTGGAAAGCAATTTAACAGCTAAATTAGGGAAGTATCCTGAAAAGGAAGAGCTTGCAAAAGGAATGGAAATCAGCTTAGATCAATTATATGATTTAGAATTAGAATCACATATCAAGAACAACCCCCACCCATTTGATAGGCTTATTCATAAAGGGGTTAAAGACCCAGAGATAATGGATATTAGTAGATTATTAAAGGATCAGAATGCGCTTGACCCGTTAGGAGAAGTGTTGAAAAAGGAAAAGGGAGAAAGATTATGGGAGATGGTTGGCAACTTGAATGGCAAATACCAACAAGAAACACTTAGGCTATATTATTTGGAAGAGCTTACGCTGAAAGAAATTGGAAAGATTTTAAATGTTACCGAAGTTAGAGTTTGCCAGATTCATAGTGAGGCTATAAAAAAACTTAAAAAAGAATAAAAAAATAAGAATTCTCAAACTAACTACACTACTTTTCACTCCAAAACATTAGGATTCAGCTTCTCATGGAACCATTCAGCTTTCTCCCTTTCACTCAGCAAATCATCAAAGCCGAAAGTTGCTCCTTCCTCATGTATCTTTATCTTCCTGTCAAAGCCATCTTTTAAGGCATAAAAACATGCAATCTTAAATTCAGGGCTGTTATCCAGAACAATTTGCTTATCATCATAATGCAGCTCAACCATTTTTTCCTTTTCATCGCAGCTTAAGAAAACACACCTTATGCCTAGTTCAGGATCATAATAGGTTATATGCAGCTGCTTTTTACCCTTGTCAACTTCCTTGATAAAGCCGTTGCCGTCAGTCACATCCACAATATTGAACCTTGCAACGCCTACAGCCTTAAGCCCTATTACCTTAGAAGCAGCATCATCAAAAATTTTCCTTATACTCTCGCTTTTTAATAAAAGCCGGGTCTTTATACAATCCAGGCAAACCCTGACCTTTATTTCAACGCCCTTGTATTTCTTATTAAAAGACTCAATGAATTTTTTATACTTTGGAAGATACTTGTCAATATCACACTCGCACCTGCCGTAAAACCTGTCAATCTCTTTTGCTATTCTTACAACCTGGACAATATCTTTATTAAAATGGACTACATCATTTTTGCTGTAACTTTGTAAAATAGACATGTTAAGTAATTTTAGATTATCTTTGTATTTAAATTTTGTGTAAAAATTAAAAATTCAATTAAATTTTGATAAAAAACAAATAAAAACATATAAATAAACAGCCAAAACCCCTATTGATATGAAACTGGTATCTGACTTGCATATCCATTCAAGGTTCAGCAGGGCAACATCCAAAAGCCTTAACATCCAGAACCTTGAGAAATACGCAAAAATAAAAGGGCTTAATCTTTTAGGCACAGGAGATTTTACACATCCTGAATGGCTCAGGGAATTAAAAAATGAATTAACAGAAGACGGCTCTGGAATTTTAAAAACAAAAACAGGATTTAATTTTATGCTGCAGACAGAGATATCTTTGATATACTCCCAGGATGGGAAAGGAAGAAGGGTGCATAATATTGTCCTTGCAAAAAACTTTGATATTGTTGAGCAGATTAACGCAGCTTTGTTAAAAAAAGGAAGGCTTGATTACGACGGCAGGCCGATTTTTGGAACATCCTGCATAGAATTTGTCGAGATGATGAAAGATGTAGACAAGGATATTGAAATAATCCCCGCCCATATTTGGACTCCATGGTTCTCTTTATTTGGATCGAACTCCGGCTTTAATTCAGTTGAAGAATGCTTTAAAGACCAGACAAAACATATACATGCTTTGGAAACAGGATTAAGTTCAGACCCTGCAATGAACTGGAGATTATCCCAATTAGATAAATTCAGCCTGGTTAGCTTCTCTGACCTGCATTCATTTTGGCCTTGGCGCATTGGACGGGAAGCAACTGTTTTTGACATAGAGTTGAGCTACGATAATTTAATCAAAGCCCTAAAGACAAAAGAAGGGCTGGTAGAGACAATAGAAGTTGATCCAAATTATGGGAAATACCATCTGGATGGGCACAGGGCATGCAATATCTGCTTAGAGCCAGAAGATACAATAAAATACAAAGGAATCTGCCCAAAATGCGGAAGGAACTTGACCATAGGTGTTCTTAACAGGATAGAGGAATTAGCAGACCGCGAAGAAGGGTACAAGCCCAAAGATACAGTTCCATTCAAATCTTTAATCCCCCTGTCAGAAATAATATCCAGCATTATTGGCTGCGCTGTTGCAACCCAAAAGACATGGAAGGAATATAATAACCTGATAAGCAAATTTGGCTCAGAACTTAAAATTTTATTAGACGTTTCCCTTGATGAGCTGAAAAAAACAACTGATGAAAAGATTGCAGATGCAATAATAAAAAACCGAGAGGGTAAAATAAAAATAAAGCCGGGTTATGATGGTGTTTACGGCGAGCCGGTCTTTGAAAATAAAGCGGCAAAAGAAGAAAAGACAAAAGAAAAGCATACGCAGAGAGGATTGAGTGATTTTTGTTAAAAATTTTATACTTCAAATTTTCCTTTTACCGTCGGAAATCCGAAACCTTTAAATACAACCTCATTATTTTCTCGTTAACAAGACGGGTGGTTTATCGTCTTAAAAAGTAAAGAGGAGGTAATCTAAATGGCAGGAAAAGTAGTATGTAAATGTGGTGTAAAAAGAGCAAAAGGATATCTCTATTTCTTGGACAAGAAAGGAAATGTAGCTCGTGTCCAGATGGCAAGAGCAGGCAAAAAGACAAGCAAAAAACAGGATGTTGTCTATAAAGCAGGAATCAAGAGAAAAGATGGCTGCCTGTACTATCTTGACAAGAAAGGAAACGTTGTAGAGACAAAGATGCAGAGAGGCAGGAAAAAAGGCAAGAAAAAGAAAAAATAATTTCTTTTTTTCTTTTTTATTTTTTTTCCAGTGATAATATGCTCTTTACTGAAGATATAGCAACCTCAATCTGATTCTTATTTGGCTCTTTTGTTGTTATTTTTTGCAGCCAAAGGCCGGGCTTTGATGCAGCAGTCATTATCTTGTTATTCTTGAATTTGTCGCTTAACTTTATGAACTCATAAGAAGTTCCTGCTACCAGGGGCAGCATCGTTAACCTCAACAAAAACAAAATAATTTTCCTGAGCCATAAATTAAACTCCAGAAAGCCGGGAAATGAATACATCACAACCGCAGGTATGATTGAAAAGGCAAGTATGCTTATTATTAAAGTTATCATTATAAAATTTGTACCGCACCTTATATGCAGAGTTGAGTATTTTTTAACATTCTCCAATGTGAGTTTCTTCCCAGCCTCAAAACAATTGACTGCCTTGTGCTCAGCCCCGTGATACTGAAAAAGCCTTTTAACATCCTTTAAAAAAGAAATCCCGAAAATATAAAGCAGGAAAAAACTTATCCTTATAACCCCATCTATCAAGTTGAATATCAATGGTTTTGTTTCTTCCTTTACTCCGAGCAAAACAGTCAGAAAATAAGGCAGCGCCACAAAAAAAAGAATTGCGAATAAAAAAGAAAACCCGATAATTGAAAAAATTTCCATCTTGCTTATCTTCTCTTCTTTCTTGTCTTCCTGCTGCTCAGCAGACCATATTAATGTTTTTGTGCCTATAACCAGCATATCAAGCAGGTTTACAAATCCCCTGATAAAAGGCAGCTTTTTTATTTTTGGTCTTTTTCTTATTATTTTTTCTTTTTTAGTTATTATCTTCTTCTTTTTCCTTACAGAAACAACATAATTATCCTCGGACTTAATCATAACTCCTTCTATAACAGCCTGGCCGCCAATGTGTGGTTTTTTGTTCATTTCCTGTTAAGTTTTTTATTTTATATTTAAGGTTAATGTTTTTTAAAACAAAATCTTTAAATAAACAACAGCATACAACATATTGGGGGTCGAATAATACAAGCCAACTATATATAGAAAATGAAATGTGCTTTTTGCTCTAATCCTGAAACAAAGGTTCTTGATAAAAGAGAGACTGAAGATTTGGAAGTTACAAGAAGGAGAAGAGAATGTCTAAAGTGCAAAAAACGCTTCACAACTTACGAAAGGACAGAAACAATTGACATCTTTGTTGTAAAAAAAGACGGCAGAAGGGAGCGCTTTGACAGCAAAAAACTGAAGAACGGAATTATTAAGGCATGCGAAAAAATGCCAGTAAGCATGGAAGAGATTGAGAAAACAATCGACAGTATCGAAGCAGAGCTCAAGGCAAAGAACAAAAAAGAGATCACGAGCAAGGAGATTGGCGAATTGATAATGAAAAAGCTCAAGAAACTTGACAAAGTAGCTTACATAAGGTTTGCATCTGTTTACAGGGAATTCCAGGACATTTCCTCGTTCAAGGATGAATTGAAGAAATTAGAGAAGAAGATAAGATGATACTGGGCTTAACAGGAAAAAACGCAGCAGGAAAAGGAGAAGCTGCAAATTACCTCAAAAAAAAAGGATTTATCTATCTCTCATTATCAGATGAATTAAGGGAAGAGGCTGGAGAAAGATGCTTAGAGCCAACAAGGGAAAATTTAATCAATCTCGGCAATGAGTTAAGGGAAGAATCTGGAGCAAACTATTTAGCAAAAAAAATCAATAAAAAAATAAAAGAAAACAAAAATAAAAATTTTGCAGTGGACAGTATAAGGAATCTGGAAGAAATAAACGAATTAAGGAAAAACAAAGGCTTTATCCTGGCAGCAGTTGACGCTCCGGTAGGATTAAGGTTTCAAAGGTCAAAAGAAAGAGGCCGTTTAGGAGATGCAAAAACCATTGAGCAGTTTAAGGAACTGGAGGAAAGGGAAAATTTTAAAAACAAGACCGGGCAACAGCTTAACGAGTGTGTCAAGGCAGCTGATAAAATAATAATGAATGATGGTCCATTAGAAAGTTTGCATAAAAAAATTGACCAATTAATAAAAAATAAATAATTTAAAAAATGACAAGAGCGAATTGGGAAGAATATTTCATGAGCATTGCAAAGCAGGTAGCTTCAAGAAGCACTTGTGACAGGAAATTTGTGGGGGCAGTTATCGTAAGAGATAAAACAATTTTATCAACAGGCTATAATGGCAGCATTCGCGGCATGCCTCACTGCGATGAATCAGACCATATGATGGACAATGACCATTGCGTTGCCACAATCCACGCAGAAGCAAATGCAATCCTGCAGGCAGCAAAAAACGGAGTCTGCATAGATAATGCTGAGATTTACATTACTGCTTCTCCTTGCTGGAGCTGCTTCAAGATGATGGCTAATGCAGGCATTAAAAAAATATACTATGGTGAATTCTACCGCGATGAGAGAATTTTCGAGACTGCAAAAAAAATAGGCATAGAGTTAGTGCATTTGAAATTATAAAAAAATTTAAATAGCCAAATACTGAGGATTCCTTTATGAACTGGAAAAAAATATTATTGATCATCGGAGTTGTTATTTTACTCCTTCTAATAATCCTTATTGCTGTTTTTTATCCTGGAAGTTCAGGTTATTATACCAACAAAGCTAGGGAGAATGGTGATCTATCTTATTGTAACAAAATACCTTTTTTTAAAATTTATACGCGATATTATGAAGGTTCTTTTGGGATGTTGCCAGGACATTATGCAATTAAAACTCAGAGAAGAAAGTGCAGAGAGATTGTAATGGCTTACTTTGTTAATGAAGAGGATTTGAGCATTAACGCAAAAGCAATTAGGGACAACAATCCGAGTTTATGTTTAGAGATTGCGGATGATTCTAAAAATAAAAATGTTAGGCAGGCATGTATCAAAAGAATAATTGACAGATACCGTGACCCGGGTACATGTGAATGGTATACTCAATTTAGAGATGTTGAAGATATATACAGAAGGTATCATACTGAAATAACATGCAAAATAGAAAATATAATAGCATATAATAAAGGCTCTGAATTTTGTAAAGAATATTCAACAGGCCTTAAAGAATATTGTTATTATAGCGTTGTATCTTATTTTAATAAAAATAAACTTGATTTTAAAAAACCTGATGGAACTGAGGTTTATTTAATTAAACCAGATGCCCCTTTTGTATGCGATTCAATAGATGCTTACTACAGGGGTTTTTGTGAAGATGCTTATAGGGATTTTAATTCTTGGACTCAATAAAAATTAAAATTTACTAAAAACCACGAATTTTAAGTTTATAGATTTATGGTGCCAAATTCCGAAACCTTTAAAAATCAAATTAGCCTAGTTAGGCCTATGGCAAGGGTATTTAATGAAAAAAGCCTTGGAGGCTTAAAGCTCGAGGAAAAGCAGAGAGTCTGCCCTGACTGCAATACCGAAAGCATTGCTTATGAAAACGGAGAACTCTACTGTAAAAAATGCGGGCTTGTTTTGGATTAAAAAATATAAACTATAGTTCTTTTTAGTAGATGGTATACCATATGTTACCTTTTTGAGATTTCATGGCTGCAATTAGTGCATTTCCATTTCTCAAAGACATCTTCCTTGAAGCTGAATGGAACTAAATCGCCTTTATCACATTTAAGACATTTTGGAAAAAAACTCATTCTTCACCGCCTCCTTTAATGATTGATTTTTTTAATTATCCTTTAAGCGCTTTCAATACCTTGCCTAGCTTGTCAAAATTATCTCCAATTCCAGCCCAATCTTGTTTATTCATCGAATCTAATATCTCATTGTAATATAGATCAGCCTCCTGAACCAGCTCATCAGGTGATTTGCCTTCAGGCTTTAATTCTCCACTAACAGTTTTTTTCCTTGCTTTCCCAAACAGGACTTCTAAAGCAGAAGCAAGGTCTTTTTCCATCACAACTCTTTCTCCATCAGAAACTAAAACTCTTTTCAATTCAGGAAGCTGCCCTGTTTCTGCCTGTATGTACAATGGCTCTATGTAAAGTATGCTATTTTCTATCGGTATCACAAGGAGATTCCCTCTTGTAACTTGAGAACCCTGCTGGGACCATAATGTAAGCTGCTCTGAAATAACAGAATCCTGGTCAAACTTAGCCTCTATCTGCAGCGGCCCGTAAATCAATTTATCTTTAGGGAACCTGTAAACTATCAGTTTTCCATAATTTTCTCCGTCTGACCGCGCTGCCATCCACGAGATCATGTTATCCTTCTTTATAGGTGTAAATGAACTCATAAGCAC
The DNA here is from genome assembly GCA_964585935.1 of uncultured Methanosarcinales archaeon. Lineage (GTDB taxonomy): Archaea > Nanobdellota > Nanobdellia > Woesearchaeales > GW2011-AR4 > BS150m-G64. The sequence goes on along the minus strand of CAZPFO010000005.1, from coordinate 38,744 downwards.
AAATTCCTCTTCATCCTCGTCAGGCAGCTTCATTATTATATAATAAGGCTCCACACTTACTCTTTGGCCTACACCATAAATCTCATGAGGAACCTGCCATGCATCCTCCTTATTATAGAATACTTTTACATCATCCATATGGTATGTGTTGTATATGGATGACTGGATTTTGAAAAGGTCTACAGGATACCTGATGTGTTTTTTAAGGCTCTCTGGCATACTCTCAAACCTTTTAAACTGCTTAGGGAATATTCTTGCATATGTAACTATCAGTGGGTCTGAAGTATCGATAATATAGTATTTGATATCTCCGTCATACGCATCAACAACCACTTTTACTGAATTTCTTATATAGTTTATATTGTTGTACTTTTCTGAGTATGGGAAATTTCCTGAAACTGTATATGCATCCTGAATCCAGAGCAGCCTGCCATCATGAATAACCAGGTAAGGGTCTTCGTCCATTGCCAAAAATGGAGTGATCTTGTTTATCCTTTGCTGTATGTTCCTTATGAACATTATCTTGCTTTCAGGTGTTATGTCTGTTGACAAAAGTATTTTGATGTCAGAAAACCTGGCAGCCATCAGCACTTTTTTTATGAATGAGTTAAGCACAACCCCACCTTTACCATCATAATTGATATACTGGTTTGTGTCTCCTTGAGGATAGTCAAATTCATTTGTTTTTGTGTTTACAATTACAAAATCATTGTCTGTTTCTCCGTAATATATCTGTGGCCTGGATATCTTCAGGTTGTCTTCCTCTACTGTATATATAGGTGGTATATCCTTGATAAAGAAATTAGGTATTCCTTCTTTCGTAACTGAGTTAACAGGACTCATCACAACCCCCATACCATGGGTATAGACCATATGGAGATTTACCCATGTTTTGGCATTTTCTGCAATTTGGTTTTGGTCAAGCTCTCTAGGAGCAAGCATTACTTGGGTATATTTTCCATTGATGTAATACCTGTCAATATCAATTCCTGAAAGGTCATAATACAGCCTGATCTCCTGGGTCTGCTTGTATGTTTTTATCAATGGCCTCCAGTCCAGTATCCTCACATTATCAATCGTTTCTGAGGCACGATCCAATACGTCAGGTGTCAAGCCAAGCTCAACAGAAAAATCATTTTCCTCAACATCAGAGAGGCCATAGGCTAACTTAGTAAATTTGATATTGTGCTCTATGTAAGGCGTTTCCAGGTTTATCTCATTAGGAGTAACCTTTAATGCCTGCACAACCCCGGGAATTAAAGTTGGGCCTATAAAACCGAATAACAGGTAGATGAATACCGCATAAAGCATTATATGGCGTTTCTTTAATTGAGGTTTTCTTGAGAAATAAAATATCCATACAATAAACAATACAGCAACAATAATCGAAAGAACCATTAAAATCTTGACAGTCGGGAGGTATGCAATAACATCAGAATATCCTGCTCCAACCACAATTCCTTCTTCTGAATACATGATTGAGAAGCGTGAAAGATAATGCTTTATTGAAAGCAGAGCGAAAATAAGTGATATCAGTAATCCAAGATGGACTATTGCTTTTTTCTTGAATTGAGATAATATCCCTTTGAAATCAAATGAAGGCACGGTAGGCAATGACCCGAGCGGATTTGGAGCTTCTGGCTTTTGCGCATCTGGTTTTTTAAGGCCAAAGGCCAGTGACTGGAGGTAATTCAGCAAGACAAGGATTATTGTGGCAACAACCAACACCATTACAAAGCTCCACAACACCAGGAATAATGGCAATGAGAAAATATAGAAAGCAACATCCTTCATGAAAATAGGATCCTGTATGCTAAACGGTGTTTGTTTAAGGTATTGAAGTACCATAAACCATTTTGAAGATGCAGCTATACCAAACATGAATGACAATAAAAGTACAATTACCAGTTTGAGTTTAGCAGATATGAGATTCTTTTTTGCATTGTTTAGTTTTGATGAAATCCATAGATTAAGGCCTGCAAATAAAAAGAAAGCTATGGCTCCGACAAAAAACAAAATTATCTTTGACTGGAGGCTTATTAAAAAAATCTGCGAGAAGCCCAATGCGTCAAACCAGAAATAATCAGTTAAAAGCCCCACTGATCCAGATATGAATAAGAAAGATATAATTAACAGCGAAACGACAATTCTGACTAGCCAGTTTTTTTTAACCACAAAAAGAAGGAATAAGGCTATTGTTTTTAAAGTTTGCTGAAAAGAGAAAGGTGTTAGGGGGATTTCCTACTTTAATTTTTATTTATAGTTCTCTAAGATATAGTCTTTTAATTCTTTAAAATATTCCAATGATCTAATAGCATCATCACTTTTTTTAGTGGTGAGTCCTAACTTTGAAATAACAGTATAAACAAATTTTAAAATACTCTTATCAACTTCATTATAATCTATTATAATTCCTTGTTTGTTTTTGATATATGAAACCTTATCAGTGAGTTTATTAAACAAAACTGGAAACATTTTATCATAACCTATACCAGTCTCAAAATTGACCCACGCCGAGTTTTCTATATCTGTGGTTCCAAGAACAATAATTATCTTGGAATTTTTTACTCGTTCTATAATCGTTGGTTCCCATACCTCGCCTTCCTCGATATCATCGTGTGCAACAAATGAAATCACATCCATCTCATTAAGCAAACTTTTTATCTTATTCGCAAGTAATTTATCCTTTTGAGAATGACTTAAAAATACGGCATAGGTTTTTCCTTCTGCTTCAGATTCTTTAGTAGTTTCAATTTTTATTTTACTTGTATCTGACTGAAAATAAAATTTTATTAATTCATTCCTGTGGATTGTTAAGTATTTTAAGAGATTCTTATTTTGGCTAATACTAGATTCGTATCTTAATGAACGTAAATCTTTTAATGATAGTTTAAGTGCTTCTTGATTTAACTTCTCATACTTAACTAAAACTTCTTTATTATAACCATAAAAATCACAAAGACTATTTATTTTTTCCCTATGAGTGTCTTTTAGATGATTTAGTACCTTATTGGAATAATTACTGGATACATACCGCAATGCTCGAGATTCAGTACTTGATAATGTATCAGTTATTTTTTTTATATCTGAATAATCTATAGCTTCTGGATTTTTCTCCTGAATAGTATTACTATCCGTTCTTATTTCCTCATCTTCTTTAATTTTTTTCCTCAGTCTTTCAATATGGCTAAAAATACTCGGAGGGGTTAGTTCGCCTACCTCAGCTATAAGATTGACTTTTTCTTCTTCAGTAATCTTATCTTTTAATTCTTCTGGCAATTCAGTAATCTTTTCTGGATTATCACGCCAATATTCCAATAGTTTTAAACATAGTTTATCATTCATTTTTAACCCGTATACTCATTTATGGGATTATGTTCTCTTCTGAGCCTATCAAATGGTATTAGTTTAAGAATTATAATAATCAAGATTATAATACCATTTAAGTCCCATAATGTTAAAGTGGTAGGTCTATTTTGAGAAAAGAAAAGAACTATTCCTTGTTGAAAGATATACATAGTAATGGAAGTACCCAAAATTACACCGAAGTATTGAGGATATCTGAAATATAATAAAAGCAGAAGAACCAAAATAGTTAATGAGAAAAAATAGACTCCTTTGAGAAACATACTACGCCCTATAGTAAAGAATACGTGAATTTTTGGACCTATAAATTTACAAGGATCATCCTGAATAGAAGGCATAACTACTGAAGGGAATTTGATTTCTCTTGAATCTTCTTTAAGACTACTAATGAAGGGTCTAAATTGTGGCAAACATACTCTTATGTTTATATTTGAACCTTTGCTTAAACTATGGCTAGTAGAATCTACAAAGTAACTTTCTATAGCATAACTAAATTTTTCATCATTATAATATGCTTCATAAGTTTTTGGTAAATTTATTTTCAAGTCGTAAGAGTGGGTTATTTGCCTATTTTTCACTGTTTTATTGAATGGAAATTCATCAAAAGGGTACCAAAAATCCCCTTCATGCCAATGTTCATATTTTACATTATACTTTTCCATTATATAATAATAAGATTTATTCAGAATATCAATATCTGGGAATGTTACTGACAACTCAGTTCCATTCTTAGTATATTCCGTCTCAAGATAAGGTTTTCGTTTTATAATTTCTCCTTTCTCGTCATACTGGAAATAAGAGTAATATGATTTTTTTTGATCTAATTTGGTCGTCTCTTGGAAATTGAATTTCTCTGTTTCATTAAGATTGTAAAACAATAATTCTCTTGTAACTTCAAATAAATCGCCTTTCAGAAAGTAGTTTTCTTCTATTTTCATATTAATTGGCATCTTATAATTACCTAAGTTAATCTCAACCACATCCTCAGAATTAACAACATTTTCAGCAGATACAAAACTAACTAAAAAAAGTAAAAGAATAACCATCATGCTCCATTTAAGTTTAAATAATGCCATTCTATTAGTAGTATAGAAGACATAGCATACTCTTTAAACTTTTCTTTTTTCCTAAAAACTTATATAAACTTTCAAACTATCCAGCTATAAGGGTGGTAAAATGAAATCTTACACAGAATACCTCTATTTTAACACAGAAAAAAGATACGATATAGTCAATATTACAAGTCAAGTTGAAGAAGCAGTAAAAAAATCAGGGGTAAAAGAAGGCCTTTGTTTGGTTAACCCTATGCACATAACAGCCTCTGTTTTCATTAATGATAATGAATCAGGGCTGCATAAGGATTATATGGAATGGCTTGAGAAATTAGCCCCTTTTAACCCACAAGGCTACCAGCATAATTTAACAGGCGAGGACAATGCAGACGCTCATCTTAAAAGAACAATAATGGGCAGAGAAGTCACAGTTGCAATAACTAACGGGAAGCTGGACTTCGGAACCTGGGAGAGAATTTTCTATGGAGAGTTTGACGGCCAGAGAAAAAAGAGGGTTTTGGTTAAGATTATTGGGGAGTAAGTAAGAAATCATAAATTGCTTAAGAATAAAAAATTAACACTTTATTCACAATCTAAGATTACACCTATCAACATACAAGATTTCAGATTTTTTTCTAAAAACCAAAAAGCTTATATACTATAGCGTTCTATATAGTTACTATGGCAACAACAATACAAGTTAGTAATAAGTTAATGGAAGCTTTACGGAACAGGAAAATGTATGATAAAGAAAGTTATGAAGAAGTGGTCTGGGATATGTTAGAGGATTCTATGGAGTTATCTGAAGAAACAAAAAGACATATCGAGCAGTCCAGGAAGGAAATAAAAGAAGGAAAGACTGTTACACTTGCCCAAGTCAAAAAAGAATTAGGATTATAAGATGTATGATATCGAGTTCTCAAAGACTGCTGAGAAGCAACTATATAAGTTAGAGAAAGATATGCAAATAAGAATCATTTCTATACTTGAGAGAATCAAGGTCAGGCCATACCCTCATGTAAAGAAACTGATTGGATGTCCTTATTTTCGATTAAGGGCTGGAGATTATAGGATTATTTTGGATATCAAGGAAGATAAAGTTCTTATTTATGTTATTGAAGTAGGGCATAGGAAAAATATCTATAAATAGAGCAGAAGATATGTTGCCACTGGACATCCATCCATAAAATATTTAAGCCAGTTTGTTATTTTCTTTTTTATGATCAGAAAATCTTTCATCTTTCTTGAAAAAGTAAACAAAAAAACAGAGGAAAACCTGTGGGAGCAGGGCATTACTGACTGGGACGTTTTTTTAAAAAATAAAAAAATCAACGGAATAAACAGGGCAAGAAAACTTTACTACGATAGGCAGATTCTTAAAGCGAGAAACGCTCTTTACAATTTTGACTCATCTTATTTTATCAACTTACTTCCACAAAGAGAATACTGGAGGCTTTATGATTTCTTCAAGGATGATGCTGTTTTTTTGGATATAGAAACAACAGGCTTAACAAACAGGGATGATATAACTGTTTTTGGCCTTTTTGATGGTATCGATACAAAAATAATGATAAAAAACATTAATTTAGATTATAAGGAATTAAAAAACGAACTGGAAAAATACAAATTGATTGTAACTTTTAATGGATCTAGTTTTGACATACCTTTTATCAAAAAAAGATGTCCTGATTTACTGCCGGATATACCCAATTTTGACCTTAGATCAGCAGCTGCAAGGCTCGATCTTACTGGTGGGCTGAAGCAGATAGAGAAAAAGCTCGGAATTAAAAGAAACAAAATAATAGAAGGGTTTTATGGCGGAGATGCAGTAACATTATGGCGAATGTATAAGGCAACAGGCGATGATCATTATCTGAATTTATTAGTTGAGTATAATGAGGAAGATATTATAAATTTGAAGAAAATAGCTGAGTATTGTGTTGGGAAGTTGTCAGAAAAATAAATATTAAAAATAAGAAGATTTAAATAAAGATTATCTATCTCCATGTAGTAAAATGGTTGAGAAAGGACTTAAACATATCACTAAAACTTTGCTAACTAGTATATTGTACTTAACAGAGTCTTTAGAAACCAACTTACTTGAAATTAAAGAAGCATTATCTGAAGTTCAAGAAGGGGAATTAGTCGGGATTGTTACAATAAAAAACTCTGCAGGCGGAAATTTGATTTTTGGAGATTATGTTTCATTTACAGAAGGAAAACAACCACAGATCGAATTAAAAAGTATTTATGAATTTAATCATAGTCGTGTTATACCTTCTTATTGGGACAGGGCAGATGGAAAAATTAAAATTGACTTGGACCAAGAAACTAACAATGTATTTTCAACTGAGGGGAGTATACATATTAGTGTTGAAAATGTTAAGATACTCATTATTGGAAAAGGTGATCTAGCTTATTATTTAAGAAGAGAGAAAATCCCAACTCTTGCAGAAGTAGTTGAAAAAGCCCACGTCAACTATCAAAAACCTGAATAGATATATTACTTTTTCTATACTATTTTTAGATAGTAAAAACCAAAGATTTAAATCCATATTGATAACACTATTATGACTTCTTAAACAGAATGTAACCAATCTATAGAAGTTGCAACACCTTTCAGGTATGCATGGGCCTGCAGAGCAGCCTTAGCACCATCACCAGCAGCAATGATTGTCTGCTTGAAAGGCACTGTTGTTACATCGCCTGCAGCAAATATCCCTTTGCATGATGTCCTGCACTTCTCATTTATGACTATTTCATTGAACTTGTTAACCTTAACTATATCCTTGATCATTGAGTTGTCAACAACATACCCTATTTCTATAAAAACACCATCAACTTGCAATTCCCTTTTCTCCTTCTTTTTAACATTCTCAATAGTTACTGATTTGACGACTTTATCGCCTTTTATTTCAGTAGCCACTGAATTCAGAACAATCTCTATATTCTCATCCTTCTTAACTTTTTCAACTGAACTTTCATCTCCTCTGAACTGGTCCCTTCTATGAATCAAATAAACCTTTTTTGCTATGCCTGCTAACTCAATAGCTCCGTCAACAGCGCTATTCCCGCCTCCAATAACAACAACTGTCTTGCCCTTGAACAAAGGAGCATCGCACGTTACACAAGTAGAAACACCTTTTCCCATGAGTTCGTCTTCTCCTGGAATTCCTAAGCTTTGAGGCACTTTTCCATAAGCAACTATGATTGTCTTTGCATTATACTTTGTCTTATCGCCAATCTCAACAGAAAAGCCATCTTTTTCCTGCCTGACTTTCTCTACTTTAGCCATCTTTATTTCAGCGCCAAATTTTAATGCCTGCTTCTCAAACAGCTTCATCAAGTCAATACCTGGGCCCATTTCATAGCCCGGATAGTTCTCAATATCCTGAGTCAGATTTGTCTGGCCTCCAATATCCATAGTCAGGACTAAAGTACTCATCCTCTTTCTGCAGGTGTATATGGCTGCTGTCAGGCCAGCAGGCCCGCCTCCAATGATTATAGTATCGTACATTTTCTCGTGACTTAAGTTTAATCAGTGGTTTTTAAAGGTTTTGGATTTTTCTAAAAAAAATTCAAAGCCCAAGAAAACTTTGTTTTCTGCTGGTTTTGGAATTTTCAAAGAAAATTCTAAATACCCAGAAAATCTTTGATTTGCGCTGGTTTCTATCTGCTCCTCTTAACACCGGCCCTTTTACAATATCTCCTTATTGGACATTTGGAACAAAACGGAGAAACAGGAACGCAGATAGTCTGTCCGAACTGAACAAAAACAGCATTAAAATCTCTCCAGTATATTTTTGGAAGAATTTTTTCAAGCTCTTCTTCTGTTTGCTCGGGTGTTTTTGTTTTAACCCACCCTATTCTATTCGGGATTCTGTGGCAGTGAACGTCCACAGGTATCACCAATTTACCATAAGCAAACGCTAAAACAATATTTGCTGTTTTTGGGCCAATTCCCTTGATACTCAAAAGTTCTTCTTTTGTTTCTGGGACTTTTCCATTATGATTTTCCAATAAAATTTTTGAGACATGCTTAAGCGTTCTTGCTTTCTTTTTATAGTGACCAGAAGAAAAAATCAGCTTCTCCAATCTTTTTATTGGAATCTTGGATATTTTTTGAGGAGTATCCGCAACTATAAACAGCTTTGCTGAGACTTTTTCTGTGTTAGCATCCTTTGTCCTAAGAGAGAGTAAACAAGAAATTAATATCTTAAATGCATCCGGATTTTTCCGCATACGATTAAGAGTAGTCTTTTCAGTGGAATGATATTCTTTAGAAAGGATTTTCATTATTTCCGGGATGTGTATCATTTTTTATTAGCGTTTTTTAAAATAATCCTCCAAAACCCCCTTATGCACAAAAGCCAGCGGAACTTTAAGCGCTTCTTCTTCGCTGAACCATTTAATTTCCTTAACTTCCTTGTCGCATTTCTTCACTTCGCCTTCTGCTTTTGCATGGAAAATAAGAACAACTGCATGCCAGTCTAGCCCTTTATGGTATTCATTGTAATAATTAAGAAATTTTGGTTCAACCTTCAACCCAGTTTCCTCCTTAACTTCCCTTTTTACAGCATCCAATGGATCCTCGCCAAAATCAATATGTCCTCCAGGCAGGCACCAATAGTCCTTAAAAGGCTCAATCTTCCTCAAGGTAAGTAAAATTTTATTATCTTTTTCTATTACGCAGCCGACAGTCGCTTTTACTGTTTTCATTTATTTTTAATAACGTTTTTTTTGATTTTATATTCTTTTTTTGATTTATCAATACTCAACTTAGGTTTAATTAAAATGATGGTGGGGATCACCTTTATTATCCTTATAAAGATCTGCGCAGTATTCTAATAGTTCATAATAATCTTCAATCCCTGTTCTTTTTTTTAGTTCCTTTAAAGGTTCTCTGGCTTTCTCCGCCACCCCTTCGACTAAAAGTTCAACAAAAGACCCATCTTCGATTAAGCCTTTACGAACCTTCTTTGATAAATGATAGGCTATAGCTTGCCCTTCAAGAATACGTATTGCCAATTCAAGTTCAGATTTTTCCTCAATTGGATTATCCATGATATCCTCTCAAATTCTAAAAAAGAAATATCCCTGCTTATTTAAACATTATCAATACTCAATCCCTCTTCTGGCTCCTATACCTTTCTGGTAAGGGTGCTTTATGAGCTTAATCTCGCTGACATAATCTCCTTTTTCCATTATCTCCTTTGGAGCATTTCTCCCTGTTAATACAAGCTCAGTCATTTTATTCTTGTTCTCAATCAAATCAAGAACCGCCTTAACATCAACAAATCCCAGATGCATGGCCATGTTTACCTCATCCAGGACAACTAAATCGTAATCTTCGCTCTGCAGAACTTTCCTTGATTTCTCAAAAGCATCCTTAGCTAACTTTCTCTGCTCTTCATCATTCAGAAAGCACGACCTGCACTCCCCGCAGTCTATATCATCCCTCACATAATCAAAATAAACATACCCTGAATCAAAGCCCTGCAGCTTTAGCTGCTTGTCCTCTTTAACACAAGCCTTCCCATATTGCACAAAATCAACATTCTTAAGAAAATTTTTTGCAGAAATTAATTCCCCTGTGTAGGCTCCTCCCTTCAGGAACTGGATAATATAAACCTTCAACCCCTGGCCTACAGCTCTCAGCAATAAACCCATCGCAGCTGTTGTTTTCCCTTTGCCATTTCCAGTATATACATGAACTAAGCCTAAATTATGTTTGGCCAAAAATATCCCCCCTTAAACTAAAATGTCAGAAATTTTCAGAGAAATTTCTGAGCATGCTCAAGAACCGCCTTGCTTAACAGCTAGCAACAACATTCCGCTAATCTATGACTGGCGGTTCTTGACAGAACAAAATCTAGCTGCAAACAGAATAACCGCAGGAATGGCACTTTGCACACCCCTCTTCCATGACCATACTTCCACTGCATTCAGGGCACTTTGATTTGTCTTTTTTCTCTTTTTTGATGTCAATGTTCAGGTTTAGAACCTGCTCGCCCTTGCTGCCATCCCTGTATATTGTGACTCCTTTGCAGCCTGATTTATGCGCAAGCATATAAACATTTTTAACATCATCAACAGTCGCATCATGGGTGAAATTTACTGTCTTCGAGACTGCATTGTCTATATTTCTCTGGAAAGCTGCCTGCATCTTTACATGGTATTCAGGAGTTATATCATGCGCAACAACAAAAACCCTCTTTATCTTTTCAGGTATCTCCTCAATATTCTCAATAGTTCCCTTATCAATAACTTTCTCCAGCAGGATTTCATCACAAATTTTATTCTCTTCTAGCGCTTTTTTGAAATTTTTGTCAACATAAAACAATTCCTGGCCATCCATAACCCTCTTAACATAGCTTAATGCAAACAAAGGCTCCACACCCCCAGATGCATCCGCTATCATACCAATCGTGCCAGTAGGAGCAATAGTTGTTCTTGTGGCATTCCTTATCTCCATATGATTCCCTTTGAAAAATTTGCTCTCCTTGTTGTAGATGCTGTCTTTCCAGTTCGGAAATACTCCCCTGGTTTTTGCCAGCTCAACAGAAGCCTTGTCAGCCTCTTCTTTGATGAAGCCCATGATCTTATCAGCCATCTTAATCCCTTCTTCAGAGTTGTAAGGAATTCCAAGTTGCACAAGCATATCAGCCCAGCCCATAACACCCAGGCCAATTTTTCTGTTAGCCCTGACCATTTTATCTATATCAGGTATAGGATATTTGCTCATATCAATTACATTGTCAAGAAAATGGGTACAGTCATGCACAACTTGTTTGAGCCGTTCCAAATCAACACCCTCGTCTTTGACAAAATTACCCAAATTTATTGAGCCAAGATTACACGCTTCATAAGGCAATAATGGCTGTTCACCGCAATCCAGAGACACAATGCCATTTGTTATGAAACTGACTGTTTCAGGTTCTGTAAGATCATATACAACCTCCTCTCCACAGTCTTTGATTAATACGATTTCATCCTCAAAGACCATCTTCTTGCAGAAATTAACACTTCGAGCTAACTTGTCTTGTTTTTTATTCAAAAAACCAATTTTATCCAAAAATAACCTCCTGCCTAAACCATCAATTATCAATTCATAATAAAAACCGTCAGAATGATAAACTCGGTCTTCACCATTAATTGTTTTGTAAGTAAATGGTTTAGAATTGCTATATTTCCTTGAATAAATTTTCGATTTCATGCCCATGTTCAATAATAACAGCTGAACACCTTTCAATAGTTTTTTTGAGGATGATGTTAGCCTTATCTCTTTGTCCTTTTTGCCAATAGTGCCGTCTGCTGTAAACAAGGCCTGTAAGAAACCAACAACTGCTTCTTCTGTTGAGGTAAATATAGATTCAGGAACCACTTTGTATTTTGATGAAACAGCTTTTACACCTAATTCCTTGAAAAATTCTACAAATCCTCTTCCATGATAAGAAAGATGAAATACTCTGTTTTCTCTTTTAATTTCTTTTATATTGTGGTTATAATACTTATTTAATATCTTCTTAAAATAATCTAAAAGTTTTTTATCTTCTTCTCCAAAAACAAAACCTGCTCTGCAGTTTTCATCCTTATCTCTCAACCAACCATCGCCAACCAACCAACCTAAAACCTGCCCAAGCTCTTTTGACCATTCTGCAGGCAAATTCATACGTTTTGATAATTTATTTATTTTTTCAAAATCAATTTTTAATTTTTTATCCGAATTGAAAACACCTGCTCCGCTTTGTATACATACTTTATCTCCTGTTTTAAGTTCCTCAACTTTTACCCATTCTTTATTTGATGAGAAAACTTTATGATCTTTAGTTACAACTACTTCATAACCTGATTTTGTAACTATTTTTACAACTTTCTTCTTTCCGTTATTAAGAACTCTTGTAATCTGTCTTAAGGTAACTCCTTCTGATTTATTTGACATTAATAATTTTTGCCCTCCGCTACCATGTTGGATAGGGACTCTGTTATCAGTAACTATACTGGCTCCCCCATCTGAGTATTTTTTATACAATTCTTCCATCCTTATTAATCCCAATTCAGTCGGTATAAGGGTACTGCCAATTACGCATGGATTAGTAGCCTCTATATTCCCTAAACCAGGAGTTGGATTATCTTTGTTTATCCTGTCAATAAAAACAATTCCGGGGTCTCCATTGCGCCATGCACCAGCAACAATCAGGTCAAAAACAGTAGTAGCATTTAACTTTGTAACCTCTTCCCTGTTAGAAGGATCTATTAAACTATACTCTTCATTCTTTTCAACAGCACTCACAAACTCCTCCGTCAGCGCAACCGAAATATTAAAATTAGTTATAGCATCATTCTTTTCCTTGCAGTTTATAAAATCCAGGATATCTGGATGGTCAATCTTTAATATACCCATATTAGCCCCTCTTCTTTTTCCGCCTTGCTTTATGACATCAGTTGCAGCATTATATACGGTTAGAAATGAAACCGGTCCTGAGGCAACACCCTGTGTTGATTTAACGCGAGAGCTCCTTGACCTGAGCCTTGAAAAAGAAAAACCCGTGCCTCCCCCGCTTTTATGTATTATTGCAGCATGCATCAATGTCTTGAAGATTCCTTCCATGCTGTCTTCTATAGGCAGAACAAAGCAAGCAGCTAACTGCTGTATGTCTGTGCCTGCATTCATCAAGGTTGGGCTATTGGGTAAAAAATCCAGATTAGCCATCAGATTATAGAATTTCTCTTCACTATCTTTTGCATTTTTGATATTATAATTCAAATCAGCATGTGCAATATTTTTTGCTACCCTCCTGAACAAGTCATTTGGAGTCTCAATAACATCTCCCTCATCATCCTTCAGAAGATATCTTTCCTTCAGAACCTTGAGGGCATTAACTGAAAGCTTTGTCTCAACAACCTTGCCAATAACTGCTGCCTTTGTTTTTCTTTCCTCTGCCCTTTTCTGCCTGTAAATGATATAGGCCTTTGCAGTTGTTGCATGTCCTTTTTCAATTAAAGTTTTTTCAACTATATCCTGAACTTCTTCAACACTGGGTATTTTTTCTTTAAACTTCGATTCTACTTCTTTGATAACCTCATCAGAAATCTTTTCTGCTGTTTCCTTGTCTTTGCCGCCAACAGCCTCAGCAGCCTTGAAAATAGCTTCTGTTATTTTTTCTTTTTCAAAATCGACGACTCTTCCATCCCGTTTTGTTATCTTGCCAACCATTTTTACCATTCAGACAAAACACAATATGTTGTGGTTAAATTATAAAATAGATACAATATGTTGTATATACCCTTAAACATAAGTAATATTTAAATATTTGGGTTATGGATTATATGTTTTGAGATTATACCTTTCAGCCCTTCATGACTGCCAAAGGTACAAATCTTGCAACTAAATTACCTATCCCCAACTTATGGCTTACATTAACCACCTCATCAATATCCTTATACATCTGAGGCGCCTCCTCTGCAAGCCCTCTCCATGAGCCCTTAACTTCTATGCCTTTATTTGCCAAATCCTTGGCTACCTGCTCCCCTCTCAATGTCCTTAATGCTTCTGATCTTGAACCTACCCTTCCAGCACCATGAGCAGTGCTTCCAAAGCTTATCTCCTCAGCCTTTTTCGTGCCTGTTAATAGATAAGATGCTGTTCCCATACTCCCAGGTATAATAACTGGCTGTCCAATTTTCCTGTAAACTTCCGGAACCTCTTCCCTTCCAGGTCCGAAAGAGCGGGTTGCGCCTTTTCTGTGAACGCAGACTTCTTTTGTTTCACCATCCACTTCATGTTTTTCAAATTTCGCAAGATTGTGACATACATCATAAACTTGCTGCATCCCATCTGAGCTTCCAAAAACCTTTTTGAAAACATCCCTTGTCCAGTGAGCTATCATCTGCCTGTTGGCAAATGCAAAATTAACAGAAGCGCACATTGCATTGTAATATTTCTGGCCAAGCTCTGATTTTATTGGCGCATTAATCAATTCTCTATCAGGCAAACCCTCAACACCATACTTATCTTCCATCTTCCGGATATAATCCGAAGCAACCTGATGCCCTAGCCCTCTTGAACCGCAATGAATCATTACCATTACCTGGCCTTCTTCTTCAACACCAAAACTTTTTGCAACTTCTTTGTCAAAAATCTGATCAACTTTCTGCATTTCAAGAAAATGATTTCCAGCTCCTAAAGTCCCTAATTGAGGAATCCCCCTTTTCAAGGCCTTTTCAGAAACATCATGAGCATTCGCTTTCATATTGCCATATTCTTCTGTTTTCTGCAAATCTTCTTTAGCCCCATAACCATTTTCAACAGCCCACCTTGCTCCCTTGCTTAAGACTTCCATCAAAACATCTTTGGAAAGTTTTGTAATGCCTCCTTTGCCAACTCCAGCAGGGACTTCTTTGTAAATTTCATCTAGCAATTGTTTTCTTTTTGACAGAACATCATCTGCTTTGAGGTCTGTTCTTAACAGCCTAACACCGCAATTAATATCATACCCTACTCCGCCTGGAGAAATAACTCCTTCTTCCATATCAAATGCTGCAACACCACCTATACTAAACCCATAACCCTGATGCGCGTCTGGCATAGCATAAGATGCTCTCTGTATCCCCTTAAGGCATGCAACATTTTTTACCTGCTCCAGTGTTTTGTCTTGTTTTATTTTTTCAAGAAGTTTTTCAGAAGCATATATAATACCCGGTACTCTCATAGCACCTTCCTTTGGCAGTTCCCATTCAAATTCTGATATTTTTTTTAATTCCATTTTAACAACAGTCCAGGATTCTCACCCTCTTTAAATAGTTTATCAATTAAAAATCTTAAAAATCACAAATCCAAAACAACCTGCACCATGACCTTGCCATTTTCCTCTTTTATTTCCATCTCATTGTACGTAACAGCTTTAATATCGCCATGAGCCTCATACTGGTCGGAATATCTGTCACCAACCGCTATTGCCTCAACAAAATACTTTCCGTCTTTTTTATGCATCTTTATATCTTCAACATGATTCAATAAATAATGCTCAGTGTCTATCAAAAACAACAATTCCTCTAAAAAATTATAAAGCAATGACTTAAGATCATGTCCTTCTGCTGCAATGCCTTTTTTCATCTTTTCCTTTATCTTTTTTGTATCTGTAATTATCGAAAACATAGCTAAAGCTGCATTGCCAAAAGCCTCTTCCATGTTCTTCCCAAACGCCTGAAACTTGGCATCTGCTGTATGCTCAAGGAATTTGTATTTCTCCATAAAGAATGAGAAGTTATTAAACTTTAAAAATGTTTAGATTGTAAAAGAAAAAAATAAAAAATTTATTTATAAAGTTTTTGTATTCCTGCTATATCTCCGCTTTCTAAAGTTCTCTTTTTAGTTTCACCTTCAGATGCATAGCCATACATTGTCTGCTCTGAACATCCCGTAGTGTAGAGGTCATCTAATCCTACACTATGGCCAAGCTCGTGCGTAGCTATATTCTCAAAGTCCATTTTTCCTGCTTCTCCTGTTGAAGACCAGTCAAAATCCACTTGGTCATATACTTGGTCCCATTCTACTAGCTCTCTGTTTCTTGGGGGTCCACTGAATATACCCCATACAATTGTGATTGCAATAGCGCCACTATCGCTGATATCTCCAAAGTATACTTCATTCTTGTTATCTGGACTTACTATGTCTGCTACTAATGTTTCGCTTGTTGTCGAACCTGCTCCAAGAATATCAACTCCGGCTGCTGTTTCCCATTTGCCAATATCCATAGCTAAATTGCTTGTTACAAATGTCTCATTTAGCCATCTTGTATTTGCCGGATTGACTATATAAGGCTCAATACTTTTCCACTTTGCTCCTTTTGCTAGGAAACCATAGCAAGAACTTTTATCTGGTTCTCCTCCGCCATTCCTGCAATCTGAACAACTTTTTTTCTCTCCCAGTCCTGGTTCACAAACACCATTGTTGTTACAGGTTCCTTTTCCAAACCCTTTCTTGTAATCTATAAATGCGTATCCTTCAACAACTTTCCCTTTATCAGTTGCTGTTCCTAGATAGAATATATTTGGAGCAACCTCCACAGCTTTTGAAGGAATTATCACAGTGTTCTTTGGTTCTCCTGTAGCAGGGTTTGTTACTTTTGCTGCTTGTAAATCTGGTTTTCCTGCCAACACTAATCCCACCGAGAATATCAATACTATAAATACCAATATTAGATATTTTTTCATTTTTTAACCTCCTGATTTCTTAATATATAATGGTATAAGCGTTCTGGTATATAAATTTTTTACTATTATTTCACAAACTGAGAGCAGAATTTGCTTATCCTCTCCAAAGCTTCGTTAATCTCTTCCATAGAAGTTGCATAAGAACATCTGATATATCCTTCACCATAACCTCCAAAAGCAGTTCCAGGCACAACAGCAACTTTCTCTTTTTTTAGCAATTCTTCACAGAACTTTTCTGAAGACAACCCAGTAGCTTTAACACTTGGAAAAGCATAAAAAGCCCCTTTTGGATTAAAACAGTTTAGTCCAATCTCATTAAGCCTTTTTACAATAACTCTTCTCCTTTTGTTGTATTCTTCTTTCATCTTCATTAAATCTTTTTTCCCATTCTTTAAAGCTTCTAATGCTGCTGCCTGACCTGTTGTCGGAGCACACATTATTGAATATTGATGTATCTTACTCATTGCATTTGATATTTCTTTAGGCGCTGCAACATACCCTACCCTTAACCCAGTCATTGCGTAAGACTTTGAGAAACCATTGAGCAATATTGTTTTCTCTTTCATACCATTCAAAGAGGAAAAGCACGTATGGCTGCCTTCATAAGTCAAATCTCCATAAATCTCATCAGAAATTACATAAAAATCATGCTCTATTGCCAAAGCAGCAATCTCTTCCATTATTTTTTTATTGATTGTAGCGCCAGTTGGATTGTTTGGATAGTTAAGCACTATCGCTTTTGTCTTTTTTGTTATTTTTTCCTTAACCATATCTGGGATAACTTCAAAATTATCCTCTTCTTTTGTCTCTACTGTAACAGGCACAGCATTATTAAGGATAGTCAATGGATTATATGAAACAAAGCAAGGCTCTGGTATTATCACCTCATCACCCTGATTAAGCAATGCTCTTAGCGCTAAATCAAATCCTTCACTTACACCAACTGTGATTAATAATTCATCCTCAGGATTGTAATCAATATTATCTTCTTTTTGGAGCTTCTCAGCTAATTTTTCCCTTAATTCAGGTAATCCGTTGTTTGAAGTGTATGTAGTATACCCTTTCTCCAGAGAATAAATCGAGCTTTCTCTTATGTGCCACGGAGTTATAAAATCAGGCTCTCCAACACCTAGGGAGATTATGCCTTCAGCTGCCATAACAAGATCAAAAAATTTCCTTATCCCGGAAGGAGGTATAAGCTCTATATTTCTGTTCATGGCGTAACCTTCAGTCTTTTGTTTTTTTCTTTTTCACCAAACACAATCCCGTCCTCTTTGTATTTTTTCAGAAGAAAGTGAGTGGCTGTGCCATTAACACCAGGAATTGTAGATAGCTTTTCTGAAACAAATGCTGCTATGTTTTTTAGGGAATGCCCTTCAATAATAACAATCAAATCATAACCGCCTGAAAGCAAAAAAAGGCTCTTTACCTCGGGAAAATTTCCAATTCTCTCAGCAACCTTATCAAAGCCATAGTCCCTTTCCGGCGTTACCTTAACCTCAATCAATGCTTCAACCAGCTCATTAACCTTGTCTTGGTCAATAACAGCCTTATATTTCAGGATTATCTTGTCTTTTTCCAGCTCTTTTATTGTTGATTTTACTTTATCCTCATCCAGATTAAGCATAACCCCCATCTCATTCGGAGTTTTCCTTGCATCATCCTTAAGTATTTCAATTATCTTTTGTTTATTTTCATCCATGATAATCACCTTTGTAGAAGAGATGTAGTTCGATATTTAAATATTTGGGGTAAGAGAGGATAAAATATCTTTTTTGAAAATTTTAATCAATTTACCTTTATCATTGTTTATGTTCTGCATGCACAATTATTTGCGCTTTCATCATCTGAGTTTTTTTATTAATTTTTATTTCTTTTAATCTTAAAATAAAAAAACGGCTGAACAACCACACTCGCAACTAAATGTGCAGTGTTTGTGCGCTCATTGGTTGATTTTTTAATTTTTATTGATAATTTTATTTATTGAGTTTTTTTATTGATTAAAAAACACCATCAACCTTCTCATCACAATATTTACATTTATTACTCTTAAGATCATCAGCTGTAACAGAAAAACCGCTTCTTTTAATTAACTCTTTTTTACATTTTGGGCAGTAAGTACTCTCTCCATCCTCTGTTCTTACATTACCCATATAAACATACTTCAATCCTACTTTTTTTGCAGTATCTCTTGCCTTAATCAGGATATTTTCTGAAGTAGGCTCTAAATCCATCAGCTTATAGCAAGGGTAAAAAGCAGAGAAATGTAATGGCACTCTAGTCCCTAAATTATCTCTGACCCACTCACACATTTTTTTTATCTCTTTTATATCGTCATTCAGGGCCGGGATAATTAAATTTGTAATTTCCAGCCATGTTTTGCTTTTATTAATAACCTTTAAAGTATTTAAAACAGGCTCAAGCTTGGCAGTAGTTATTTTCCTATAAAAAGTTTCATCAAAAGACTTTAAGTCAACATTTACAGCATCCAGATAAGGCAATAAGTCTTTTAACGGCTTTTCATTGATGAAACCATTTGTGACTGAAACTGTTTTGAGGTTTTTTCCTTTTGCCAATTTGAAAGTGTCATGCATATACTCATAAAAAACAGTCGGCTCATTATATGTTGCAGCTATACTATGGCAATTATTTTTAATTGCAGCTTTTATTAAGTCTGCTGGCTTTAAACACTCTTCATGGTATTCACCAGCCTTTGCTTGCGATGTTTCCCAGTTCTGGCAGTGCTTGCAGTGCAGATTACATCCAACAGTCCCCCAGCTTAAAATTTTACTTCCAGGTTGAAAATGAAACAAAGGCTTTTTTTCTATAGGGTCAATAGCAACAGAAACAGCTTTTCCATACACCATTGAATGTAATTTACCTTTTATGTTTTTCCTTACACCACAATTTCCAGATTTGCTATCTTTAATGATGCAGTTCCAGGGACAGAGCTTGCACTGCACTAAATCTTTTTTATTCTTGAATTCTTCAGTATAATACAAAGCTTCTTTCATATAGAATCAGGTGTTTTTGAGGTTTATTAAGTTTTTTGTTAAAATGTCGGAAATTTTCCACCAGTTTGTAACTGGTGGCTGAAAGCCAATCTCCATCTGAGATTATGGAAAATTTCTGAGCACTAAGAACCGCCCGTCAAAAGATTGGAGGGAAACACCAAGCTGAATCCCGCCCGTCTATGACGGGTGGTTCTTTAGAAAGAAAAATCTATCCCAAAGCCTTGTTCATCTCTTTCATTGCCTCTTCGACATCCTTATCGCTGGCTCCATGCGCCTTTAATCCTTGCTCAAGCGTTTCATTAAAAGCCACATGACATCCAACGCAAGCCATCCCTTTCTCCATCAAAACCTTTGCTGTCTTTGGAAATTTACTCACAACTTCCCCGATTGTCATATCTTTTGTTATTTTTTCAGCCATTAATATCACATAAATAAGGTGTATTTGCTTATATAAAAAGGTTTTTATTGTACTCCTAAATGAAGTAACTTAACTTGCTATAGCCACTTGAGTATAGCAGTTATCTTTAAATGTCTGATTTTCAATATTATCGCATATAGAAGTATCATTTTTTTCAACGCTTATTCCGATATAACAATTATTTTTATAAGCTTCAGCCCCAATTTGATTACAAATACTAAGATTAAGTTTCGCTATGCCTACTTTTGTAAAACACCAATCTTTCTGAACTTTATTCTGGTTCTTGTTGCAAATAGATATATCATTTTTTGCTATACCTACCTTAAAATAACAGTCGTCTCTCCAATATTGATCATGGATATTGTTACAAACAGAGCTGTTATAAATTTTTAAATCAAAACGGATATAGCAATCATCTTTTATACTGAAACTTTGAACATAGTCACAAATACCAATTTCATCTTTCGATAATGCTATCCTCCAGTAACATAGATCCTTTATTTCTGTATTTTGGATATTATTACAAAAAGTAGTGTTCTGCAATTTTTCTGCTATACTACTATAACACGAATCTTTCTCATTTAGACTTTGAATATCTCCACAGATAGAAATATCACTTTTTACATGACCTAAATCCCTATAACAAAAGTTTTTAACAGATTGACCACTTATCTTATCACAAAAAAGTAGATTTCCTTTTATCTCAGCTACTCTATAATAACATAAATCTTTTTCGTCTTTATTTTGAATGTTCTCGCATATGGCGATATCCCCCTCTGTTTTTGCTACCTCTTTAAAACACACATCTTTCTGACCTTGATTTTGCACTAAGTTGCACCTAGATGCTACATTCTTGGCAATGCCTACATCTCTATAACACCAATTTTTCTGGTCTTGATTTTGGATCTTGCTACAAATAACTGGATCTTTTTTTGCTATTCCCACTTGAGCATAACAGAAATCCCTCCCCTCATCATCTTCAATATCGTTACAGATGGAAATATTTTGCATAGATTTACCTAAACCACTATAACAATGATTTCTAGAAACCTGGTCTTGCATACTATCGCAAATGGATAAGTTGCCCAATGTTATACCCACACTACTATAACAGAAATCTTTTGTCCCTTTATTCTGAATATTATTGCAAATAGAAATCTCCTCTGTTAATTGAGCTGCAGTAGAATAACATAAATCTTTTTCAACTTGATTCTTAATATTATCGCAGTTAGAAGGGTCTTTTCTCGTTTGTTGGTGAGCAAGGTAACAGCTATTCCTCATGCTTAAACTTTGAATATTCTCACAAATAGTAAAATCTAGTGTTGCAAGGCTTACTTTACTATAACAATAATCCCCAGCATAGGGTGTTTGAATCTGTTTACAAATAGTGATATCATTTTTTAATATACCTATCTCACTGTAACACTTATTTTTAATATCTGGGCTTTGGATATTATCACAAATAATGTGGTTTTTTTTAGATACTGAAATATTAAAATAACAACCTTCTTTCCAATTCTGATTTTGAATCTTTTTACAGGTAGATTCATCCACTTTTTTCAGACTGATATTAAGATAACAGACATCTTTATCACTCTGATTTTTATATTCTTCACACTTATAAGTATCATCATATATAGCACAAGAAGTTACATAAATTAAGCCCAAAACAAAAATAATCAAAAATTTTCTCATGTTATAACTATTCTTTAACTCTTATATATATTTTTTTATTTAAATTAACTTCTTAAAGCTTTTAAAACCAAAAAGAAAAGATTTATATAATAAAAACAGGCAACAGGGGCTATGAGGGATATTCTGGAAATAAGGATTCATGGCAGGGGCGGCCAGGGAGCCAAGACAGCTTCCCAGTTCATAGTTGAGGCAGCCTTGGACCAGGGAAAGCACATCAAGGCATTTCCTGAATACGGCCCTGAGAGAAGAGGGGCACCAATTGTAGCTTATGCCAGAATCTCTGATAAGCCAATACATACATATGCTCCAATTACATCGCCTGATATTGTCCTGGTTATCGATGGCACTTTAATTGGCATGGTGGATGCAACAGAAGGCTTAGGCTCTAAAGGAATCCTTATCGTAAATACATCTGAAACTCCTGCCGAGATAAGGCAAAAGACAAAATTCAACGGCAAAATTCATACATTAGATGCAACACAGATATCCATTGATATCCTTGGAAAAAATCTGCCAAACATTCCTATGCTTGGAGCCTTGGTTAAAATTACCAATATTGTATCAGTAGAGTCATTAAAAAATAAGATAAAAGAAAAATTCTTCAGCAAAATTGGAGAAGAAAAAACAGAAAAAACAATCCAAAGTTTGATTAATGGTAAGCATCTGGCTGATTAAGTACTAAGTAAATAAAATGAAAAAATCATGGAAGGAAATGGAAATAGGGGGCTTGACAGAACCAGCCTCATCCCTAAAGTTCAAAACAGGTCCTTGGAAATCATTCAGGCCAATATGGGATAAAGCAAAGTGCATTCACTGCATGATTTGCGTTGTTGACTGCCCTGAAAACTGCATTCCCTCAAAAGATGGCAAGAGAAAAGAGACTGATTTTGATTTTTGTAAAGGCTGCGCCATCTGCGCTGAAGTCTGCCCTGTAAAATGCATAAAGATGGAAGAGGAAAAATGAACTGGAAAGAGTTTTTTAAGCCGACTGTAGGAAAATTAATTGTACCACTTGTCTTTTTGATATTGGTAATTTATTATGATCTTTTTAGTCCAATTTTTGGCAAATTAACACTTTTAACAAGATTTATAATGGCTATAACCAACATATCACATCTGATTTTTGTAATAATACTATTGGCATTTTTGTATTTCGTTTCATGTTCAATATACATTTTTATTAATAAATTCAAAAACCAAAAACCTAAAAAATGACCAAAACCAAAGCCTTAACCGGAGACCAGGCAGTTGCAGAAGCAATGAGGCAGATTAACCCGGATGTTGTTCCAGCTTACCCTATTACACCACAAACAGACATAGCAATGACTTTTGCAAAGTTTGTGGCAGATGGTATTGTAGATTCAGAAATGATTAGAGTTGAGTCAGAGCATTCAGCCATGTCAGCCTGTGTGGGTGCGTCAGCAGCAGGCGCAAGAGTAATGACTGCAACCTCTTCAGCAGGATTAGCATTGATGTGGGAAATTTTAGGCATAGCTTCTGGTTTACGCTTGCCTATTGTAATGAATGTTGTCAACAGAGCCTTATCAGGCCCTATAAATATACATTGTGATCATGCAGACTCAATGGGCGCAAGAGACTCATCATGGATACAGATTTATTCTGAAGATGCTCAGGAAGTTTACGAACACACAATTCTTGCTGTAAGGCTGGCTGAAAATAAAAAAATATTGCTGCCTGTCATGGTTATGCAGGACGGCTTCATAACCTCCCATAGCCTTGAAAAAGTAGAAGTTTTTGAAGATTCTGTTGTAAATAAGTTTGTAGGAGAATATAAGCCATACAAGCCTCTGCTTGATGTTAAAAATCCCACTACTCACGGTCCTTTTCCATTGCAGGATTCTTATTTTGAGATGAAAAGGCAGCAAATTGAATCTATGGAAGATGCTTACAAGATTTTTTTGGATACAGGCAAGGAACTTTCAAAATTGACAAAAAGGGATTATCATTATTTTGAGGAGTACAAAACAAAAGGAGCAAAAGCGGTTATTGTTGTACTAAATTCAACTGCCGGAACAGCAAAAGCAGTTATTGACAGGATGCGCCAGGAGGGCAAAAAAGTCGGGTTGTTAAAACTTAGATTATTCAGGCCATTCCCTTACAAAGAGATTGCAAATGCCCTGAAAAATATTGATGTCGTTGCTGTCCTGGACAGGAGCGCAAGCTTTGGCGCACACGCTCCTTTATTCAAGGAAATAAGGAATTCATTATACAGCCTAAACAAAAAGCCAAAACTGCAAAGTGTCTTATTCGGCTTAGGAGGCAGGGATATTTCAGAACAGGATATTGAATCCTTGTTTAATGATCTGTTAAAAAATAAAATCACTGATAAAGTTAAATTCATAGGTTTGAGAGAATGACAACAATAAAAGATATCGCAAAAAAGCTTGAAGAAAAAAAGCTAGTAGGAGGCCATAGGACCTGCGCAGGCTGCGGGATACCGATGATAGTAAGAACTGCATTAGCAGCATCTTCTAAGCCCGTAGTTGTATGCTCTGCAACAGGCTGCCTTGAAGTAACAACAACAATCTACCCTTTCAGCTCATGGAATGTTCCATTCATCCACAATGCATTTGAGAACGCAGCTTCAACAATTTCAGGAGCTGAGGCTGCTTTTAAGGTTTTGAAGAAAAAAGGCAAAATCAAAGAAGATATCAATTTCGTAGCTTTCGGCGGGGATGGAGGAACTTATGATATTGGCCTGCAATCATTATCCGGAGCCTTAGAAAGGGGCCATAAGTTTGTTTATGTTTTGTATGACAATGAGGCTTATATGAACACCGGAATCCAGAGAAGCTCTGCAACGCCTTATGGAGCCTCGACAACAACAGCTCCCGCAGGCAAAGTCCACCAGGGCAAGGAAGAGTGGAGAAAAGACATAACTGCAATTGCAGTTGCTCATCATATTCCTTATGTTGCCCAGGCATCTTTAAGCAATATAGTTGACCTTTACAACAAGGCAGAGAAAGCTTTTAATGCTGATGGCCCTGCTTTCCTTAATGTTTTGCAGCCATGCAATTTAGGATGGCGATACCCTCCTAATAGAACAATAGAGATGGCTAAATTAGCAGTTGAATCCAGGTTTTGGCCTCTATATGAAGTTGAAAACGGAATTTATAAGTTAAATTATAAACCATCTAATGAAATTCCGGTCTCTGAGTTCATGAAAGATCAGGGCAGGTTTAAGCACTTATTCCAGCCAAAAAACAAACATATGGTTGATATGATACAAAAGAAAGCAGAAGAAGACTGGAAGAAATTGCTGAAATTATGCGGAGAGTCTTAAGTAAAGCCAGTTTTTTGTTTTTGGCATTTAATATTATTGCAATTATCCAATATAAACAACATTCTTCAGATTCTTAAAATGAGGGTCCCCACTAACAACCTTGCATTTAAGTTCTTGCTGTTTTGCTACTAAAATAGCATCAATCAACCCAAAAGTTTTCATTTTCTTTCTTAACTCAAACCTTATTTTGGCAGCATTAAGCCATTGAGCCGTCAAAACAGGTAGAATAATTGAGTTAGTTTTTACAACATTATATAGTCTGTTAAAATCCATCTTATTCTTTAAACAAAAACCACCTAATTCTGCTATGCAACATTCCATTGTTACAAATTTATCATTCTCTTTTTTAAATAAGTTTTTTAGTATAGCACCGTGTTTAGACCCCTTGAAATATTCTATCCAGGCATAAGTATCTACAATGTAAATCATTTTTACCAGAACTCAGCATGCTCTTCTTTTTCTTCCTTAAATGAAGGTATTCCTTTAAACATTCCAAACCCGTTTATCCTTCTTTCTTTTGATATCTCTAATTTTACTACATCCCCTTGATGCAGATTTTCAAGCTTAGCTATCTCTTTGGGTATTATTAACCCTAAAGAATTCCCCCATTGTTTAACTCTTGCTTCTGCCATAGTCAAATGTATCACCCTTAAGTATAACTAATTATACGTAAAAGTATAACTAATATATAAACCCTTCGTTTATCTGATATAAACAGTTATAGAGAATTAGGATCAACACTTATCGCTCTTATACTGCATTCTTTCCTTACCTTTATACTGTTTTCCTTTAACCTTTTTTCTATTTCTTCAGACTCTGAACCAGGATTTAGGTAGCTATTGAGGGCATTTTAAATAAAGATCAGGTAACATTCTGTAAATATATCCGGACATTCTTTAAATTAAATATAGAATACGCCCTATCTTTTCAGCTTCTCAATCAGCTTACAGCTCTGGCAAACATCCTTTGCAGCCGCTTCCCCACACTTTTTGCAGGCATTGATTTTGCCCTTATTCTTAGTCTTAAGAAAAGGCTTTATATCTAAAAAGGACTGGATGATTCCATACTTTGTGCCATGATTTTTTTCTTCAAAATCATTAAGCATATTCAAAATTGATCTTCTGTAAGAATCTAAAGAGCAAGGGCATGGCTCAAGGACAACTCCAAAATCCATAAGTTTGCAGTACAAGGTAACTTCCTCTTCTGTGCAGAAATACAATGGCTTGACTCTTGGAACGAATTTTTTATCCTCTACTAAACCCGTTTTTGGGCCGAGCCTTGAAAGCAAGGATACATTGTTCTTGAAAATATTCATGATTACATTCTGAGCCTCATCATCAAGATTATGGCCGGTAACCAGTTTTGTCGCTTTCATCTTCTTAGCTGCTTTATTCACAATATACCTCCTCAAGATGCCGCAGATATTGCACGATTTTAGATTAGCCCCTTTTGATTTCAGTATAGATTCTATGTAGCATAAAGAATACCCAAATTCCTTCCTGAAAGAAGTCTCATGCAGCTTTATCTTGTATTTTTTGCAGAATTTCCTGATATTCTCCTTGTTTTTTTTGCTGTAATTGCCGATTGACTGGTCAATATGCAGTGCTTCAATTTTTACATTTTTGTTTTTGATTATCTTATTTAATAAAAACAAAGCTACTGTACTGTCTTTACCGCCGGATACAGCTACTAAAATATCCTCTTTCTTTCCAATAAGCTTATGAGTCCTTATTGTCTTCCTTACCTTCTTCTCAAAATAGCCAAGAAAATGATTTTTACAAAGCTTCTCTCCGCCTGTTAAGGTAAAGACTGGATTTTTATTGCAGCATGGTTTCATAAGCCCCTAGAATCAATATTTTTTTAAAAAGGTTTCTTTAATTATCGAATTTCCAAATCAGGCATTTATAATCCAGGTACGTATTTGTATGGAAAAGCGGATAAGTTGTCGCTAATCATTCTGAACTTATATACAGAATGACTATTATCCCAATAAACACCGTATACCCTCAAATCAGGATCACCATTTTCTAATTTATGACGATTAGATATTACACCAAAACCCCTATATCCCCTTAGTTTAAATTTATCTATGATCCTACCTAGTTGTTGACTGAAGATTTCTCTGGCTTGATTTGGATCTATTCCATTATCGTTTGTGGGAACCAAGCAAACTTCAATGTTTGTTGATCTATTGTTTATCATGTTTTTTCTTCCCCTCATAATCCTCTATGGCCTTTGCCAAAGCATCTGCAGACAATACAGAACAATGAAGTTTGTTTTGAGGCAAACCTCCTAATTCCTTTGCCACATCCATCTTGCCAATCTTCTTAGCTTCTTCAATTGTCTTTCCTTTGACCATATCTGTTATGATAGAGCTGGTTGCAATCGCAGCAACACAACCAAAAGTTTTAACCTTTACCTCTTCAATTACTTCTTCTCCCTTCTTATTCTTGCCTACCTTGATGTAAAGTTCCATCACATCTCCACAGACAGGATTCCCCACTTTACCAATACCATCCGCATCCTTAATCTCCCCCATGTTGTGCGGTTTCCTGAACAGCTCTATTACCTTTTCTGTGTACATTTTAATCAATATTTATTATTTAATTTTAACCATTGTTCGTGCACTCATTGGTTATTTTTTTAATTTATTTTAACAATGGTTAATTTTTATTGGTAATTTTATTTATTGAATAATTTTTTAATTGGTTTTTTATAATGATTTTATTTAATTCTTAACTAAAGGGCTTATCTCCCTTAATTTTTTAACAGCTTCAGCTAAATTATCTATTGTATATTCAATCTCTTTTTTAGTCGTATATTTGCTCAAACTCATTCTTATTGAGCCATGAGCAATCTCAGGCTTAAGCCCGATACTTGTTAAAACATGGCTTGGCTCAAGGCTTTTTGAGCTGCATGCAGACCCGGTAGATACCATAACTCCTTCTCCATCAAGATGCATCATTAAAGATTCCCCTTCAATAAAATTAAAAGCCATATTCACATTGTTGCACAACCTATTTTCCCTGGGCCCATTTAGCTGAACATCACTTATTTTTTTCAACACACCCTCAATCAGCATATCCCTCAGCCTTGCCATATGCTTGATATCCTTCTCATCAGCAACCTCTGCAGCTTTTGCAAAGCCAACAATTCCAGATACATTTTCAGTCCCGGCCCTTAAACTGAATTCATGGCCTCCACCCTGCATCATTGAATCAATTTTAGTGCCTTTTTTGATATACAAGGCCCCAACCCCCTTTGGGCCGTGGATTTTATGAGAATTGATTGTTATCAAATCAAAATTTTTTGCATCTATCAGAACTTTTGTAAAGCTCTGGCACGCATCTATGTGAAAATAAACTCCTTTTTCCCTGCAAATCTTAGCTATATCTTCTATTGGCTCTATTGTTCCTATTTCATTGTTCCCGTGTATTATTGAAACTAGGATAGTGTCTTTTGTTATAGCCTTTTCCACATCTTTAGGATTTACAAAACCACCCTCGTCAACATCCAGGTAAGTAACCTTAAAATCATGCTTTTCCAGCCATTTACATGTGCTTAAGACGCAATCATGCTCTATCATTGAAGTTATTATATGGCTGCCTTTTTCCCTGTTTGCGAATGCCACACCTTTCAAAGCTAAATTGTTTGACTCTGTTCCGCCTGAAGTAAAAATTATTTCTTCTGGCTTTGCATTCAGTTTTTTTGCAATTATCTCTCTTGAGTTTTCCAATGCTTCTTTTGCTTCCTGGCCAGACTGATGAAAGCTGGAAGCATTTCCATACTTGTCAGTAAGGTAAGGCAGCATAGCCTTTACAACATTCTCATCAACTTTTGTCGATGCAGCATTATCCAGATATACTTCCATTTTATCACTTAAAGCAAATTTTGCATTTTTTTTCTACGCCTTTGTCATGTTTTTTATGCAAAACACAAAGCATTTTTTTAACATCAACTAAATTACAGAGCTTCATAACTTCCCCCATAACCTTGCTGTGGTCTTTGACAATAACGCCTGCTGATTTTTTTATTTCAGATAATATTTTCTTCTCAAATACGATATCAGATGCCCTCTTCTCTTTTACATATTGAGAGACAGCAGCTTCAGTTAACCCTAGCAAAGAGGCTGCTCCCTTCTGCTTTAAACTGAAGTCCTTGATCATTGACTTAGCTAGCTCTCTCCTTATAGAAGGCAGTATATACCACACTTCAAGCTCTTGGGGCATTCCTTTACTCATAAACTTAACGTATGTTAAGATTTATTTATAAAGGTTGTGGTTTTGATAAAAATCTGAAGATAGAATTCAGTATTTTATTCTAAAGTTGTAATTGGTCTTGATTGCACAATATATAGTTTGTTGCTTTTATCAATAACAAACTCAATATCCTGCGGCTTTTTGTAATGCTTCTCAATCTCTAGGCCAATTTTTGCAATTTTCTTTATAATATTTTCATCAATTCGATAGATTATATTTTTTTCAACTATTTCTAGACTTTTCTTATTTAGCATAAAGCTGCTTGGCGTTACACTGCCCGAAACAACTTTTTCACCTAAACCAGAAGCAGCCTCTATTAAGGCATATTTTTTATTTATAGGGTCAACTGTAAACATAACACCTGCAAAATCTGCCTGAACCATCTCCTGAACAACAACGGCCATTGCAACATTATGCGATATTTTCTTTTTGTGTCTGTAATAGATTGCTCTTGGATTGAATAAAGAGGCCCAGCACTTCTTAACTGCATTAACAACATCTTTTTTTTCAACATTGAGGTAAGTGTCTTGCTGGCCTGCAAAAGAAGCTGTTAATAAATCTTCAGCAGTTGCAGAGCTTCTTACTGCAAATTTATTACCTTTTAATTTTTTTAAAGCATTGTCGATTTCTATAACTAAATCTTCAAATACTTCTCTATCGAGTATTAATTTTTTCAATTCTTTTGAAATTTTTTCAAGCAATTCATAATTACCAACATCTAATTTAGACAGTTTTTCAGTAATATCTTTTTTTAATTCTTTTAATTCAACAAAATTATTGTAGGCTTTGGTTGTAACGACAAAAGCCGGCGGAACATTAAATTTTCCAAATAATTCTCCTAGATTTGCACCTTTACCACCTACTGTTCTAAGATCCTCCTTGTCTATATCTTCTAGCCATAAAATATATTTCATTTTCTTAATCTGAAATTTTTTTACAATACCTTTATTTGCATCAAGTTCAATAGAATCACCATCTTTAAAGATCTTTGTGGCAATCTTTGTACCAATAACACAAGGTTTTTTCATTTCTCTTGATACAATTGCAGCATGACAGGTTATCCCTCCTTCATTTGTGACAAATCCTACTGCTTTTTGCATAGCAATAAGATAGCTTGGCTTTGTCATGCAAGCTATTAGAATGTCACCCTCATTAATTTTATTAAGATTAGACTCATTCTCTATTATCTTTGCGATGCCCTCAACTTTTCCTGGTGAAGCTACAGATCCTTGCACTTCGTTAATATTATAGCTGTCAAAGTCTAAGTTTCCGATCTCCTTATTGAGCTTCTTTCTTGCTGCTTCATCTTGGAAATAGTATTCTTTGTCATCCCACAACCATACAAAAAGCTCTTCCCTCCTCCGGATATTCTTTAAATCAAGAGATTTCCCCCTAAGCAACTCTTTGTATTCAGATACCGTCATATAAGAACCTAAATCTTTAGGAATGTGGAATCTGTTTAAAATTTCTTTAATGAGAAAATGAAGTTCGTAATGCGACCTTGTATATATTCCATCTCGATATTCTTTTAGCCATATTATTTTACTAAGCGCATTAAAAAGAAGAATTTGCTTTTCATCAATATTCAACTCCTTGATAATCTTATCTACTTCATTCTTTATTTCACCTATTTCAGGCAGCTTTTTTATTTCTGTCTTTAGAGTCTTTTCAAGTTTCTTCAAAAAATATTTTTTTGATAGGGGCTTTCCCAGAAAGTTATATCCGAGTTGAAGCCATGCATATTTCTTTGTATGCTTTTCAATAAAAAGACTTATTTTAGATTTATCCAATAGACCATGCTTTATTTTTTTAGCTAGTTCAAACAATTCTTCCTCTTCCTTCCTTACCCACGATTTATTTCCATGGTGGGTGAGTAATGAGTAATATGTTCCATATTCATCTTCTTTCCTTATCGTTTTTAACTTCTTTTTGAGGTATGGCTCAACAATACCTTCAATAGGAAAAGTTCCTATAACGGGAATGTATGTATATAAAGCAAGGTTTGAATATAATCTCTCAAAATTCTCTAAATAATCTAGAAGTTCCTTGTTAGATTTATTCTTAAAATTAACGTTATGAAAACTCTTGCAAGATTCAATTAGTTCTTTAGCTTTAAGGTAGTGATATTCTTCTAATTTTTCTAAAAAATCTGTTTTATTGATTATTTGGCTTATAAAAAATTGGGCAAAACTATCAAGGTCCTGCTGTTTCCAATAGATAAGTATTTTATTCTTTTCCCAGATAAAGATATGTCTTAAATAAGTTTTTGCAAAATTTCTGAATTCTTTCCGAGATGCATGGGGAGTATCTCTTAAATTACAATAAATAACAGGAATATGTTCCCTTTCAAGCCAATGCCACCATTTAGTTTGTTTTTTATTTTTTTCTGAAGTCATTGTAATTTATGCTATAATTTATTCCCCTATACCCAAAATTTATTTGATAATCAGACCTTCTTTTGTTAATACATAATTTGAAAAATTCAGCCATTTGAATAGTTCCGCCATACTCCTTAATTGAATTAATTCTCTTGCCTGTTGAAAGTTCAATTAAGGAAAGAAGTCCTACTGAAAGCCAAGGTTCATGACCTATGATAATCCCTAAATTCTTATCCTCATTTATTAACTTATCAATACTTTCTTGAATTAAGCTAATTAACCTTCTTCTTATCTCATAAAAAGGAGTTATTTTTACCCCTTTATGGAAACAAGCTTTTCTGTTACTAAGCCAAAAGTCAGCAGTTGCATCTAGGTCTTTTTTCGCGATATTTATGTTTACATCGCTATATATGTTATGTATTCTAAAGTCATTATTTATTTCAATTCCGGAAAAGTTATGAGCACCTAGCTCATCTACTGTTGACGGGAGCCTGCTTATTTTTTTAGATTTCATCCCTATTGTTTTGACTAATATTGCTTTTAGGGTGTATAATGTTCTTTCCTTGTTGGAATAAAAACCAAAACACTCATTTTTAGAAAAATGATAATCTTTCAAAAGTTTATTAATATTCATATAAATCTCTTTGAATGAATTGGGCAGGAGTCTATTTGTACTTAAACCACCTTCCCTAATCACCTTTCCGTGCCTTCCTATTATGAGTATCTTTTGTTTCATATTTTGTAGTTATTCTACTTTGTATAATAAATTTCTTCACCCACCAAGTAGGTGAAATTAGCAAGCTTTAAATATGCAGAAGTAAATCTGTATAACATGAACACACAAATTCTGGAAGAAATCGGCTTAACTAAAACAGAGATTAAAATATATTTAACTTTGCTGAAATTAGGCCAATCCACTACTACTAATATTATAAGGGAAGCAGGTATTCATGCTTCAAAGGTTTACGAGTTTCTAGATAAATTAATTCAGAAAGGGCTTGTTTCTTATGTTATCAAAGCAAATAAAAAATATTTTGCAGCTTCTAAGCCAGAATATTTGAAGGAATTTTTGAAAGAAAAACAAAGAAAAATCAAAGAGCAAGAAAAAGAAATAGGTAAGCTAATCCCTAAATTATATTCTGTAAGGAAATCAGGAAAGGAAATTATAAAATCTGAAATTTATGAAGGATTAAGAGGAGTTAAATCAGTATATGAAAAAATATTATCTACTCTAAAAAAAGGAGAAATGCAATACATAATCGGTGCTCCGAGAATTGCCAATGAGAAAATTGAAGGTTTTTTACTGGATTGGCATAAGAGAAGAATTAAAAATGGAATAAGATGTAAATACATTTATGACAGTGATGTGAGGGATTATGGAAAAGTAAGAGAACAAATGCCACTAACAGAAGTTAAATATTTGCCAAAGAATATAATTTCCCCTGTTTGGATTGAGATTTTTAAGGATTATGTTGTTATAGGTCATATAAAAGGTTATAATGCAGTTTTGTTTTTAATACAAGATAAAGAAATTGCTAAAGGTTACCTTGATTATTTTAAGTTAATTTGGAGTGTATCAATAAAATAAAGAGTTTTTAAGTAAAATTGATAATGCAGAAGAAAATTATTCTTAAACCATCCCCAAAAACTCAGCAATATATTCCATTATCTTCTCTTTCTTTTCAATATTAATAGAAACCTGTTTTCCATAGCTTGTCTTTTTCAAATGTAAAATTTCTTCTTTAACCAATTCCTGAGACATACTTTTTGCTCTCCCTTTTAAATCTGGCGGGAAACTTTTTTGTAAGTTGTCTAAAGCAGTATGGCTATGCTCAAATTTTCCTTTACGGGTAAGCTTATGCAGAATTTTCCCTTTAATTTGATTATTTGTCCACATTAAAAGTCCACCAAAATAGACTTTGAATGGAAAGATTTATATACTTTTCTATTTTAATTGTGTGTAAGGTAAAAAATGGAAAAATCATTATTACTGAACTTAACTGGAGATATGCCTATATTTAAAATAATAGATTTTCTATTAGAGAATAAAGGAGGGGACTTTAGCAAATCAGACATAGCAAAAGGTGCAGAAATATCAAGAGCTTCTTTATTCAACTATTGGAGTGAAATAGAAAAACACGGCATTATAAAGGTAACAAGAAGTTTTGGAAAAACAAAGCTCTATACTTTAAATGCCAAAAATCCTGTGACAAATAGGATAATAGAATTAGAAAAAGCTCTCATTGCTGAAGCCATGAATAAAGCGATTAAAAAGAAAAAAGAGATTTTAGTAGAAAATTAAGAACTAACACGACTCGTATGCTCCTCTTTCCCGACTCTGACAACATTGTCAACAAAACTCTCAATTTTGCTTTCGTGGCTTACGATAATGACCTGTTTCATGTTAAGCTCATCCAAAACATCCCTTATCTTGTCAAGCTGCTCAGTTGAGAAGCCATCTGTAGGCTCATCAAGCATTATTATGTCTTTTGTCTTTATCTCTCCAGCAACATCATTGATAACCTTATTCAGGGCAAGCCTGTAAGATAATGCTACTGAAGTCCTTTCTCCACCGCTTAAATTCTCAAAAAATGTTTCATAACCGTCCTGCTCTATTATTGGCGTAAACTCCTCATCCAGCCTTACATTTATCCCTTCATCTTCAATAAGGATGGTAAACCACTGCTTAAACAAGTCATTAAATTCACTATAGACCCTTAACATGATATGCTTCTCTATGCTGCCCATAAGGCCCATAAAATATTCCTCGAGCCAGTTCTGCAGCTGGCAGATATGGTTTAATTTTTCCTTTATCTCTAATTTTTTGCTTATTTCCTGCTCCAATAATGAAATTATTTTATGAATGCCCTCCTTTTCTTTTTCCATGGCAATCTTTTCAAGCTCTAAATTTTTTTCATTGAAAAGCAGATCGTCAAACTCTTCTTTGGACCCTTTATACTCAACTTCCACATCCTTAAACTCTTCAATATTTTTATTCAGCTCTATTTTCTTTATATTTATGCTGCCTATGCCCTTTTTCATCTCTTCCTGCAGTATATTCAAATTTCCTACCTCCCTCTTTTTATCCTCCAGATTCTTTAACTTTAAATTTACCAGATCCATAAAGCTCTCTTTTTTCTTTAACATCTCGAGCTTATCTCTCAAATTTCTTAAATTTTCATTTGTATCTTTTTCTTCTTCAGAATAAATCTTCAGATCTTCCTCCAGTTTAACTGAATTGGCGCTTTCCCTGTTTATGATATGGTTCTTGTGCTCCTTGCTTACACCCTGCTGGCACAATGGGCATTTGCTCAGGCTCAATACATTCTCCCTTGTATCTTTTGATTTTTTTATCTCCAGCCTCGCCTCACTTGCTCTGTTGCTGGCTTCCCTTGCTTTCTTTTCCGTTAAGGATATCTGGTTTTCATTAAGGCTAATTTCTGTTTTCAGCTCATCAATCCCGGTAACTTTTTTATCGCCCAATTCACTCTCCAGTGTTCTTATCCCATTTTCAAGCCTCTCTATATCTGCTTTATTTTTAGCTCTCTGCTCTAATTTATTCTTTAATGTAACTTCCTGAATTTCCAGCTCACTTTTTAATTTGCTTACTTCATTTATTTTTTCTTCAATTTTTTTTATTGCCTCTTTTTTTTCTTTTACCTTGTTCTGCATCTCTTCTAATTTAGGGATAATCTGATCTATTTTTATTTCAATTTCTTTAACCTCAGTTTCCCTCTCTTTTTTAATATTCTTTTTTTCCTCTAAGTCTGCTATATTTCCCCCATATTCCTTTCTTTTTTCCTTTAAATGCCTTGTAAAAACAGCCGCATTCTCCCTCACCCTCTTATACTTGTCAATATTGAACACTTTCCTTAAAGTGTCCAACCTGTTCTCTTTATTCTCCAGCAAAACCCTTTTCATCTCTTCCTGGGGTGTGTATACAGTATACCGATAAACTAAATCCTTGCTCTTTGAGACAAGGTCTTTTGGGTAACCCAACAAATCAAGAACCATTGTTTTTAGTTCAATATGGGTCCCTTCACTTTTGATGCCATCAATGATTATGTAGCCGCTTTCCTGGCTTATGCCATTTTTTCCCCTTTTGAGGTTCCTGTGGATTATTATCTCTTTACCTTCTAACTCAAACTTTAATTCAACACTTCCATTGCTTTTACCGTGCCTTAATAGGGCGCTTGCTGGCAGATCTGTTTTTTTCGCTCCGAACAGAGCAAACTCGACCGCTAAAAGTATAGTTGACTTTCCAGCCCCTATATCTCCAGCCAACAAAGTAGAACCAGATGGAAACTTAATCTCATCATTAAGATAACTCCTGATATTGTTTAGTTTGATGGATTTTATTAGCATTTAAACCAATCTTAATTTTTAACTCTCAAATATCCAAGAAGAAACTTGGAGCAATCTTTATCTCACCCCCTTTTAACAAAATAAATGAAATTTTATAAAAATAATTATTTTTTCAAAGCAACCTTCAGCCTTTCAATGACCTCAACAGGGCTTGGGTCAATTCTGTTTAAAATAGCCAGATAATAAGAAGCAAGATCCCCTAAGTAAACAGCAGAAAACAATCTTGCCAATACATGCTCTCCCTGGGTATCAATTACCTCAACATCAACTGTTTCTTCCATGATGTCCTGGCAGATCTTCATCCTTTTTTGCACCCTCTCATTGTCATGTATATCCTTGATTAAGATAGCGGTGAACTTCCTGTCCATTGATTTAAAAGCATTGATCTCGTTATGGTTCATCTCAGAGAAAACATTAAAAAAAGCAGGCAGCTTTGCATTCTCATTAATTTGCGTCTTGAATCTCATTGCACTGGGCATCATCAGTTCAGAAGAGTAGATCATTGGTACCTTCCCTTTTAATTTTTTCGCAAGCTTCTCTCCTTCCTCCTTAAACCAGTTTTTCTTTTTCAGAATATTCAGCAGCTCATTTAACTCTGTATTTTTAACATTAACAACATCAGAATTATGCAGAATACCCAGCATCGGGAAAAACAAATAACCTAAAGCAACCCTTGGCTGGTACCCTGAGGGAACTTTAATTACTTTTTTACATACATCAGCCAGCTTGCCACCAGACGTTATACCGATAACATTTGCTTTTCTTTCAATAGCATCATTAACCGCGCTTAAAGTCTCTTCTGTATTGCCTGAGTAGGAAACAGCAAAAACTAAACTTTTCTTATTCACAAAAGAAGGCATCTTATAATCTCTGTTTACAAAAACAGGAATATCTATGTCATGCATATAGCTCTTTAACAAATCCCCTCCAACAGCCGAACCCCCCATACCAGTAACTACAATATTCTCAAAATCATCAGAAACAGTCTCAGCTCTCGGCAGTTCTAAAGCCTCCCTGCACTGCATAGGGAAATCTTCAATTGTTTTTAGCATGTCTTGGCTGTCTAACCCCATTTTTAACCTTTTTTATTAATAATTTTCCCTGTCTATAAATAATTTACTATTTTTGAGTTTAGAATTAGTGCATATGATCAAGAAAAAAATCAGCGCTCTCATTTATTCTTTTAGTAAATTCCTCACTTGTAAGGACCTTCCCGGTTCCATCCCCAAATGCATGAATGTCATCAGTCTCAATAGTGATAAATTTGTGATTAGAAGCTATACTGTTCCATTTTTCTTGCAGATCTTTTTTCTTTTCATCATCTAAAAAAGAAAATAAATCTCCATCTTTAATGCAATAATATACTAATAGTGGGGTTTCTATCTGTTTTTTATCATGCTCTTGAACTAATTCATGCAGGGGACGAGCTTTAACTAATTCTTCAAGTACCAAGTGAAACTTTTCAGATTTTAAATAATAAAATCGCGAACTTATATCCTTCAAATTTGGTAAAAGCTTACTCCATCCTTCTTCTTTTATTTTATCAAGATACTCTTTTCCTTTTGTTTCAAAGGGCATTAAGTTTGCGCCAGTGTTGATTAACCGAGCATAAATCTCTCTTAATCCCGGAAGATACATAATTAGTTTATAGGCCTTTAAATAATCTTTAATTGATTCAATATCCATAAAATGTTCTACTGGATTGAAAATAGAAACAGCGCAATATTTAGTCCCTTTCATTGCAGAGACTGATATTACATACCCTCCTTTACTACTGCCAGAGGCTGCTATATCAACATGATATTTATTATTTTTAAATCTGGCTAATTCATCATGATTATACATAGCTTTCAATGCTTTTAACTCATTATTTATTGAAAATCTCCCGTCAGAAATCATTGATGCTTCTAACCCGCTATCTGGCGGATTAAAAATATAAACTTCAAGGCCTCTTCCTGCAAGTTCTTGTGGAGCTTTATCCCACCCATCACCTACTAATTTACCATCTATGGATATCTCCATTGCAGCGCCAAGACCCAATGCAAAAATAGCAGCCCCTTTTACCTCTTTTCCTTTCGCTTTATATTTTCTTGCTACCAGATTTCCTTCGCTGTATGGAATTATTCTGGGTTCATACTCAACAATTTGCCCTCTGGATGTTATTGCAGTACCTTTACCAGATTTTAGATATTCAGACTGTCTATTCATATTCATAAGTCTCCATTATAATGACTAAATAATGATGGTTAATATAAAAATCTTACCATTTTTCACCACTTTAAAGTAAATCCAAATTTTCTCAGTTAACTTTATAAATAACCAAAAAATTCTCCATTATAGATGTGGGCAGTTGCTTGCCTGAATTAACAATGGAGGCTATGAATATGGGATTTTATAAGTATATTAAAGAGGCTTGGAAAAAACCAAAGGAAAATCTTGGGGATCTTTGGAAACAGCGTCTTATTCAATGGAGAAAAGAATCTGCTACATTAAGGATTGAGAGGCCTACAAGGCTTGACAGGGCTCGTTCTCTCGGTTATAAGCCAAAACAGGGATTTATTGTAGTGAGGCAAAGAGTTTCCAGAGGCGGAAGGCAACGGCCTACCATCAGAAAAGGAAGAAGAAGCAAGCACTTTGGACAAAGAAAAGACCTTGACATGAGCTATCAATGGGTTGC
>CAZPFO010000004.1:0-66032 GCA_964585935.1 uncultured Methanosarcinales archaeon | reverse complement strand
AAGCATATTCAAAATAAAGATCTGATAAGTTTTTAAAATACACATCTAATGTTTCTTTTGTGTTTTCAATAAAGTATAATGAACCATTTTCCGCCATTTTTTTATTCTTTATGACTAGTCCCCATACCTTCTGCTCTAGATTAATGATATTTTTTTCTAATAATGATTGAACTTCCTCATCAGATAATTTTCTATTTGGCGATAGGTCCATTTGATTCACTGAAAATAAAATCTACAATTAGTATTTAAATATTCCTATTTTATCCCCTGTAGAGTAGTATTATTAAACTACAATTAACTTAGTTTAAGCACATTCATAACCCCAATATTCTTCATACACTTCTGGTATTCTTTGGAGTCTTTTGGGTAAAGGCAGTCAGGAACTTCGCCTTTGTGGACGTTGATGCAGGGAGAATATTCGCAAATGTTTCCTTTGTAGATGGAAATGCTTTTTTTATTCAAGGGACTGAACCTTGCAGGCAGATTAGGGCCAAACAAGCCAATTGTTCTTGCGCCCTGGGCTGCTGATATATGCATTGGGCCTGTGTCGTTAGAGATTATTAAATCGCATCTTTCCACTAAATAGAATAATTCTCTGATGCTTATTTTTCCTGCTAAATTGATAACTTTATCTTTTTCTTTTATTTTGCTGATGACCTCATTGATCAATCCTTTTTCTTCTTCACTTCCAATAAAAATTATTTTAATATTCTTTTTTTTATTCAAATTATTGCAAAGCTCTGAATAATTCTCTTTTGGCCACATTCGGCTTCTTCCTGATTCTGCTGCTCCCGGGACAATACCTACCACCAGGTTTTTCTTATTTATTTTATTTTTTAAAAATAAATTATCAATGGTTTTCTTATCATTGGGAGAATAATTCAGTTTTTCAAGTTTATTAACTTTGAAATTAATGCCAACTTTTTTCAATAAATCTGAGAAGGTTTGCGCTGTATGCTGCTTATCATTGTATTTGACAGTGTCTGTGTAAAGATTAGACCTTATGTTGTGGGAAAAGCCAATTCTTTTTTTACCTGTAAAAAACGAAATGATAGAAGAAATGTTCAAATACTCCTCCATGTCAACAATTAAATCATATTTTTTAAGATTTTTTAAAATAAATAATTTAATTGAAATCGGGTCTAGTTTAATTGAAATCAGTTTATCTAAATCCTTGTTCTTGAAATAAACATCTTTGTTTCTTTCTGTCAGTAAAATATCAATTGAAGCTTTTGGAAACTTTTTCCTTAATACATTGATTGAGGGAAGGGTCAAAACAGACTCGCCAATGCCCCACAACTGTATAATTAATATTTTTTTTATCTTAACATCTTTTTTAGAAAATAATTTAAAAAAAGACAAAATAAAACAGATAACATTGCCGATGTATCTATCCAGGAATTTTATTGTGTTTACATTTGGCATATTGACGCGTAGGTTTTCTAATAACTATTTCTTCTTTTTAGCTTCTTTGAAAGCTATCTTCCTTACAATCTGCTCTATCTTGTTCTGGTTTTTCTTTGTGGTTGTATATATGTAAAATGATATTCCTGTCAAAAATACAAAGGCAACTATGATAAAAAAGTCAAGCGTTCTTGCAAAGTCAAGCGTTTTTACAATAGGATCGAGAATGCCCGGCAAAACTGTGACTATTACGAACAAAGCCCATATCAAAAGCCAAAAAACATATTCACCTATCTTGAATTCTTTTCTTTTGTAATTCAGAAAAGTATAGTACATCATAAAAAAACCAAATAAAATGCCAATGATCTGTATTCCGAGTATTTCAGCCATTTTTTTTCCTCCTTAAAAATTTCCAAAGGAACATGTCCATGACAATCTTAATGCCATCTACAATTGTTGTTCCCTTGTATCTGTCGCCATATACAGTCTCAATGGGAACTTCTTTGTATTTTAATTTATTTCTGCCGACATTGGCAATCATCTCACTTTCCATGCTGTAGTTAACTGCCTGCCACCTTATCTTTTTGTAGGCTCTTGATGTGAATGCCCTATAGCCGCATTGACTGTCCCGTACTTTGATATTATACAAATATTTGATTACTTTGTTTATGAACCAGTTACCGAATTTTAAGATAAAAGGCATTCTTTTATCTAGTTTTCTATAGCCAAATACAATCTCGGCTCCATTTAAATTGTTTATAAATTTTGGGATGTCCTCAGGATTGTGCTGGGCATCTGCATCAATAACAATTATCATTTCAGAGCCGTTTTTTACTGCAAAATCGCAGCCTGTTTTCAATGCAGCGCCTTTTCCTATGTTGACAACATGTTTTAAGACAACTGCATTGCTTCTTTCTGCTATTTCTGATGTTTTGTCTTTGCTTCCGTCATCCACAATTATAACATTCTTCGAGTATTTTTTTATTCCTCTGATTATTTTAGAAATGTTTTTCTCTTCATTATATGCTGGAACCACCACCCATATGTTTTTCTTTGACATGATTAAGAATTATTTGTGTTATTATCTTCAGCTGTATCGGGAGCTTCTGTTACATTATCTTCTGTTTCTTCAGCCTTTGGCTCATCAGTTATATTTCCCCCTGTTGTTTCTTCATCAATTTCTTCTTCTGTTTTGTTCTCTTCCCCTAGGTTTTCTTCTTGGACTCCGTCTATAATTTCTTCCTCTTCATCTGTTTCTGGAAGTTCTTCAACTGGCTCTTCTATAATGTTCTTCTCTTTGCCTTCCCAGTCAACTTTCCAGACAATAATCCTGCCACCTGTTATGCTCCTCTCATCACTGAATTTTTTGAAATGTTTTAAGCCAATGCCTTCCATGTAAAACAATCTTGTGAATATGCTTGCTGTCAATGCCTCATCCATTTGCAACAAACTATAACTATTGCCATTTTTTATCAGGGCTGTTCCTAAGCCTCTATTATTTTGTAGGTTTATAACATTCTCATTATATTCTTTTAAAATCAAATCTTCATTGGTCTGGAATGAGGCTTTTTTAGGATGTTTATTTCCTTCTGTTGTAGGAACATAGATGTCATAAGTGGTAAGGTTTACTAAAAAGTCACCGCATTTTAATGTTTCATCATCTATTTTTCCACAACCAAGAGAACCAGCGTAGCCTGGCCAGGGGGCTATCCAGTTATTTGCTTGACTGCTGTCTGTTATAGCCGCAACTTCGTAGAACAGACTTTCTGCTTCATTTTCTGAATAATTAAATCTTTCCTGTAAAAACTCTGCGCTTTTTTCTATATCATCCTTGTACTCTTTTTTCTTTAATGTGTTGTAAATCAAAGCCCTGTTGAAATCCCAAGAGCCAAAATGAGACCATACGCCTGCTTTTCCGATCATATCCTGTGATGTTATAAAATAATCTTCAGGAGGCTCACAGTGAGTGTAATCCAATATTTCACTAATCTCCTCTTCTTTGAAATTGTTCTTCAATAGAATATCTTTAGCTTCCTCTTTGTTTACAGGCATTATCTCATATAGGAGATTTATTGACTTAGGTTCGTCTTTTATAGTATCACGAATTAAATTATAAGCATAAGATCCTCCAACGTAGCCGCTGCAGTCAAGCATACTCAATATACCGACTGCTGTATCCTCATCTGAAGTCAATAATACTTGGCCTATCCAATGGGCTTGTTGGGTATTTTGAGATGTACCATCAAAAGTTACTGCCCTGTCACCAATATACTTAAACCAGTGGCCAAAGTCCCACCATGAGTTGATAATAGCGTCTGGAGCAGATTCCTGCTTTATTTTGGTTAATGAATTGTACCATGCATCATTCATGCTTGGAATTTCGTGTTTTGAGGTATCTGCAGCAGCTTTATATGGGCTTATTAAAAGGAGGGACAACAAAATGATAACTGTTATCTTTGATATGTACTGGTTGATATGCAGTCCTTTTGTTATCCATTTATTTGCATAGTCATAAATCCAGCCCATGGCTATGCCAAAACCAATTGCAAATGGCGGGACCAATAACAACATAAATCTAATTCCCTTAACACTGGCGTAAATTGTAGCAATGAGCCAGATTATCAGGATTAGCGAGTATTTTATGTCTATCTCTGTGTCAGATTTTATGATTGCCCAACCAAGCCTAATGATTATTGGTATACTTATCAAGACTAAAAATATATTCAGGTTTTGAGGGTTCATAATAAATATAATTATATACCATGCAACAGTTCCCAAAATAAACCAAGGTTTTTCTTCTTTTAATCTTGTTAGTGTCAGTACAATTCCTACCAGAGCTAATAATAAAAAGATCCATTTTCCCATCCCAATCTGGCTTATTACAGAGTTAAGCGAAGCAGGGTTCTGTTCAGCGACGGTTGTAAAGACGTTTGGCCAGACAGTTGTTATACCCACTTCTTTTAGGCGTGCAAATCCAAGGGGATTACGCACTGCGCTATTGATAAAAGAAGAAAAACTCTTGAAAATACTAACAAATATTGCAGAAAAGACAGTAAAAAATAAAAGGGTAATCAATGTATTTTTTATTTCTATTTTTTTTAAAAGATTTGTTACACCTTGTTTTAATTCTTTTCTGTGTATTATAAGATAATAGAGCAAATAAATTATGGTTGAGGCAATTATAAAATCAAATATGAACCACCAACCACCCCATGAGAATGCAAAGAATCCAACAAGAATTCCTGACAAACTGCTTAGGATTGTTCCTCTTTTTAGGCTTTTTGATTCCAATGCTTCAAGGAAAAGCCATGTTATCATTAATGGGAATAAGACATTATAGGCGTCAGTATCAGCAAAACCTCCTGCGGTCCTGTTCAGGAATGCTGGGTGTATTGCAACTATAAATGCACCTATGAATCCTCCAAAATTTCCACCTAGGCGCCTTGTTATGAAAAATGCTGGTATAACAGACAATGCAGAAAGAATGACTGGAACATAAAAAACAACTTTCATTAGGTCTAAGTCTCTATTAAAGAAGTTCAGGAATCTGTACAAGTATGCTTCAAAATATGCGTGGAACATGTCAGGGGGTGTTCCTCTTCCACCTGGCGCGAACATATGGTTGTCCCATGGAATACCCTCTTTTATTTCATCTCCTGGATGGCCATTTTCTAAGACATTTCTGGCGTGCCTCATCCAGAACCAGGGATCAATTGCCAGCAGGTAGGTCTGGCCTTTGTCGTCCTG
Source organism: uncultured Methanosarcinales archaeon (assembly GCA_964585935.1). Lineage (GTDB taxonomy): Archaea > Nanobdellota > Nanobdellia > Woesearchaeales > GW2011-AR4 > BS150m-G64. The sequence continues at coordinate 60,881 of CAZPFO010000004.1, read as the reverse complement.
CAGCCTGGACTTGAAATAATTTGAGGTTCCTTGAATCTGCTGCTGTATCTGGCCTTTTTGTTCTTTTAGTAATTTATTTACCTCTCTTTCTACTATGTCATTTTTATTATCAGGAGGCAAATTAGGATATTGTTGGTCTACCTGAGATCTTACCTGGTTTCTTAGATTGTTTATTACTGAGTCCTCTGCCCAGTCGTCTGTTATTGGAAGATAAGCAGACTGAACCCTTAAAAAAATTGAAAATAATATCGGGATCAATAAAAGAAAGACTATTTGATATTTTTTAACAAAATCTCCTGTTTTTTTCCAGTCAATCGCAATTGCATCTTCATCTTCAGTTTCTTTTTTTCTTCTGAAAATATTTTTTATTTTGCCAAAGTCGAATGATATTTCATCTTCATCACTTTCAGATGTTTTTTCTATTTTACCAGTTTCCTGTTTTTTCTCTTTTTTAAAGAATTTAGTTATTTTTCCGAAGTCTATAGCAATTTCATCGTCCTCTTTTTCTATATCTTCCTTTACCCCTTCAATCTTTTCTTTTGTCTCTTTGATATCTTCTTCAAACTTTTTTTCTTCTTTGTCTATTTTTTCTGCTTCCTTAACTTCTTCTCTAACTTCGGTTTTGATCTCCTTTATTTTTATCTGGTCTTCTTTAGGCATCTCTGATTTTTTTTCTTCTAATTTCTCAACATCTTCCTTTATCTCTTCTGCTTTTTCTTTCTTTTTTTTCCTGAAGAAATTAGTTATCTTGCTTAGGTCAATAGAAATCTCCTCTTCATTGTTCTCTTCTTTCATGTTGCTTGCAGGGAAAGATACCTATTTTAAAAACTTTTGGATTTAAGTATCTGCTAACAGGCCGGCTAGATTTGGCAAAAACTTTTGCGGGTAGTGTTGAAAAAGAATCAGTCTTGCCTCAAATGTTTTAGCTTCCGGTTGTCTTACGAATCACAAGGCAAATCTGGCAAAAGTTGGCATTGTCAGCAGATATAGATTTAAAATTTAAGGCAAAAGGCATTTTAGAAAATAAAAAAACCTTGGTTCTGCTATTAACAATTTGACCATAAACTTTGAGGGGTATTCCCTGTCATGATTTTCAATTATAATTTTTATTTTTTTATTTTTGCAGAGCTCTATCAGGCGATTATAATCTTTATCTGTGAATTTGTTTAGAATATTTCTTATCTTTAAAGATATAAATAATTCCCTGCCAATATTTTTTTTAAATTCTTTTTCATAATCTTTATTTTTTATTATTGAGTTGGCAAGTATCTTGGCTGAGGATAAAGAAGGTATGAGGCCTCCGCCTGTCGTGGCTTTTACCTGCGTTGCAGCATCCCCTACAAGGAAGATATTGTTTTCTTTTATTTTTAGTTTTGGATTGTAAAGGGGGATGATGCCTGCCTGGCGCTCAATAATATCTTTTTGCTTTATGTTTTTTAATTTTAGAAATTTGTTAAAGCAGATATTGATATTCTTTTTTGTTGCAAGGCCCACTCTTGCTGTTTTATTGTTTTCAGGGACAAGCCACGCAAAGAATTCCGGAGCAATGCTTCCAAGGTGCGTTTCAAAAATGTTTTTGGGTGTGTTTATTTTTACTGTTGCCTGCAGTCCTGTCCAGAAATTTATTTTGTTTTTGTTTATGATCTTAGAGACTTTGCTTAAAGGCCCGTCAGCCCCAATCAGGATTTTGGTTTTTATTTTTTTAATTTTATTATTTTCTTTAATTACGATTTCATCTTTTTTATAGCCGATAAATTTGTGTTTTAGGAATATATTTGCTCCTGCGTTTTCAGCTTTTTCTGCAAGGTATTGGTCAAATTTTGTTCGGTCTATTATTATGTTTTCTTCTTTTAGCTTAAAATCAATAAAGTTTTTACTGGAATAAACTCTTGCTGTATTTACCCTGTTCACCAGAAATCCTTTTTTTATCTCTATGAAATTTTTTAAGTGGGATGTTGTGATGCCTGTGCATTGAACCGGTTTTCCCACTATACTATGTTCTTCAAAAACATTCACTTCTTTTCCTTGTTTTGCAAGCAAGAAAGCAGTGTATAGTCCGGCAGGTCCTGCTCCTATTATATTTATCATTATTTTAGTATCTCCACAACTAGCGTTGCGGAGGTTTAACCTCCCCGTCTGCGCAGAACCAGCACAATGGCCCGCCCCTACACTGAGTGGGTTTGCGCTTCATCTGCGTAGATTTTTGGAAAACCAATTTATTTTAAATAGTTATTGATTGATGTTTATAGAGGATACTAGTTATCACTTTAAAATGATAAATGAATGGAAAGGTTTAAATATATGATTATTCTTCCTTAGATTAGATATTGTTGGGGGCATTGTTGATGTATAAACCAAGTCCAGGATATAACCTTAAGCGGATGGATAGGAGAGATTTTCTTAGATTAGGTTTGGGTGCTGCAGCTATTTCAGCTGTAGGAGGACTTCCAGATTTACTAGAAGCAGCTGTTGATTGTAAGGGAAATAATTTATGTGATAAGCTAAGAGACAAAAAATTCTATATGTTAAGGTTTTTTGAAGGAAATGAGGATCGGATGGTTGTTTTATATGATCTTAAGTATGCCGGTGACATCTTTCTCCAGGAATCAAAGCATAATATCAAACTAAAAAAGAATGAAGAAACAGGAGAACTTGTAACACCTCTTGGCACAATAGAAGAGGCAATTGAATTTGTGACCTACAAGAGATCGAGAAATACAAAAGGAAATTTGAAAGCACCAATACCTGTTGATGGTGTTAAAATAGAAGAAGGGGAGGTTAGGAAAGGGTATAGCCCATTTACCACAAAACTTAATGGAATTTATATTCTTAGGAGAGATGGGAACTACAATACTGCTGATTTTACGGAAGTAGAAACACCAGTTGTAAGCCCTTCTGGTAAAAAAGGAGAGAGTAGAAAATGGTATAAGCTTAGTATCGGACGAAAGGGGGGATTGGATATGGGTGGACCTACTACTACTACTTCAACATCCGATAGTGAAAGTTCAGGTCCTAGCAGTGAGTAACTAATCAAAAATATTTTTATTTGTGTGAACTGAGGGATAAAGTTGATAAAAAAAATAATTAAAATTTTGTTTATTGTCTTAGTATTCTCTCTATTTGTTTTGCCTGTTTCTGCTGAAAGGTATGTTAATTATATTTTAAGAGAAGGGAGGATAGCTGTAGATAGTGTTTTTACTCCTACCATAACGCCTGTGGATAATGTAAATGTTATTGGCTTTGTTTGTGATGACAGCAAATGCGACAATGTGAAGAGTACAAAATTATGGGGGGGTCAAGTCTTAAATTCGGGAGACGATAAAATACAACTGACGTATCCTACACAGTTACAATCTCCATATGGATATGCTATATTTTATTATAAAGAAGGTTATATACCCTGGGAAACTCATGCAATGTGGGGAGGGCCTGATGATCCAAGGGACCCTCAAGGGCCAATATACAATTACTTAAGCAAAAAAGAAAACTGCCATTCTCCAATTGAAAATTTAAATGTTGTTAATGAAGTTCAACCTAACATTCCTCTTGTTGTTGGTGTTGATGTGGGTATTGATGCAACTACATATTCTGCATTACAGAGAGCTGGGCCAATAGGGTATGAACCACCTCAATTAGAAAGTCATTTTTCTGTGCAGACAAGAGTTACATTAAGAATTTATGATTATAATAATGTGTTAGTTGATGAGCAAATTAAGGATATAACAATAATTCACAGCGGCTCAGAAAGAGTTGAGTTTGAGTGGGTGCCAACAAAAGCCGGCAAACATAAAATAATTGTGACAACTGATGTTATAGATACAAAATGCTCTTCGTCAATGGAAGAGTCTGCTTCAAAACTAGTTCATGTTTTATCAGATAATCCAAGAAATATGTGTTATACTATTCTTAATGATTTAGCAACTTCAAATCCATTCCCGATACAAGGAGAGTTATTGACAATTACTACAGAAAAAATAAGCAACCATGCAGATGATAATTATATATTCACGCCAGTACCAACAGATGCTGATTTGACAATAACGAGGCAGGTTGATGGTGCTATAGTAAACTATCAATCATTATCATTAGGAGCAAATCCTGATAATTTCTATCCTGTTGAGTTTGGTTTTAATTGGGATACTACTTTACAAAGTGGATTTTATAATATAAGCATAATAGGGATTGCAAACAGCCCATTATGTGATGGTCTTAAAAATTTACCTGAAACAATTAGTGTGACTAGGAGAGTAAGCAACAATCCAGAAATAAAACCAACTGCAACTGTAACAGCAGACCCAACATCGGGAACAGAGCCATTAACTGTTTACTTTACCTGTTCTGCTACTGGTGGAATTGAGCCTTACACGTATTCATGGAATTTTGGAGATGGAGAAACAACTGCAGATCAAAATCCAGCTCATACTTATGACAATGATGGAGTTTATACAGCAGAATGCAAAGTTACAGACATAGATGGTGATTATGATTCAGATTTTGTAGTTATTAATGTGGAAGAAGCTCCACCTGTTTGTGCTGATAAAGATGTGGATGGATATGGAGATCCTGTATCAATATCATGTACTTATCCTGACCTTGATTGCGATGATAATAATGAATATATCAATCCAGGAGCAACTGAGATGTGCAATGGTGTGGATGATAATTGCAATGAATTAATTGACGAGGATTTTACTAATCTTGGAGGTTCTTGCAGTGTTGGTCTTGGAGAGTGCCAAGCTACTGGTGTTTTTGTTTGCACAGCAGATGGAACAGGAACACAATGCAATGCTGTTGCTGGAGACCCAACAACTGAAATTTGCGATGGTTTGGATAACGATTGTGATGGACAAACAGATGAAGGAGATGTTTGCATGCCTGAGTGCACCGATCAAGATGAGGATGGATTTAATGTTGAAGGGGGTGATTGCGGTCCAATTGATTGTGATGATGAAAATGCCTATTTGCATGAAACTCTAACATGTTCTTACAATAATATACAATGCGGAACTTACTCGCTATGTATTGCTTCATGTCCAGTTCCTCCTTCAGAAATTTGCGATGGTTTGGATAACGATTGTGATGGACAAACAGATGAAGGAGATGTTTGCGATATTGATTTAAGCGCAAAAATAATTGCAGATAAGACCTCGGGAAAAGCCACACTAGAGGTTAATTTTGACGCTGATGTAACTGGGGGAAATGAGCCTTTTGCATATGAATGGGATTTCAATGATGATGGATTTGTAGACAGCATAAAAAAATCAGTCAAAGCAATTTTTAAAGCTGGAAGCTATTTAGTAAAATTAACTGTAATTGATTTTGATGGAGATATGGCAACAGACACAATAACTATTGATGTAGATAAAGCTGATAAAAAACAAGTAAAGCTGCCAAGAAGGAAAATACATATAAACCAGATCAATATCGTGAATGACGAGCTCAGGGCAGGAGAAGACTTAGTTGTTTATGTCAATTTTGAAAACCAAGGAAATTATAAAATAAATGATGCTACTGTAACAATAATTGTTCCTGAGCTGGCTTTAAGACAAAAAATTGGCCATATAGACCTAAAGACCAATAAAGGAGTTGCAAAGAAATTTATCCTGGAAATTCCTGAGGATGCAGAGCCCGGAATTTATGAAGTCATGATCATAATTTATGACAATGGGTTAAGGAGAGTGAGGTACAGGCCTATAGAAATTATCAGTTAGCGACGAGGCATCTGTCTAAAAATAATGTTTACTATAAAATAGTCATTATTTGTAATCACTCAAGTATGCTAACAAAAACGAAAAGTTTATATATCAGTTAACTAAACACAACATAATCATATAATAGTTTTAATAAAAAACGATGGGGGTAAAATTAAAATGAAAAATAGACTAAGTTTGTTGACAATTTTTTTAGTTAGTTTAATAGCTGTTTGCGGAATGGCAAGCGCGTTAGACATTAAAGATAATATTGAGGTTAAAGTTAATGGTGATATTGTAAGTGAGACGAGTTCTAACGAAGTTTATGATTTTGAAAAAGGCGAAGACCTTGAAGTCAAGGTTAGGCTAACTGCAAATGTAGATCTTGATGATGTGCAGATTGAGGCTAACATAAGAGGTTATGACCATAATGATTTGATGGAAGACATAACAGATGTCTTTGACATGAAAAAAGATACAACTTATACTAAAAAATTAACAATCCCATTGAGAATAAGGATGGACCAGGATTCATACAAATTAAGAATTACAATCTCGGACAGAGATGGAGAAACAACAACAAAAACTTACGAGCTTGAAGTTGATACCAAAAGACACCAGCTTGCAATCAAAGATGTTATTTTATCCCCAGAAAATGAAGTCAAGGCAGGAAGAGCTTTGCTTGCTGCTGTAAGGTTAAAGAATTACGGAGAAAGAAATGAAGATGGAATAAAAGTTAAAGTAAGCATTCCAGAGTTAGGCGTTTCAGCAACTGATTATGTTGATGAGCTTGATAGGGAAGAGGATTCTGTAGATAGGAACAATCCTAACTATGATGATGATATAGATGACCAGACAACTACAGAAGAGCTTTATTTAAGGATACCAAGCGATGCAAAAACCGGCGAGTATACATTAAGGGTTGAAGTAACTTATGACGATGGTGATGAAAAAGAAGTGGAAGAGATGATTATAAGGGTTAAAGGCACAGAGGAAGCAGCACCATCAGCTGTTGATAAGGAGAAAACACTTATAACTCTTGTAGCTAGTGCACAATCAACAACTCAGGGTGGAGCAGAAGCTGTTTATCCAATAACAATCACAAATGAGGGTACAACCTCAAAAACTTATGTAGTAAGTGCAGACGGCGCTGATTGGGCAACATTCAGAATAAGCCCTTCAAATGTCTTAGTCATAGGAGCAGGTGAAAGCAAGGCTGCAAATGTTTATGTTGCAGCTGGAGCAAGTGCATCTGTTGGCGAACAAACCTTTTCAGTGACAATAAAGAGCGGAGAAAAGACACTAAAAGAAATTCCAATGAAAGTGGATGTTAGTGAAGGAAAAACAAGCGCATGGAGCAAAGTTAAGAGAGGTTTGGAAGTAGGTTTAGTTGTCCTTGTTATCCTGTTAGTAATCTTAGGATTAATCATAGGATTTAACAAGCTGAAAGGCGGAGACGAAGAGACCAAAGAAGAAGGAGAAACCTACTACTAAGGTTTTCTTTTTTTCTATTTCTTTTTTATTTAATCTTTCAAGAGTATATCTCCTTTAGGGGGAGTATGCCAAAATGAACAAAAAAGGCCTGGTTTATTTCATATTTTTTCTTTTACTAGCTTTGAATGTTGTAGCACAGGGAGATTTTACTATTACCACAAAGGCTAATGTAGAATTATGCCCCTGCTCTAACCAGGGCTATCCTGTCTATATCCAGAATAAAGAGGCATCAACAACTGCATATAGCATTAGTTTTGCCGGGAGTGCTGCCAAGTGGGCTAAGGCGGTTCCTTCTGAATTCAGCATAAATCCAGGTGCTACAAGCTATTTTTTTGTTTATGTTAATTCTGACTGTAACCTAGAAGATAGTTATGAATTGTTTGTCAATATAAAATCTGGTGAGCTGAAAACAATAAAACAAAATCTTAGTTTTACTGAATGCTATAAATTTGAAGTTGAGGAAGGGAATCTTATCAAGATTGAGGAGAATCAGACAAGTGCCTTGTTTTCAGGGCATACAGGAGCATATAATGTTTGCGGGAATGAGGAAACAACATTACCTTTGTTAATTACAAACAAAGAGAGCTATAGCAATAGTTATATTTTGAGTTTAAGGGGTATTGACTGGGCAGAATTAAGCGCTGGCAGGGTAAGCTTAGAGGGAGATAAAAAAGGCATTGTTATGATTAATTTGAAGCCTGGAGAAGGCTCAGAAGGGGAGTATAATCTAGAATTTAATGCTGTGACAAAATTAGGCAATGTAAAAGAAAGCAAGGAGATCGAGGTTATTGTTGATGAATGCTATGGGCTTAATATCGAAATAAAAAAAGAAGAAGATGTTGTTTGTGGCGAGGGAGAATATGACGTGGCAATAGAGAACGATGGCAAGTTTCCTGAGAAAATCAATCTGAGCACAAATTTTGACTGGGCTATACTAAATGAGACTTTAATCTTAGCTGGATATGAAGAGGTTGTTTCAAAATTAATTTTAGAGCCAGGAGATATTTCAGGCAGTTTTGATGTGGAGCTTAAAGGGGAGGTTTTAGGCGAGGATGTTGAAGCAAGCGATACAATAAAGATAGAGGCTGTTACAAAAGAAGATTGTTACAGGGTAGAAATTGATACAAATAAGAAAATAACAAATCAATATACTGAGGAGTATTATAATGTTGATGTCGTCAATAAAGGACTGAAAAAAGCAGTTTATTATATCAGCCTGGATGGTCCTGAATGGGCAGACATAAGCCCGGATTTACTTGAACTTGCTCCTGGACAGAAAGGAAACCTAAATCTCCATATCAATCCTAAAGGCGCAGAGGCAGATAGTTATGAGCTAGTTTTAAAATTAGAGTCTGGTGATGCGGATTATTCAGAAACAATTGATATTAAATTAGCTGAAGAAAACAAAATAATCAGAAATATCAAATGGTTCATTAATTATTTCCAGTTCTATATTTATCTGGCCATCGCCCTGATATTTTTGGTGATTATACTTATACGACCAATTAAAAAACAAGTTAGCAAGATGAAAAAGAGCCGCGAAAGGCGCAAACTGAAAAGAGAAAAACAAAATCAGCGTGAAGAAGAGAGAAAAAAGAAGGAAGAAGAAAAAGAGAAGTCAGAAGAAGAAAGAAAAAAACAGGAAGAAGAGAAAAAAGAGCTGAAAGAGAAAAAGATAAAGGAAGAGAAAAAAACAGAAAAATCAGCAAAAAAGAAAAAATATTTTGGAAAAAAGTGGATATGGGTTGTTATTTTAATAATAATTGGAGCTTTGGTCTTTTTAAGTGTTTATTTCAAACTAATAGATTATGGTATTTTTAAAAACATACTCCCTTTTGTAATGGGAAGTTTAAAAGGTGCATGGGCTTACAGCTACTATATCTTTATCGCCCTTGTTTTTTTGGCTTTGATTGTATATTTTTTCCGCTCTTTAGAGAAAGGAGGTAAAGAAAAAGAAAGAAAAGAAAAGAAGAATGCAGAAAAGAAAAACGGAAAAAAGAAAATAAAATTTTCAAAAGTTATCAAGTCTGTTTTTAAAGTTCTCTTGATTATTATTGTTTTGGGTGTAATAGGCACAGCTGTTTATTACCTCTATAAATATATAAGGGATTTTTTTATTTTGTATTGGAATTATATGGTTGTAGGCATAGTAGTTTTGATTCTGGTAATTCTTGTTATGAAGTTTTATAAACCGGTTGTTAAGTTGTTGAGAAGGAAGAAGAGATAATTAATTCTGATCTAGGAAAGATTTGTTGAAAATAAGAATGGGGACGGAGAGACTTTCATAAGATATTTCTTAATTTGAACTCCCATCCGAAGCTGACTTCAAGAGGAATTTTTTCATCGCCCGAAGGCTCATTTCTCCATTTACTGGAGGCTCCTATTCTAGCCAGGTTGAACTACGTCCCCGACAAATCACTAGAATTTTTTATCATTATTTAAAACTATTGTTTATTTTTCATCAATTAAAAATTTAATAAATAGTAATCAATATCAAAATAAATCAACAATAAAAAATTAACCAATAAGAAAAAAATTCAATGAAAATTAATCATTAGGTGCACAAACAGTTATTCCTCAGTTGTGAACGTGTTTGTTCAGCCGTTTTTTATTTTAAATTTTAAAAACTTAAAAAAATAAATAAAAAAACTTAGATGATGGAAGCGCAAATAATTGTGAATGTAGAGCATAAACAATGGTTGAATAATCAATGATTAAAATTGATAAATTAAACTAAGAAATTATTGATAAAAAATTAAAAAGCGATTTTATCTCCTATCCTCGTCTTAGACCTCTTTATAGAATCTTTTGGCAACTCAATAACATATTTTGATTTTTTCTTTGGAGTATAGAGATCAAAGGGCCTGAGGTTTTCTTTTACTTCTACAACAATCTTGTTTTTATCGAGAAATAAGGTATCAATTGGAAAGAAAACAAAAAACATATGCAATGGATTGATTTTTTCTTTTTTGAAAATAAAAATCAGATTTTTTGGCTTTGTCGAGAACATCAAGCCCAAACCTTTTGATAAGATACCTTTGCAGACTTTGGATTTTTTTGCCATAATTGTTTTTCTCGTCCTGTTTTTTATCATAATCCATTTAGTTTTTATCTGAGTATAAAAACATTTTCAAAACTTGTTCTTATTTTAGAAGAATGACAAAGTTTTAAATATAAATTAGTTTTTTCTAATTGTTGGGGGTAGGAATTCAATTAAATTTTTTTAGCTTTTGTTTTTATCACTTAAAAACAAAACATTTAAATATGATTAAAAAAAATAATCATTAAAAAATATTTAATAGTGCTAAATTTATCAATATTAAACACTAAAAGAGGGGTAATCATGGAAAAAGAGGGTAAAATTGATGCTAGGTTTATAATTTTTAGTTTACTGCTTATTTCTTTGTTGGTTTTGATGGTCAATGCTTTGACTATCAGCCAATTAGGTCCTACGGACTACGCGATTAATAGCAGCAGGACAATCAACTTTACTTTTACAGCTCTCTGGGACGATTCCGCCGGTACATTGGTTGGAAACTGCAGCATCTGGACAAACATAACAGGGACAAGGGTTCAGACAGTAATAAATACTTCTAATGGAACTTCTTCTGAAATCACCAATTCATCATCCATAACCAGCTGGATCAATCATACATTTGACAGAGATGGCAACTTTAGCTGGTCAGTGCAATGCACAAATGCTACTACTAGTACCACTAATGTAGGAAACTTCTCTATTAATAAGACCTTAGTTATAGATACTCTGGCTCCTACAGTAACCCCAGATACCCCTTTTGGAACTATGGTTGCAAGTACAATGCATAATATAACTTCTTACGAAACAGCAGTTATTTATGTTAATGTTTCAGACAATACTACTAACACTGTGTGGGCAATTTTAAATGCGGTGTCAACTGATATGTCTGGTGGTGTAACAGACAAAAATGAGAGTATAAATAGGTCTATGGCAGTACATGCGGCAACAACTGTCGGGTATGATGGGAGATACTTCCTTAACCTTACCCCTTTATTAAACTTCAGTAGCAATTATACCAGTCCCGGACCTCATAGTGTTTTCTTCTGCGCAAATGACACTTTTGACAGGGTAACATGCAGTGACAAAAAAGATTTCATAATTAAAGGAACTAATGTGAGTGTGATGGAGAATATGTTTGGAGCTGGTGAAATGCAGAATCCAGAGTCAGGATTTTCATTTTCAGGACTAAATATAACTTATGGTAATGGGACTGAGATGCCCTACGGGGCCTTTATGAATCCAACATCCGGGAATTATACATTTAACATTCAATTCACAGCAGATACCGGTGTTTATGTAGTGGGCGGCAAAATAGATGAAAACCAGTTTGCAAATACAAGCAGGACTAATTATAGCGGTGAAGTTTCAACACAGGTGCAGGACGACATTGGAGCAGGCTTTGATGCAAATTTAACCTGGGTTGATATAAAAAGCTTTATACCACCAGAAGTAGAATATTCTTTTGGAATAATTCAGATGAAAGGCACTTACGGTAAGGTAATGTATTGCAATGGGACGTCAACATCAAATCCAGGCTGTGCTGTAATTTCTCAATGTAATTCTACGGTAGTAGGGTTGTTTAATTATTCAGAGATAATACCTCCAGCACGCTCAGCTGGCGGTGATGGCGCATGCTGGCTTACAAGCGGAGCATGGGGCGAAGAGCCAGTAATATTAACAAGTGGCTCTACATATTTATTTGTAAGGTCATTCTCAGGAGGATTAGGAGGGAATGACCGCTCACAGCCAAATGTTACATTTAATACTCCCTCTGTTACTATTACAAATAGTTCCTCAGTATTATCAACACAGATAATTAACTTTTCAGTTTATGACCTTGATTCTACAGGGCTTAACCTGACTATGAATAATTCGATTAATCTTACAATAACACTGGGTGGAACTACAGTGTCCCAATTTAATTTCTTAAACCATAGCTCAACAAACTTAACATGTATAACTGCTGACACGACAAGCCCACAGAATACGACTTCTGTAACGTGCAATGCAACATATAACTTTGCCTCAAATGGCACTTATTTGATAAATGTTACGGGCAGGGATACTGGGAATAATACTAATCCGATTAATGTTACTGGTAGTTCAATAACCATAACTGTTGACCAGATACCTCCAGTATTTAGTTATTATAATTTTACAAATTCAAGTTATCTTAATTTTACCACCTCTGATGTGACTATCCTGAATACAAGCCCAGGTAATTCGAGGGCACAGGGCGATGCAGATACTGGGATGATATATGCAACAGTAAATTGGACTGATAACCTAACCCAACCTTTACAAGGTGCTTTACAGTTCTTTAATGAAACAGCAACAGCATGGCAAACGTTAAACACAAGTCTGGCTCCATATCTCGCATTCAATAACGCAAGCTGGACGAATTTTTCATTCCCAATCCCTACAGGGCATAATGAATTTGAAGGAAGAAATGTAAGCTTCAGGGTGATTGCCAATGATACTCTGGGAAATGCAAATGACTCAATGAGTGTTAAGAACTTTACAATTCTAATCAATGATACAACAAAGCCGACTTTGACTATTTCAAGTCTTGGAGGAGGAAGCGATGTTAATGGTTCTAATACATCAGATACAACACCTACAATAATTTGGAATGTTACTGAAGGCAATCCTCTTAATCATATTGCTATCCAGGTAGATAGTGCAAGTCCGACAGGTGATGATGTAACCTGTAATCTATTTAAGAATTTTTCATCGATAGGTTCGACAGCGTTGAACAGGAACGGTTCGATTACTATATTGGGGTCGTCTGATAATGCAATTTGTAGTGATTTAACCAATGGGACCCATGGTATAAGGTTAACTACAGTGGATAGCTGGGGCAATACTGAATTGTATCTGCATAACTTTACAGTGCAGACAAGCGAAGGAATGGATATATTGTTAGGTATGATCAATATCTCAAATGGATTTGTAGAAATAGCTACAATCAATCAATCAAACATAACTCCAGACTACTATCTAGCATTTAATGTGACCTTAGATGGAGGTTTAAGCACTTTGAAAAATATGACTTGGACTTCGAGTTGCAATACCTCCATAAATAGTTATACAAATGCCACTGCAATAACTCCATTTAATTTTACTGGCTGTAAGAACCAAGAAGCAAACCAGACAGTGACTCTTACTGCTGATGATCATGCTGGCAATTCAATCTCGAGGACATTCCAATTCGCAGTTGATGATTTAGGACCTGTAATGGTTGTGCATAGCCCCCCCTCATCAGGTCTAAGTACAACAGGAATAATCGTACTTAATGTATCTGCCTATGAGGATATGAACAGAGTAGATTCAATCGGTTACTATCTTGATAATGATTTAACCATCTTGAACCATACAATAAAGAATGGAAGCTTTTTAACAAGTGGACAGGGATTGAACACATCCTCAATAAACAGAAGTATTAACTTAACTGCTGGAACACACATAATGAAGGTCAGGGTTAATGATTCTCTCGGAAATGTAAGGAACAGCAGCGAGATTACAATCACTTATGACGGACCATTTGATTTTCTAACAGTGAATCAATCACTGTACATGTATCATATTAACTACTCAAATATTTCAGTGTTCAATTCAAGTGGTGTTTTAATAAGCGATGGCACAGCTCCAAATCCGAGGAGTGTTGGTCAAACATTGGAACTCTTATTCGCGTTGAATACTACTACTGCAGTAAATATGAGCATAGGTATAAACTTAAATGGTTCTGCTGCAAATTGGGATGCAATAAACTTTTCAGCAAGGCATAATGATTCAACTACAGTAACTCAAATAGAAAATAATCAAACTGCTAAAGTCATTGAGGTAATAGCATTCAATGGCAGCGCAGAAACCGCAGAAACTACAGAGGGTATAGGTCAATTTATTTCCGACACCAATTCTTATTATGGATATATAGATTTAAATTTGAATGCCACTAATGTTTCCAATACCACTTCTGCGAGTGAACCTTTAGGAGGAACTACTGAGTTATGGTACTTTAGCAATGAGTCGGATTTAACATCCAAGGTAAATATTAGTGAATGTGGAAGCAGCGGATATACACATACTACACCTACCCCTTGTTGGAATAATACACTTAATACAACAGTGAGGGTATATGTGCCATCTTTCGGCGCAGTTGCTTTGGTTAATGATTCAAGAACTCCAGCAATATCGGTGAATACCCTTGGAACACAAACAGAGTCAAGCTTTATGCCAAATATAACTGTGAGCAATGATGCTGTTTTATGTAACTTCAGTTATATAGGTGCAAATTCAAATATAACTAACACAACAATGACTGGTCCAATAACTTATGGCCTTGATAAGATATGTTATGGGCCTCAGATAGATGTAGCTAATGGCACTGTAGAAAATAATAATATGACCTTCCGTGTGTGGGATGGTAATGGTAATGTGAATAAAACTGAGTTCAACTTTAATGTAAGTGACGCTACAGTCCATAATTTATCATCAGTAGCCAATGGAACTACAGCAACTACTTCATGGACCATTACTGTTACAGCAAATGAATCAGTAAATGCCACTGTGCATTATAGCACGACATCAACCTTAGCAAGCACTACAAACGCTTCAGAATCTGACTTTTCAAAGACCCAATCAGTTTCACTTAGTTCTTTGACAGCAAATACTGGCTATTGGTTTAATGTTACGACATGCGATAAAGCTGGAAATTGTATTGAGAATGGAACTTATTATTTCAAAACAAGTGCAGCAGCAGCAGCAGCTGATAGCAGCAGCAGCAGCGGAGGATCATCAGGAGGTGGAGCAGCAACCACAAGCAATGTACAGGACTCAAAATCACAAATATGGTCAAGCGTTGCAGCAGGTTCATCATTGGCAATGGCTATAGATAAAACAGAAGTAAGTATTACGGGAGTTTCTATTGGCGAAGTTAACAATGATTTAAGCAATGTAGAGCTGAAAGTTGCAAGCTTAAAATCTAATCCGGTTTCAGCTGCAGCAGCAGATAAAGTGTACCAGTATCTGCAGATAACCAAGGCGAGAATTACAGATGAAGATGTTACCGGTATAAAGATTAAGTTTAGGGTTACAAAGGCATGGCTGAGTGAAAATGGCCTAACACAAGATAATATTGCATTGTTCAGATACAAAGATAATCAGTGGAGTATGTTAACTACAGCTGTAATAAGCAGCGATGCAACCTACGTAAATCTTGAAGCGCTAACGCCTGGATTCAGCTACTTTGCAATTGGAAGCAAAGGAGTGGAAGCTCCTGAAGAGGTGCCAGAAGAAGCACCAGAAGAAGCTCCACCAGAGGCTCCGCCAGAAGCTCCACCAACAGAGTTGCCTCCTGTAGAAGAAGGGAAGCTACCAATTGCATGGATTGTATTTGCAGTGATAATAGTGGTTGGGCTGATAGCTTACTTCACGGTTGTGAAGAAGAAAGAATAAAATTAATTTTTTTCTTTTTTTAAATTTTTATAATATTATTTAACAAACTTTTTAAACAAAATAATCTTCTTTTGTGTTATGGCAAGAAAACCAGTAGTTGCAGGGATGTTTTATGAGGCAGAGAAGGAAGCCTTAAGGGAGCAGATAAGAGGGTGTTTTTTATCTGAATTTGGGCCAGGTAGCCTTCCTGAAGGCAACAGAGAAGAGGCTATTTTAGGCGTTATAGCACCGCATGCAGGCTATGCTTATTCTGGGGCTTGCGCAGCTTATTCTTACAAAGAAATAGCAGAAAGCAAATTACCAGATGTATTTATCATTTTGGGGTTAAGCCATTCTGGGGGTGATTCCTCCATATCATTGGAAGATTGGGAAACTCCATTAGGTGTTGTGGAGTGTGATAAAGATTTTGGCAGAGCTTTAATGAAGAATACAGGCTTAAAACAGAATGAGATGGCGCATGCTCAGGAACATTCTATTGAGGTTCAATTACCCTTTCTACAGTTTATAAGCGGAAATAATATAAAAATAATGCCTGTTATAGCCTCCCCCGATATTCCTTATGGGGAGCTGGCAAAAAACATTGTAAAAACTATTAAAGAAGAGAATAAAAAAGCATGCATTATAGCATCCTCAGATTTTACACATTATGGCGTGAATTACGGCTATTTTCCCTTTAAAACTGGAGTGAAGGAGAGTTTATATGCTCTGGATAAGGGGGCTATAGAGCAAATAAAAAGCCTCACTGCTTCTGATTTTCTTGGTTATGCAGAACGAACAGGAGCCACTATTTGCGGTAAATTTCCAATAGCTGTTATGATGGGGGTATGTAGACTATTAAATGGAAAGAAAGCGAAATTGCTGAAATATTACACTTCTGGTGATGTTGTAGGGGATTACAGCTCTGCTGTAGGGTATGCTTCTCTAAGTGTAGGGTGAGAATTAGGTCAAATAAAAAATAAATAAAATAAAAAAAGAAATTAATTAATTTATTCTATTTTTTGGGTTATTTCGCCGTATAAGGTCTTACTGAAGCCACTGCTTGTTTCGTTGTATTTTATCAATATTTTACCTTGGAATGTGTCTCCTTGGGTGCCCATACTACAATCTGTACCACCTGCACCACCACCACCAAGTGTATATGCTGACTGTTTTGTATGGGTCACAGTTGTTTCCATGCTTAAATTACATTTAGTCAAATCTGCCATGTCTGTGATATTGATACTCAACATTTTTATTGTTTTCCCTAAGTTGTTTGTAATCAACATCTGCACTTGAGAGGATTCTAACTTAGCACTTTGACAATTCATGCCTGTTCCCAAGAGACATTTTTCTGGAGTATACTTTTCAAGATTAAAAACTCCAAAGTATGCCAGTGCTCCAATAGCAGCAAGGACTACCAGAATCGCCCAACCATAAGTCATCAAGAATTCCATTGCAGCTTGTGCTTTCTTCATTCTCATAAAAGTTCACCTCATTTTTATATTTTAATAAATAATTTATCATTACTATTGAACAACTAATATTTAAACTTTACTAAAATAAACCTTTAATCCAAGTTTTATTCTATCTTTGAGATTATCGAGCCTCTTGTTGTATGTGAAAGGCCTGTGTCAGATAAGGTGTATGTTATATTCAGATCCCCTTTAAATGTATTGCCGGTTTGGGAGCAGCTAATTGTATATGTTTCCTGCTCACCATTGGCTATACTGGCTGGAGTGCTGTCAGTGCCGCAGTCTTCTATAGCTACAGTAACGCTGCTCATATCATAACCTAGGCTGTTTCTCAATACCACTGAAATGTCTGAGGATGATACTACATGATCGATGCATACAATTCCTGATGTAGGAGTACATTTGTTTGGAAGGCTTATCGAGAAAATATCAAAATATGTTAGAGCGCCTATAACAATCAAAACTACCAGAATCGCCCAACCATAAGTCATCAAGAATTCCATTGCAGCCTGTGCTTTTTTAGTCAACTATACTCACCTATTTTAAAGTGTAATTGATATAACTACTATTTAAAATTTCCTAAAAATTAAAAAGATATTAGTTAGGATAGTATACTATATATTGAAAAATGTCCCCAGAGTGCTATTTAGAATTGATTGCGCTATGAGGTACATAACCAGAGAAGAAATCACAAACATTGGAATGTACCTGATACCTGATTTTACGTCGCCTTTTTTTATTGTAGCTACTATGGCTGAAGAGATAGACGAAGTTATAGTTAATGTTACAATAGCAAAAATTCTGAATTCATTGTAGTTTATACCGCTTCCCTTGAAGGTCAATGCAAATCCATGGGTAGCTGAAGCAGCACCTGTTTTGCCGATTGTTGAGCCAATACTTTGTATTACCTGTATTAAGAGGCCTGAAAGAGCAAATAAAACCGGAGCTGCAAGAATAGTTGCAAACGAAATAAAGATGATATAAGCAGTAACATTTGCTGACATTTCCTGCTTCATTATTTTTGTTTCCTGTATATTTGATGAGATCTTTATTAATAAGTCTCCTATCTCTCCACCGGCTTCTATCCCCTCTATAAGCAAACTTACAGATCTTTTTAAGACCGGAGAATTGTATTTCGCAACAAAATCCTGCAGAGCATCTTTTAAGTCTTTGCCGCTCATTGTTTCTTTTGCCACTATTTCCACTTCTTTTGCCAAAACACCGAAGCGAGGCCTTACTGCATACCATAATGCTCTGTCTATCGTCATACCTCCTTTTATGTTTGAAGCTGTCAATTGCAAAAAATCAGGCAATACATCTTCTATATCGCGATTTCTTTTGAAAATTTTTAAATCCATGCTTAAATAAAAAAGAATCCAGATGACAAATAACAAGGTTATAAAGGCAAGTGTCCATAAAACTGCCATCAAAGTTATTGTTTTATTTAAAGGGTAGCCAAGGGTGGTCGACAAATAATAGATCAGATAGAAAGAGACTGCCAGGTTTATAAAAACACATATATCGAATAACCGCTTGGATAATTTCTTAGGGTTTATTTTAAGGCCTGCGTTTTCAATGTGTGATTTTAGGCGGCCTTTTCTTTTTTGAAGACCAAGTATTTTAAAGAGCTTCTTTTTAGATCTTCTTTTGGAATGATCTGTTTTTACTTCTTTATTCTTTAATTTTTTTAAGTTAAACATTTTAAAATTCTATTGATGGCCTTAAAAACTTGATTATTGAAAGAAACATGAACTGAGCGAAGCCTAAAAAGAATGATATAACCATCAATATAACCAAGTCTAATTGAAAGTTTATAAATGAAGAAAGAACTACCAGCATAGTAATGCCAAGTGTAGGCATGATAACTGCTATTATCATATAAAACATTGCCAGCGGATTCAGTTTTTTCCCATATTTACTGACTTCAATTGCCTGCTCCCTTACAATCTGTTCTATGACTGAATTTAATGATTGTGCAATATCTGAGCCTGTTCTTGATGAATTAAGGATCTGCCAGATTATCCTCCGTAGATCATCTGACGGGGTGGATTCTATTGCCTCATTCAATGCATCTTCCAGAGAAGTGCCTAAATTTACCTTATTTATGATATCCTTGAAATGTTTGCCAATAGTTTTATAATTTTTTGAAGTATTTATCATGGCGTTATAAAGGGGGACTCCAGATTCAAGTTCAATTATCAGGTAACGCCCGGCAAAAACAATCTCCTTGCTTACTTCCCTCTCTCTTTTAGATATTTTAACATCCGGAAGCTTTAGCATATAGAAGAACAGAAAAACAAACAAAATCAATGGGAAGACAAATAAGACTGCTTTTAGCGCAGTGTATTTTACTAAAATAAGGAAAAGAAACACAGATATTCCGGTTGCCAAATAGAATGCAGTGAGAAATGTTTTTTGGACAAATTCTTCAGGTTTGTCCTTCATGGCTGCTTTTTCCAGCTTGGTTTTCAATTCCGGCAATGACCTGGCGATCCTTTCAAAGATAACATTTATAATAACAATCACCTGAGCGGTTTATTGGCTTTTACGAATTTCATTAAGTTTTCCTTGTCTGTATAATACTTTGCCATAACTCTCCCGACTCCATCCACCGTGCTTATATCCTGCTTGACGAGCCATTTTAGCACAGCTTCCTTTTCCTGCAAAGATTTTTTCAATTGTGATTTAGAGAGTCCTGTGAACATCCCTATCGTGGCAACTAATGATTTCGATTTGTTTATCTTATTTAACCTGCCTGTTTTTAAGTCAAGCTGCATAAGCACATTTGGCTCTGAATTTGGCAGGATTTCGGAAATCTGAAATGTTTTTCTTAAGCCTGTACGCCTGTTTCTATACTGGACAATTATCATAGATATGGCGGGAAGCATTGTTGGCGGAATCTCGATGGGAGGATTTATGAGCCTTGTTACTGTCTCTTTTGTATCATTTGCGTGTACAGTAGCGTAAACAGAATGACCAGTATGGATTGCTTCAAATAAAACTTCTGCTTCTCTTTTACGCCTGATTTCTCCAACTATTATCCTGTCAGGCCTCATCCTTAGAGAGTTCACTAGCAAGTCAAGCATTGAAATTTCCCCTTTTCCTTCAGGGTTTGGAAGGCGGGTTATTAGGGGCACCCAGTGAAGAAATTTAGGCAGTCTTATCTCTCTTGTATCCTCTATGCTGATGATGCGCTGGTTGGGCGGAAAAAAATTAGCCACAACATTAAGCATGGATGTTTTGCCTGATGCTGTTCCGCCAGCGATTAATGTTGAAAGCTCGTATTGAACCCCGAGCCAGATTAAGGCTGCGGCAGCAGGAGATATTGTTTCTGACCTTATAAAGTCTGTTATTGTCCATGGTTTAGCAGCAAACTTTCTGAGTGTGATTGTGTTGCCCCCAATTGAAATAGGGAGGAGTGTAGCGTTAACCCTGTCTCCAGTTCCTAAATGCGCATCCATTAAGGGTTCCAGCATACTCACCTGTCTGCCAACCCTTCTTCCTATCATTGCAGCATAGTGTTTTGTTTGCTCTTCATTTGCCATTTGTATTGTTGTCTTTAACCAGCCGTACTTTTTATGGTATACCCATACATTATCACTTGCGCTATTTATGGCAATCTCCTCAAGATCCACATCATCCAGAAGTATTTCTATAGCCCCCATACCTAAGCTTCTTTGAATGAGATAAGACCTTAGGAAGTTAAGTGTTTTTTCGTCAGCAGTTGGAAAATGTTTCTTGAGCAAAATGTCTATTGCTTCTATAAATTTATCTTCAATAGCCTTTGAATTCTTAACATTTAGAATATCGACCATTCCCAGGCTGACCTGGGTTATCAATTCTTTCCTTATATTTTCCAAGACAATCTCTGTATGCCTGCTTATTCCTGAAATTGAAACCCTATAAACTGACACAAATTCTTCCGGTTTTCGGGAGATGGTTATCTTTATAGGTATTTTATCTGAGATAAAATTATAGGCTGCCAGTACCCCTGTTTTTTGCTTTTCCAACTCCTTAACTTTAGATTTCTTTCCTGACCTCTTTTTATGCTGCTTAATTTTCTGAATTACTTTTCTAGACCTCTTTTTCAACTTCTCACCCCTTTTTATTTAAAAATGACTTATTTAAATATGCTGCTTAATTTTCTGAATTGCTTTTCAAGAACACTTTTCTTTTTATCCACTTCACCAAATTTTTTTTCAAGCTCCAACATCTGCTTTCCAATATCGCCTGATTTTGACGCTAAATTAAATGATTTCGCTTTTTTGATTAACTCTATCAGCTCTTTTTCCAGGCTAGTTTTGTCTTGATTCAGTTTGTCTATCAAACTTCCAATCTCCACTTTCCTATCAAGGAACTTCTTTATTTTTTTAGATGATTTACCAGCAACTTGAAATTTCTTTTCTTTTTCTGCAATTTTTTTAAGTATATCCTCCTGCAGCTGTTTTATCTCATCTTCGTGTTCCTGGCTTTTTTTTATCAAAGGTGTTATGATACTCTTTCCCTTTTCAAGATTTTTTTCCATTGAAGCTGCCATGTTTTTCAGCCTTTCAATATGGGATTGTGAATTTTGAATTGCCAGATCTTCATCTTTCACTTTCTTTTCTATAACTGAGGTCATCGATTTTAATGATTCCAGCTTTTCTTTAAGCAATTCTTCGCTCTCTTTTATTGATGACATCGCCATCTCTTCTTTTTTTAATTCCTCTGATTCTTTTTTAATCTCATTTAGAATGTCAGCATGTTTTTTTTGTTCCCTTAGGATTTGCTGGGTCATGCTGGTCATTTTACCCTGAGAGGATGTTTTTTGCTGATGTATCCTCTTGTCAAGGTTTATCTTTAAGTGATGGCGTTTTTCAAGCTTTTCCATCTTTTTCTTTACATCTTTGATTTCCGCACCAAAATCTCTTTTTACTCCGGTAGAATCTTCTTTCATATTTGTTAATTTTGCAGCCTCTTTTTCCAAAAAATGCAGAATTCCCTCTGCTTTTCTTATGAAGACTTCTTTCTTACCTGTAAATTCTTTTGCTTTTTTTTGAATATCTTTTTTTGTCAGTTTTCTCCCTACCAGAAAAGCTTTTGTAAATTTGTATTCAATACTTATAATTCCTTCTTCTTCAAGAAAATCTGCCCATTCTTCAACCACTGTTAAGCTTACACCCAGCTCTTTTGCAGCGTCTTCCATGGATATTTTAGCCTTTTCTTTAACCAACTTTACTAGCTTATCAATCCCTGTTTCTATGATTGGAGCTGTTGCTAACATTTTAGTAAATTAATAGAAGCTTTAATTTAAAAACCTTTTGCTTATACACATCCCGTCTCATAAATTGGCAGGTGTTCAGAATCCAATTTGAACCAGGAAGGCGTTTGATTGGTCCTGCAGTTTGTAGTTGTTTGCTCACCGAAATAGATGTAGTCGACTGCGCTCCGGTCCTCTATTGACAACCCCTGGTCAATGAATTCCTGGATATTGACAAGGCTCTCAATACCGCTTTCTGAACTTGTTAAATTACCTTCAAGCCTCATCAGGAAGTTAGGAGACATATTTGTGGCAATATAATAGGATTCGTTTAGGTGGGTTAGCAGATTTTCATGGTCATTGCCGGTTACAAAATCCTGAAATGGCGATGCCCTGATAGTATTTGTCAGCCTGCCATAAGAGTTTATCACATATAACGGATCTTCCAGGCTATCTATGCTTATATTTATTTTTAATTGTTTATTTATTTCCCAAGAGGAAGTTTGCTTTTCATCTTCAATTTTGAAGTCGATATTTACCCTTACAGTTACATACCATGGGTCTTCCTGAATGGGTGTTGCCTCATTTACTGTGAAATTCGTAATTATATCTATTTTCTCAGCTTCTGATTGTATTCTGTTAACCCAGTCAGGGAATGTGGAATTACGCATCACAGAGATCTCCTGATTGTTTATTGTCCCATTAAGGAAAAGTTCGTTGAAGTCTTGTTTTGTATTATTCAAGAAAGTTCCGTTTGAGGTTATGTACTGGTTTATGCCTAAAAAAGCCCTGAAAGAGACTATGTAAATTCCTTTTTGCAAATCCTGTTCAACATCCTTAACAAAGTTATTCATTGTTACAATTCTTGTTTCTACTATATCCATCTTTTCCTTTAACCTGTATTTTGTGTAGACTGTGAATGAGAGTATGATAACTACTGACAGGACAATAGCGGCTATTGTAAAAAGTACACTTTTTTTATATCTCATTTTAATTTTTCAGTTTTTTATCAATTATTTTTAATCAATTTTATTATTGATTATTCTTATTATTTTCTATATTCATTCCCATACCCTGATTTCCATGACAGCCGGCCCCCAAAGGGAAGGCACACCTGCTATTGCAATATTTTCAATAAATAAAAACTCTTCACCGAAGTTTAAATCCAGCAACCCATCATCGTCAAAATCAAGAGCCCCTAATAGCGAGTAAAACGCAACATCAATAGAATCGTCTGAATCATAGACGCCTGTTTCAAAATCACAGCTATCGCTTCCCGAGTAATCAAGCGGTACAGCAATCGTAGTGTTGCTTCCATATTCATACTTGATAGACCATATACATCCATCTGCCTTTTCAGCAATACTAGTGTAGCTTAAGGAGTTAGGGTATAATAATGTGTAGATTACCCTATTATCTGGAGACCCCCCTGAGTTGTTTGTAAGGGATAAGCCTGTACTTACAGTGACTGTATTTATTCCTTCTTCTATCAGTTCTGGCTTAATATTCACTAAGAAAGGGTCGCCAAGACCTGTATAATTATTGTTGAAAGAGGACAAGTTAAACACATCATAAGTGTTTGTGTTGGTAAGTGTCACATTATCTGTCCATTTATCGCCTGAATAGGAAGTCACTTTAGCATCAGCTACTGAAATGCCGGCAGGTATATCTAAAACGCCCTGGCTTATGTAATTTCCAAAAACTTCTGTTTCAAAATTTACCGGAATTTTACCATAGACATATGGCTCAACATAAGGAGTGTATGTAAACTCAATATAAGAGTCAGAGTATAATGTCGATTTTTCAAAACCACCGGTGCTTACAGCAGACTGAGCCGCATAGCTGATCTCCAGAATCTGAGAAGAAATATTAGACAAAATATTTGTTAATAGGCTAGTGTTTGTGGCATTAAAATACAATGATTCGTTGCATGCAACACTTTTTAATGTATCTGTGCCACTTGCGCTTATATCCGAACCAAAACCAATTGTAAATACAGTAATATTATTGTTACAGGAATAATTGCCCGCGTCTATAGCTGACTGAGGGGCATTTGCAGAATCATATTCCCCTGTATAATCTCCTGGACCGCTGCATTTATAATTCGCATCTCCGTCACTGATAACTACAATAAATTCCTTCTCTTGATGTGGGAGCATATCATTAGCTTTATAAATACCGCAGCAGATACATGTTCCTCCATCAGCAGTGTAACCTTCGATATCAGCCACTAAGGTATCATTATTGTTAGTCAAATCAGTGAAATCATCAAGATCCGATTCATAGCTTGCCAGGCCTACTCTGTTGTTGATGTTTTGCAATATTGTATTCACAAAGACTTTTCCAGAGTCTTGCGCTATTTCTAGCCTTGTTCTAACACAGTCAAGGTTATGGCCATAAGGAATAAAACAGCCGCCTCCACAAACATTTCCAGAGCAATCACTTGGGTCAGAGACCACACAGCTTTTGGATCCTCCAAATAAACAGTTATAATTACATGTCAGAGGAATAGAATATTCCCCGCACCAACCCATACTGCCAGAAACATCAGTAACTAAAATTGAATCTGCTTTACCAATAAAACCTCCGTAGCTTGCGCCTGCTAAACCAATCCTATAAGGCACTGTATTATTGTTCAAATTATTGTAATTCAAGATTGACCTAAAATAAGCGTCATCAATGTTTAGGAATGCTTCTCCATCCGGATTTGCGTAATAGATAGTATCGTTGCCCACATTAAAGAATGTTGTATAGTTGCTATCTAAGTGGAGGTATGCTTGAAGAGATGTTAGATTTCCCGGAACATAAAATGAGGAATATAGATTAATAATGCCTTCAATTCCCGGAAGCTGTTCTTTTTTTATAACTTGATCGCCTTGATAAGTTATTTCAGAATAGTTAATGTTGGAGGTTACTGAGTTTACCCTGATAAACCCCCCACCGATATAGCTTGGGGAGCCATTAAAATTAATTCTAATTTGATTGTTTCCCGGATTTAATAGATCATGGTAACTTTCATTCAGATACCATTTATCTGCCCTAAGATCGTCTGAAAATTGATCAAGATATGAGCCCGCAGACTGCGAGTTAATTAAGAGAGAGAAGTTATTGCTGGCAGCCATTTCCATATATACTTCAGTTATGTTTATGATTTCGCCAGGTAAGGTAATATTGACTGTGATGTTTCCATTGCCTACAAACCCTCCAAAGTAGATATAGGAATAAACAGTTTTTTCTTTGAGTCCGGATAAGAATACCCTGCTGGTATAACCTTCAACTGGCTTGTCTTTTGCTATGCCTGAAATCAGCTTTCTTGATGAAACCAAAGACCTTCTTATTGGGATGTTTCTTGTATAAATAAGCTCATCATTAACCCAGATACCAAAGCCGTATCTTTTCGGTATTAATGAGGATGTGATGTTTCTGGTAAGTTCAGACGCCTGCCCAATCTTGTCTTCAGACCAGAATTCGCCTATCTGTTCCAGGATGGTATTGTTTCTGGTTATATTTCCTTCTGAAATTAATAAGCTAACGTAGTCATTATCTATTTCATTGACTTTTAAATTTGTAAGAACCCTAACCAGATCATGGCCCATGTAATCTATTGTTTCTGTTTTTGTTTCTTTAACATAATAAGAAGAAGCTAAAATAATGGCAATGATTATAATGCTGGTTGCCAGTATGGCATCTATTGTAAAGAACATGCCTCTTTTTTTTATGACCATAAGTAGAGCACCATCCTTATTATGCTTGTCTTGGTTGCATTATCGTAAGTTAACAACCTGTCAATTTTCACTAAATTATCTATATCGGCATTGTTTGTGTTAATGATACATGCACTGTCAGGATTTATGCATGTTTTTTCATGGCCCTTGCAGCAAAAACCGCTTATATTCAAGACAGTGCCATTAGATCCTTCAAAAAACAACGTATAATCATAGACTGTTCCCAGGAGCTTTTTACTATGGTTGTAGGTCAAATTTGCCAGATTAAGCACTTTTCCTACATCAATCTTTTGATTGCTGTCCGTTAAGCCTATCCTTTTAACTGTATTGCTGCTCCAGTTTGAAGGATAGCCTTCAGAAACTAAAGAAGAAGAAACAAACTTTGCTTCAGATGTCAAATCATTTAACAGAGAGGCTTCCTCTTTTGACAGGTTTGTTGTGTAAACAAAATAGATTATAAGCGCAACTGTAAAGATAAGCATAGCCATTGTGAAGTCTGTGTACCATGCCTGGGCTTTAGTTGAGATTAACAACACCCCCTGTTTTGGTTATTGTATTTGTGCTTTTTGTTATAGTTCCTGTAACTTCAGGGACGGGGACAGCGTAAAGGAAGTTATCAGTATAAATAACCAAAGTTCCATTATTCCCTGTTGTGATGCTATAGTTTATAACGTCTTCCAGTTTGCTGGGCATCGTGAACTGGCGTGTATAGCCGTCTTCTGCTATCGCTGCTAGATAGACCTCTTTCTGCAGCTTTAATGCGGCATCTTTTATGAGCAGATACTCTCTTTTGTCCTGGAATTCTTTTATTTGGTCCAGGATTGTAGCTATAAATATAATAACTATAAGTGAAACTACCCCTACCAGAATGAAGAATTCCACGGATACCTGGCTTTTTTTCAGAAACATATTAAGTGTATGAAACTAAAACTTCATTTTCCTGAGCTTTTAGAGTTATGCGGTAGATGCCTTGTGTTGAGGGTAAACTGCCTGTAATATTAACAGAAGAAACCTGAACAATGTCTGATATTCCTGTTGTAGCCCTTATTCTGAAGATAATCTCTTTTTTTTGCCCTATGGTTACTTCTGTTACGCCTGCCGGAATATGGACTTTTAAAGTTGTTTGGGATGGTTCACCCAAGTAATAAACAGTCTCTGCTGCATCCACAATTTTCTGAGATATCTGGTTTACCTGCCTGGATACTATTTCCTCATTTGAAGAGGCTACATTATCATAATAGATCATTATCAGGGGAATAGTGATTAAGACAATAAACCCCATTATCATTGCATATTCTACACTAACCTGCGCTTTAGACATCCTAAACCTCTTTTTTAAAATCTTATCTGTTTTTTAGAGAAGAATGTATATAAATTTTTTGTTTTGATTAAATTAAAATTTTAACAAGAAATTGTTAATAAAAGTCTCTTGTAGACAAATATCTGCCTCATTTATGTTCTATATTGAAAATAAGCACTGGACATTTTCCAAAGTCACTGGACATTCACGCGTGAAATATATAAACTAGGGAGTCTTTCTATTTTTTGATTTTTATTCAATAATTTTCCACCACCTAAATCATGTTCAACTATCAAATCATAATTTTCGCTAAAGCTGAAAATCAATTATATAATATCCCACTAACAAAAAATGATGATGTAAAATGTATAAAAAATCCGAAATAGGAATTCAGGCTTTTAAGAGAAGATATCTCTAAGATGTCCAGAGAAGAAAAAATAACAATGCTTTTAGATCATGCTAGAGACTACTATAAAAAAGGGCACAAGCCTACAAAGAGAAGTATAAGAAGGAAATTTCATTTAGAAATCTATAATTATTTTAAAGATATAGGAGATTACTATAATAAAGCAGGTATTGGCACTTCTATGAGGTATTATCCAAAAAATAAAGCGAGGGCTATTATAATAAACTACATCAAAAAGGAAGCTAAACTTAACCGTTTCCCGAAACATATTGAAATTGAGAAAAAATTTAAGACTCATTTGAGACATTACTTTAGAAACATAAATGAGTTGTACAAACATGCATATATAGATTTTTCTTTAGTCCAAAAAGCAAGAAAATTAGAACGTATGCATAGTTTAGCTGTTCTAAATAAACAAAAAATGCGTATTAAAGAATTAATAAGAAATAGTGTAAAAGAAGGCGCTTACCCAAGTATAACATTCATTCAGAAAAAGCTGAATCTCTCCTTTTATAATCTCTACAAAGATATTTATGAGGCTTACAAAGCTGCTGGAGTGGGGTATGAAAGACCCTCCCCCATCTTATTAGGAAAGAAAAAAGAAATAGTATTTACTAAAATAATTAAAGAATTAATTTTAAAAATGGGTTTTAAGATTAAGCGGATTTCTTTAGAATCAAAAGTAGATTTCAATAAAAATGCTGACATGACAATTGAAGACAAATATGGTAAATCTTATCTAATTGAAATTAAGGCATATAGGAGAGATTACCGCTTAAGTAAAAGAGAATTTTCACAGTTACTAAATTATCTTAAAAAGGAAAGAATTTCGGAAGGGATATTTATTACTACCTGCAATACAAAAAAATGCATTTTCAGTAATATCCAATTTATTAACGGGGATAAAGTAATTGAACTTCTGAAAAAATATAATCTCCCTCATTATATCAGATCAATAAGATGGGTGCAGGAGTCTAGAGTTAATGCAAAAGAGAGGCAGAGGTATTTAGAAAGTAAGAAAAAAGATATCATAAATTATATAAAAACTAAAGGATATATTCCTAAAAAAAGTGAAATTGAAAAAGTTTTCAAGATAGAACTTAGAAGCTTATTTGGAGAAAAACCCTACATAAAGCTATTGAAAGAAGCAAAATTTCAGGTTCCTTCTTTCCATGAGCAACTATAAATTTTCTGCTCTTTAGTCATCGAGTCAATCTTAATGCCCATGACTTCAAGTTGCAATCTGGCAATCTCATCATCTTTTTCTGGAGGCAGCACATAAACTTTTGGCTGTAATTTTCCTTTGTTTTGAACTAAATATTCACAAGCAAAAGCCTGGTTTATAAAGGACATTGCCATAATAGCAGATGGGTGCCCTTCGCCGGCACTGAGATTAATCAGCCTCGCCTCTCCCAAAATAAATATTTTCTTTCCATTGTCTAATGTAAATTCGTCCATAAATGGTCTGATTTTCCTTTGATTTTTTACGACTTTTTTTAACCCATTTATATTGATTTCAGCATCGAAATGCCCGGAGTTTGCAAGCAATGCGCCGTCTTTCATTAATTTCATATGGTCCACATCAATAACATTCTTATTCCCTGTAACTGTTACAAAAATATCGCCTATTTTTGCTGCTTCTTTTATTGGCATAACCCTAAATCCATCCATAGCTGCCTGAAGAGCCCTAAATGCATCAACTTCAGTCACAATTACATTAGCATCCATCCCTTGTGCTCTTTTAGCAACTCCTTTTCCACAACTTCCATATCCACAAACAACAAAATTCTTACTGGCAATTAAAACATTTGTCGCTCTTAGAATTCCATCAATAGTGCTCTGTCCAGTTCCTTTTATATTGTCCATCAAGTGTTTTGTATTAGACTCGTTTACCGCCATCATTGGGTACTTTAACACATTGTCTTTTTCCATTGCTTTTAACCTAATAATCCCAGTTGTTGTCTCTTCACAACCACCAATAATATCCTTTATTAAATCAGCGTGTTTTGTATGTATCTCGGTTACTAAATCACAGCCATCATCAATCGTAATATGGGGTTTAAATTCGATAACTTTGTTTAAGTATCTGTAATAATCTTCATTTGATTCTCCTTTATAACCGTAAACTTTAACACCTTCTTCTGCAAGAGCTGCTGCAACATCATCTTGGGTAGAAAGGGGATTGCAGCCTGTTATGGCTACTTCTGCTCCTCCGGCTATCAGGGTCTTTACCAGGACCGCAGTTTCTTTTGTAACATGCAAAGCCATCCCGATTTTTATTCCTTTTAATGGTTTTTCTTTTTCAAATCTCTCTTTGACTTTTAATAATGCACCCATCTGAGCTTCAGCCCACTCTATGTTCTTTTTACCTTGTTCTGCTAGCTTAATATCCTTAACAAAATAATTGTCTGACATAGTATCACCATCCGTTTGGGTCTTGTTTTATTTTATATACTTTTCCTTTATTTTTAATCAAATTTGTCCGAAAATTTCAACTAAAATTGGACAAAAATAGAAAAATTTATATATATGTTGGACAAAATAATTTTAAAGGGCTCTCTGAACACCCCCAATATTTTCATATGTCGGAAATATACCATCAGTCTATTTGACTGATGGACGAAGTCCTAATCTCGTTTGTGATTATGCTATATTTCCGAGCATGCTCAAGAACCACCTTCATGCCATCAGCCTATAGCGGCTGAAGGGAGCGGTGACTGGTGGTTCTTGACATTTCTATGATTCGGGGAGCCTTTTTTTAAAATGAAGCTTGATGGAAAGGATTACTCAATCATCAATGTTCTGAAAGAAAATTCTAGGTTGGCAATCAGGGAGGTTGCTAAAAAAACCGGAATAAGGCCCAGCACTGTTCATGAGAGGATAAAAAAACTGATTAGAGAAGGAGTTATTGAAAAATTTACCTTGAAATTAAATAATAAGGCTGTTGGCGAGAATTTTATTGTTTTTATGCTGATAAAAGGCGGCACAAGGGAGTATATTAATGACAAGATAATAAATGACAAACAAGTTAAGGAGATTTTTGGAGTGACAGGAGAATATGATTTATTGTTGAAATTGAAGTTCAAGGATGTTGAAGAGTTTAACCAATTTCTAATAAAATTCAGAAAAGAGCAGAGAGGGCTGAGGCAGACATTTACCATGATTGCCACTGCTAATGTTAAGGAAGGAGTTTAAGAAAATATCAAACTGCCAATTCTTATCTGGTTAGAGCCTTCTTCTATTGCAACTTTGTAATCATGCGACATTCCTAAAGAGAGTATATTCATTTTTATGTTTTTTAATTTTAATTTTTTTATTTTTTCAAATAGCATCTTCATTTTTTTAAAGTAAGGCTTTGTTTTTTTTATATCTTCAAAATAAGGAGTCATTGCCATGAGGCCAATTACCCGGATGTTTCTTAATTCTGAGAGCTTTTTAATTAAACTAGTGAGTTTCTCTGGTTTGCAGCCTGATTTTTGAGATTCGCTGCTGATGTTGACTTCAACCAGGATTGGAATTTTTTTATCTGCTCTTTTGTTTATTGCTTCTGCCATTTCAAAAGAATCAATATTTATAACATCAAAAATCTTTAAGGCACGGTTTATTTTGTTTTTCTGGAGGCGGCCTATGAAATAAAGTTTGATGTTATTGTTTTTTTTAATATCTGCATATTTCTTTTCTGCTTCCTGAACATAATTCTCTCCGAAAATATTTATTCCTGCGTTAATAGCTTCCTTTATCTGAGAAACAGACCTTGTTTTTGTTGCTGCCAATATTTTAACATTAGAAGGGATTTCTCTTTTTAATTTCTTTATATTGTCTTTGGTTGGCATTCTTCATTAAAACTCTCTCATCTCCTTAAATTCATTAAACCTTTTTTCTATATCTTCAGAATTTATTTTTTTTAATCTTTCAAGGCTGAAGTCCTCTGCGTTATGGGAGGCTAAAACGCTTGCATATACTATTGCTTTTCTTATGTTTGATTCTTCCTTGTTTTGCGTTTTTGCCAAATAGCCTATTAATGCCCCTCCAAAAGTGTCTCCGCAGCCAGTAGGGTCTTTTATGTTCTCTAAAGGGTAACCTGGAGCGTTAAAATGCCTGTTGTCTGTAAATAATAGAGCGCCATGCTCGCCTTTTTTTATTATTACTGCTTCTGGACCCAGCTTTAAGGCTTTATTAGCGGCTTCGGTGAGGTTTGTTGTTTCAAAAAGCTGCCTGGCTTCTCCGTCATTCAAGAGCAAAATGTTTGTTTTTTTTATAACTTTTAACACATCATCTTTTTTGTGCTCTATCCAGAAATTCATAGTGTCTGTTAAAATCAATTCTGGTTTTTTTATCTTGCTTATGACTTCCAGCTGCAATGAGGGGTCAATGTTTGCCAAAAATAGATATTTCGCATTTTTATAATTTTCAGGCACTTCCGGCTTAAATGTTTCCAAAGAGTTGAGCTCTGTTCTTAGCGTCTTTGCCTCGTTCATATCAAATTCGTAAAAACCCCTCCATCTGAATGTTTTTCCCTCTTTTTTTATACCTTCTAAGCTTATTTTTCTCTTTTTTAGCTCTTCAGTATGCGTTTTTGGAAAATCATCACCTATAACTGAGATTATTCCAGGATTTGAGAAGAAAGATGCCGCATAAGCTGCGTAGGTTGCTGAGCCACCTAGAGCATTATCGACCTTGCCAAATGGCGTTTCTATCGCATCAAGAGCCATTGTTCCTACAATAACTAAATCAACCATAGAAATTGAAAATACAAGCTTATTTAAAAATCTTTTTCTAAAATCCGATTATTTTTACCTATTCAGAACCGTAAGTATTATAAATGGTTAATTTTTCCTTATATAAGGGGGTTAGCATTCGTTCTTGATTATGCTATCACATCTATAAAATGATAATAGGGATACCAAAAGAAACCAAATTAGGGGAGTTTAGAGTAGCTTTAATACCAGATCATGTTAGATTATTGACTAAAGCAGGGCATAGAGTGTTTGTTGAAAAGAATACTGGCAAGAAATGCAAGTTCTCTAATAGGGATTATGAAAAAGCAGGAGCTGTTATTGTTGATGATGTTTATGATTGCGAAATGATCGTCAGGGTTAAGGAGCCGCCATTAGCTACTGTAAGGAAAAACCAGATAATAATGGGGTATCTGCATGTTGAAAAGGGCCAGAATATGGCTTTATTAAAGAAATTGCTTACCCAGAATACAACAAGCTATGCTTATGAAGAGATAAGGGATGAAAAAGGAGACAGGTTGGTTAATTTGGGCGCTGAGGCAGGCATAGTTGGGATGTATGAAGGCTTAAGGCTATACGGCAAGATTCTTGAAAAGCATGGTTTTAGGAACAGGTTTAAGGCTTTGAAGCCTATCAAGAAATATTTTTGTGTTAAAGAAGTCTATAAAGCGCTTGAAGAGGCAAAAGTTAATAATAATGTTAATGTTTATATTTTCGGCAAGGGAAGAGTCTCTTCAGGAGCACAGGGAGTTTTAAAATATACTAAAATAGAGCCAAATGTGTTGTACAGGGACAAGACAGTTTTTATTGATCAATATTTGCCTAAGGCAGACATAATTGTTAATGCGATTGACTGGTATCCTGGCGAACCAAGGATTATTAATAATGATATGCTTAGGCTGATGAAAAGAACAGCAGTTATTATAGATATTTCTTGTGATGAAAATGGCGCAATTGAGAGCTGCATTCCAACTACATGGCAAAAACCAACGTATGTTTTTGATGGAATAACGCATTTTTGTGTTGATAACCTTCCTTCTGCAATACCACGTGATTCTTCTGTTCGTTTAAGTGAGATGATTGTGCCGCATGTTCTTGATGTTGCTAATGGCAAGGAAATAGAATCTGGTTTGATGACTGAGAATGGCATATTTGAGTATGCTAAAGGGAAAGGAATTCTGGGTAAGTTTGAGGAAAAGATTTTGGTTGAAGTTGAAGAGAACGTATAAACTCTAGAATAATAAATAAATTTATATATTTCTGGTTCTTGATAAGGGTATTATGGCTAAAGTAAAAAATATTGCCAAATCTAGAAAATCAAAGAAAGGAGTTTCTGAAAAATCATCCACTAAATCGGAATATAATCCTAAGGTTCTCATTGTGGATCACGGGTCAGATTATACAAAACATCTTAAAGATATGTATCAGAATCATCAAGAAATCATATATGATGTAACTGTAAAGACTGACGAAGCAATTAGAAAATTAAAAGACAGCGATAAAAGTGGCAAGGCTCTTAAGGGTTATGATATAATCCACCCCTCTGGCAGTAGAAATAAGAAAAACCTTAATGATGAAGCAACAGGTTATATTCTAGATAATGCAGATAAAGATACTCACATTTTAACTACCTGTTATAGTGCACAAGTTCTTGCTAATAAAGAAGGTGCTGATGTCGGTAGATTGAAAGACTACCAGAAAGGCAAACAAGAAATTGAGATACATGGGAGGGGGAGAAAGCAAAAGGCCTATATCCATAAGGAACATCAGTGGGCTATTCCAGTAAATAAGAAATCCGAATCAAAACTTGAAGCAATCGCTACGAGTGAAAAAGAATTTGAAGATGGTAAAAAAACACGCATATATGAAATTTTCAGGTCAAAATCAAATCCGAGGCATATAGGGATTCAAGGCCATGGTGAGCAAGGGGTTGGCAAGGATTTGATGTATAGTATTCTTAATCAAATTCATGCTAAAGGTTACAAGAGTAAAAAGGCAGCGTAATTAACCTCTTTTCATTTCACTTCCTGCATACTTTATTTTTGCAAATATATTGCCCATTAAATTATATGCAGATAAATTCTTATCATACTCAGGATGGATCATTAATAAAACAGCAGTAATATCCGAGTCTTTTTTATGAACAGCTATAACCGGCCCTAGTAATTTGTCTTCAGGCCAAAGCAAAGCCTTAAAGTCACTTCTTTCTAAGTCAATTTTATAATCTCTACATTCTCTCGCTTTAATGTCTCCTGGAAAAATATTATTTGGATGGTTAAACAGCCAATGATTTGCTGGTAGCTGCATGTCTGCTACATATTCCTTATACACTTTTTTCCTTTGCATTTCCCCTTTTAATGGGGAATAATTTCCTCCTGTATAAAATGCCAGTACCTCGCTTCCATGAGTGAATGCAACAATGGGTGTTTCTGACTCAACACATTTATCATATATTTCACATGCTGGCAATAATGCATGGTTAATCTCTCTTGTATGCGAATTAATTTCTTTCTTTTTTGGATCTTTGATATGAGTCCATCCTGATGCATAAAATACTGCTAAGAATTCATTAGGATCGAATTTGTTAGAATTTAATGATCTGTAATCTATTAACTTCGATTCAAAACCATGGTCATTTATACATCCAACTAGGCCACCATCACCCTTTCTGGCAATATCTTTAACTACAAACCAGCTAGTCTCTTCTCCTTCTTTAGGAAAATCTATGATTGCTATTTTTTTTGACATTTTAAATAAATTAATCGAAGTAAGTTTTTAAACCTTTCTATTTTTACTACTACGAAGAAATAACTTAAATATCCTTAGTCTTCTTTATCGTATAATCCTTAAATCCTAATTTGCAGTATAAGTTCTGGGCAGCCGGGTTTTTTATGTGGATTTCTACTGTGACATGGGGAACGCCCTGCTTTTTGAGCCATTTTAGTGTGTAGAGAATCAGTTTTTTGCCGATGCCTTTTTTTCTATAGGCCTTATCAATATAAAGATTGCTCATATAGCCTTTCTTCTTATATTTAGAGATTGAGATGGTGTTATAGCCTTTGCCCAGAACCATGCCTATTATTTTTTCACCTTCAACAGCAACAAAAATTTCTCTTGTTTTGCTTCTTAGATCCTGTTTTAAGTAATTAAAATATTGTTCTTTTGTCTGCTTTAATGGTTTCAGGGTTTTGCTGTATTTTAATTCTTCTTTCTTTGACAAAATCTTGAATCTTTTTAATGCCTCAAAATCATCCAAAGTTGCCTTTCTTATTTTCATTTACCATAGCCTCTTATTACCTCTTTAATGAGAAATTTGCTTAAATTATGCCTTTTTATTTTTGGGAATCCGGGAAAAGCATTTATCTCAATAAACATTGCGCTTTTTCTGTCAGAGCAGAGCATTATGTCAACACCCCCAAAATTCAGTCCAAGGGCTTTAATTGATTTTATTGCGCTTTTTTTTGCAGATTCGAGCTGTTTTTTTGGCAGTATGTTTGCAAAACTTGCTTTTTCTCCTACTGCGCCTTGGGAAATGTTGGTTGTTACAGCTTCAGCATCGTTACTTCTTCCATATATATAAAGGATTTTATTTTTAAAGACATACATCCTGAGATCAAACTTTCTTCCTTTGATAAGCAGGGGGTTTATGGCTTCTTCTATTATTATATCTTCTTTTAATATTTCTTTCAGAAATCTTTTATTATCAGTTATATCTATAAAACTCCAGCCATAATCTGATTTTTTGCTTACAATCTTCCCTTTCCTGAACCTGAAGTTAGTCATCCACCTGTCTTTTTCGAGATATGTAATGCCCTTGCCCATGCTTCCGAATCTTACTTTTATGAATAGCTTATAGCCTTCATTTAACAATTTCAGGATGCCTTCTATCCTTCTTGCATTGAATTTTTTAGGAACTAAGACACCTGACCCAGAAACAATATCTTTTGTTAATTCTTTGTCACGGTCTTTTGCAAGGTTTCTTGGAGGGTTTATGTAAATTATTCTTTTGCCTGCATAAAAATCATTTATTTTTTTCTCTACAACTTTCCAGAATTTGGTGAATTTAGTATAAAATTCCCTGTTGCCATAAACCTCCTTGTAGTCTTTTGGCTCAATATGCTTATCCCAATACTTGAATGGGAAAAAAAGAAAAATAACCAGTTCTTTTGTTTTTATTTCAGGGAATTTATTTTTTAATAAAGAAAAATAATCAACACTCTTGAAAGCGATGTTGCTTTTGCTAAAGAATTTCCTTTGCTTATAGAACTTCATAAATGAATCAAAGTCTTTTTCGTCTCCAATAGCTAAGAGGGTTTTTGATTTATTTTTCATTAGGTTTTTTGTAGGAGTTAGGGGTTTATAAATGTTTTTGCTAAGGTGAAAGATAAAGGAAAGTTTTTAAATACAAATAGGTTAATTACCTTAAAATGGTATATCGTTTTGAAGAAAGAAATCTGAGAAAAGTATTTAACGGATGGTATTGACATTTTTATCCTTGCATGGATAAAAAACACAACATTTAAATACCTGTTCTATTTATCCATAATATCCCCGTACTGTTCCTAAAGAACAGTAATGGCAGGATGGAGGAACAATGGTAACACCATTAACCAAAATCGGCAGGGCAGTATTGGGGAAGTTAGTGTCAAGACGGGTATGGGGTAAGAACCATATCTCAGTGGATACCCTTTTAAGATGCGGTTGGAAAAGCCACGAAAAGGGGTTAGTGAAAAGAGAGATAAAATACTTAATCAACATGAATTTAGATACATGGAATTGATTAAGTATTACCACAAAGGAAACAAAGCGATACAATTGACTAAAGAAGGAATGAAAAGACACTAACAAACAATATGTGCTCAGTGGGCAGATGGGTTGACCGTCTGTCCACCTTGATATTTATTTATTCATATATAAAAAAGAGGATGAAAAGGTGGCAAAAATGAGTGAGGTTATTTTAGAAACCAATACTAACTTTATAGGGGTTTTAGGGAGTAATCCAACAAGTAGGATATTAGATTTTTTGGTAGAAAATGATAGGGAAAGTTGGGCTATGACTGAAATTAGTGAACAATCGAGAGTATCATACCCTTCAGTAAAACTAATTATCCCTAAGTTATTAGAAATGGAAATAATAAAGATAGAAAAAGAAGTAGGTAGGATAAAATTTTATAGAGTCAATCTTGATAACCCAATTACTAAAAAATTAAAGGAGCTAAGAAATACTATCAATAAAGCAGAAATAGAAAAGTATTTAAAGTAGTTTATCCTTATATAAACTACTGCCCACTGAGCACGGGTTCTAATTCTTTTTACACCATAACATAAAATATTAAAAATGGGAAAATTTTAAGGCTTAAATCTTTTTAAGAAGCAATGACAATATTTATTTTTAGGTTTATTTGGTTTATAATATTCAAGAAACCGATAGATAATATAACACTAGAACAAAAAGATGAGCCGTAAAATAAGTTTTTTATTTTAATGTTTTAATTGATATAACTACTTAAGTGTATAGCGTAAAATTGTTAAAACGTATATCAATCTAAGAGACCACTGTTCATCATTATAGTTTGGTTGTATTCCATGCATAACATCATTTCTGAATTGCCATAACCCTTTATATTTCCAAGCTTTGTTTTTAATAGTCTTTGTCATAAAATCACAAAAAGGCTTGTCAAAAAGATAGTATATTTCTTCTAAAACCGAATCCATATTTGCGTATCTTTCTCGTATTTTTTTAACGCTTTTTTTACTCTTGATCTTACCTCCAACTACAATCCCATTTTCTTTACCATATCTTATAAATGCCCCATCTATCGATAATAATAGTAGAGGTATAGAAACATAATAATCTTTTTTACAATGTCCGATTAAAGCACTTTTTATAATTTTTAAGAATGGTTTGATAAATTTATTTGATTCTAAAATTTTTAGAACTTCAGGTATTCCCTTCTTTCTTGTGATGAACTTCTTGAATTTATTTCTACGGTGGTCATATAAGGTAATTAAATTCATAGGGACTTTTCCAGCCAATATCCATCTTTCATTAGATTTCCTTATTTTTTCATTACGTTTTTTATAGGCCTTAAGTCCGTCATTTATTTGGCGGTTCAACTGTTTAAATCTCTCATTAATCAAATCCATAATATCTAAAATGGGTAGTTTTGGAATCATAGAACATTATAAATCGAGATGGTTTAAATAATTATAGATATAAAGAGAGTATTCTCTGTTTTTTTT
The DNA here is from genome assembly GCA_964585935.1 of uncultured Methanosarcinales archaeon. Lineage (GTDB taxonomy): Archaea > Nanobdellota > Nanobdellia > Woesearchaeales > GW2011-AR4 > BS150m-G64. The sequence goes on along the minus strand of CAZPFO010000004.1, from coordinate 22,103 downwards.
AATTTTAAGAATAAGCGTCCATAATTCTACCATCAAACATAGAACAACCAATTGGGCTGTATGGTTTAAATTCAGGTGGTAATTCTGCTATAGTTATATTTATTGCTTTATCCCCCACTTCATAAGTTAAATCACCAGCTTGATAGGTATATTTTCTAAAAGTCGTATTCAGTTGATCTGAGTAGAAATAAATATCCCAATAACAATACATACACATCTCTCTTACAAATTTTTGCTGAGGGGTGATCAATACTCCTGTTTCGTTATGTTTATATGTCTGAATCTGTATTTCATATTTTGATAAATTAACTTCCCTTATGTCATTGCAGGCTAATCTATTAAATTTATCAATAGTCTTATTTTCTTTGAATGGTATCCTTGCTTTTCTATCTTTAGTAATTTTCTCAATCGAGAAAGTTTTGTTGTAGTCCATATTGCAAGAACTTATTTTTACTCTAATATTTGTTAACTCCTTATCCCCTATATTATCCAGCCATATAGGTAACATATCATCTTCTAATTCTGTAGGCATTGTGATATCTATGTCGGCTTTTTCACTTATTTTCACCTGAAAAAGTCCATAATTGAAGCCAATTATAGAAGATAAAATTGTTAAAACTAACCAACCTAAAACTAACCAAACCCAATGTTTATTTTTTTTATTATCTTTTTCAGCCAAAACCATCCACCTAAAGAAAGGTGTTTAATCCTTTATTTAAACATTTCTTTAATAACTAAAATATTCATCCCAAATTCCATACCTTCTCAAACTCATCCAGATATTTTCCCGCAATTTCTTTATCGTGAATTATTATTATATTTTCATCATTTCTTTTATCGCCGGATTCTGTTGGGTTAAATGAGCCTGCTTTAATTTCAATGTTTTCTTTGAATAGAATAAAAAGTAAGGATAAAATCGAAAGTTTTAAATATATGGAACAAATTCCATATCAATTGGATTAAATTCCAATAATTAAAATGCTAAACAAAACAACTTTCAATATTATCGAACAGTTCTTTTATTCAGGCTTAAATAGGCTTCAAGCTAGCAAAATAATCAATAAGACGGGCTACGATTTTAAGACAGTAAAAAAATACCTCAGGGATTTAGTCAAACTTGGCCTGGTAAAAGAGTATAATGACCTAAATACCCCGACTTATGGGGCAAATTACAGGAACAAATTTTTTCTTAATATTAAGCGTGAAAAGATGCTGGATAGCATATTTATTAGCGGCTTGCCCCAATATCTCAACAAAAAATTAAGAGAAAAAGCTGGCATTCTATTTGGTTCTTGTGCAAGAGGGGATTATTATGAAGATTCAGATATAGATATATTCATCCAGTCGAAGAAAGATAAATTGAACCTTAGTAAATATGAGAAAAGATTAAAAAGGAAGATTAACCTCTTTTTTGAAGAAAAGTGGCAAAACCTTAATGAAGGCATGAAAACAGGTTTGCTAAATGATGGCATTTCAATTAATGGGAGGCTAAAAGCATGAGGCGGGATTATAATCAATGTGTTAAAGAAAGGCTGATAAAACCCATAGAAAAAATAGAGGATAGGAGTATAGAGATAATTAATTTAGTTAAGTACAAGCTGGAATTTTGGAGGAAAGTAATGAAAATTGCTGAAGACTACCCAACAATTTTGATTGAGTCACATTACGAATTAATAAAGGAGTTGCTTACTGCATTAATCAATAGAGATGGATTTAAGAGTGAAACTCATGACTGCTTATTCTTTTATATAGAAGAAAAACATAAAGATTTAGAGCTGGATTTTGATTTTTTGCATGATTTAAGAAGGATCAGGAATGAAATTGATTACAGGGGCACAAAAGTGCCTAAGGATTCCTGGAAAGAATTAAAATTGAAAATAGACTTAACAATTAGATACCTTATAGATTATTTGGAGAAAAATAAATAAATCATTTCTTTGTTCGAAGGGTGACTTGCAAAAGGATAAGTTCTGGTTTCCAATGCTTGAAGAGAAACTGAAATGGTGCAAAAATGGCCCCATAAAATTAAGAAACTTTTGTTAACCCCACACTTCCTCAAACTCTTTCAAATACTTCCCTGCAATCCCTTTATCATGTATTATCAGCAAATTCTCGTCATTTCTTTTATCGCCGGATTCTGTTGGGTTAAAGCTGCCGGTGATAACTATTTCGCTATCTATGATAAAGACTTTATGGTGCATATTTGCCTTGTTTTTGTCTTTTATAACATTTAACCCGAAGTCTTTTAGCCTTGTGTATTGAGAGTATTTGCTTCCTGCCTGGGTTGTCTCAAAAATTCCTTTTATCTCGATATTTTCTTTAAATAATATAGCATCAGCAATATCTTCATTTGTAAAGCTGAATGTCATAAAGTATATGCTGCTTTTTGCTTTGTTTATGGTGTCTATGACATGCAGAGCGCAGTTATCTTCCGGGCAGAAATAATTCTCAATTTTTTTGCTGTTTAAGTAGACTATAGGGTGTCTAACTTTCTGGTTGGAATTACCCCATAGCTCATCAAACTCATCTTCATAGTTTTCTGCAAGCTGTTTTGAATAAAAAACAACTACGTTGTTGTTATTGTAGTAAGAGCCTCTTTCTGTGGGGTTAAAAGAGCCTGTCCAGACCACATTATTGTCTATTACACAGAATTTATTGTGCATAGCGTATTTGTTATTGTCCATCTTTATAGCTTCCCCCCTTATCTGCTCTTTATAATTATCTTTTTCCAGTATAATTTTAACATCTACATCGTGGCTTTTAGATGCCAGGATGTTGATAACATTCTCTAATTTTAAATCGTAGATTGCGCAATGGACAGACTGTTTAGAATAGTTTATCAGGGCAACAAGGTTTTTTTCGCAATTGTCCTGCGGACAAAAAAGAATAATGGGCTCTGAGTTTGTTTCTGCAATACTTTTGTCAAAATTTTCCGTAGGATTGCAACTACCGACTGCTAATAAAAAAACAATGAAAATATAACTGGTTTTTTTCATCTTTTAGCGAAAAGTTTAAATAGTTTGTTCATTTTGAAGTAATACTAGTGATAGACTATTTTAGAGTAACACTAAAAGAGAATCTATCACCTCTTTTTCCCAGCAGGACTTGCTTCTGCTGGGTTTAATAATCCTATCAAAATTATTTTAATCAATTATCTTTTTCTCTTTTTTTTAAACTTCTTTCTCTGCTTTTGTGCGATTGTTGCCATTAAATAGCCAATAATCAAGCCAGAGACTAAAATTAAAATCAGCCTTACATCAACCTTATATCTGATTTCTTCAATTATATTATTTTTTTCCTTGAAATAAACCTCTAAATTGCCCAGTTCAAGCGCATATTCCGAATATAGCAGGGCAGAGTAAAGGTCCTCTTCTTCCAGGACAGTCGCGTATTCATAATAGGAATAGCCTAAAATCGGGAATATGCCTTTCTGTGTTTTTTTTATCAGGTTTCTTTTGACAATCTCCAGCTTTTGGCTTAAGATGTTTTTTGTTTGCGCTTCGTCAGCATAAGGGATACTTAAGACAATGCCAAGGTTAGCTTTCACCTTGCTTGCTTTGAATATGCAAAGGGCGTAATTTTCCCTTTCCAGGTCAGTGTAGGCGTAATCTAGCTCTTTTCTTGTGTTTTCCAGGGAATTTGGATAATAAAGGTTAACGTACTGATAGCGCTCTTCTGCTTCTGATAAGCGGTATTTGCAGGATTTTTCCAATACGTCCCTGTCCAGATTGAACTCTTTGCCGCGGTTGTCTAAGAAAGCAGCCCAGGATTTTGCTGAATTAAGCCTTTCGATTGCATAAGCAAGATCATGCAGGCTTTTTTCTTTATTGTTTACATTTTCCAGGACAGAATCCACAAAGTCATTCGCTTCTGTTAAGCGATCTTTTACAACCATATAGGTTTCCAGGTCTGTTATTGTCTTTATCTTGTCTTTTCTTATGTTTACATTAAGATCATTTATGCTTTTTTTAATCAATTCAGCTCTTTTTAAAGTATCATTCACAGTGAGATTTTCTAATAATGATATTGCATACGAGTATTCTACATTAGCTCCAAAACAGTAGCTTGCAGCAGAATAATAAAGGCCTTCATCAAAGGATTCGATGGATTTTATTGTTAAATTTTCAGCTTTACTTGCAGTTGTTTTGTCTGATTTTAATTTTACTGTTATGTTTTTTAATTTCTTTGTTCTTGAACATAGCTCATTAGCCAAATATTTCATTGTATCCATGTAGGAAGGATTTATTGCAAGATTTTCTTCTTCTTTTTCTGTCTTCAATCCTGAGAACTCTTCGATAGCTTCACTTAAAGTGGAGACCTCTACGATATTTATTCCTGTTTTTTTGCTGAAATTTTTTATATCCTCTGTTTTATTGCCATCTAATATCTTTGAGGCTTTTGGTATCAATATTGTTTTCATACCTGCTTCTTTGCCTGCTTCTATTTTCTCTTTTAGGCCGCCAACAAGGCCAACAAGGCCGCCAGAATTGATTGTGCCGGTAATCGCAATACCCTCTTCTAACTGCAGGCCTTTTAACAAAGAGATTGTCAAGACTGCTATTGAAGAGCCCGCACTTGCACCTGCAACTATGGGGCTGCCTGCATTTATTGTGTAGAAAAAATCATATCTGCCGCAGTCAACATCGATGTGATTGCAGGCAATCTCTTTTGCAAATCTTGTTGAGATTTGAGTGTCAAATTTTGTTAACGGGAATGTTTCAAGAAAAACACGGCCAGTTCCGGGTTTTATCTCCAAGTATAAATCCGCGATGCTTCCATTATAGCCTTCTTTTGTTTCTGTTACTGCCAGGAGTTTTAGGTGGCCTTTTTCGGCAAATATTGTGGGTGTTAGTATCAATAAGAAGGAGATGAACAATAGTATGGTTTTTTTAGCATTCATTCTTGTTTTGTCTGGTTATCCTTCTTTTCTAACTTTTCAGTATACTTGCATTTAGGATATTTACTGCAGCCAAGGAAAGAGCCATAAATGGATTTCCTCAATACAAGTTTGCCTTCTTTGCATTGAGGGCATGGTTTTTCTATTTTTCCCTCTGCAATGTCCTTTGCCATTTTTCCAGCTTCCCCTTCAACGTGTTTTGATTTGCATTTTGGGTTAAGGCAAAAATCCTGCGGTTTTTTGCCCCGTTTTATAGAGCAAACCATCGGGAAGCCGCATATCAGGCAGTCTTTTTTTGCTGCTTTAATAAGCGCATTACTGGGAAGGCTGAAAGTTGTTTTGCAATTAGGGTATCTGTTACAAGCAATAAAATTTCCAAACTTGCCTCTCCTCATCTGAAGGTCGCCTTCTTTACAAGCAGGACATTTCCCTACAAAATTCAATCCGTCTCTTGTGTCTTTGTATGCGCTAAGAAGCGCTTTTCCAATTTCTTTCTCTTCTTTTTTGAAATCTTTAATTATCTTTGTTATAGCATTTTTTGATTCATCCAATATCTGCTCCTTTTTTAGCTTATTCTCTCTGACCTTTTCCATCTCTTCTTCAAAATGTCTTGTCAATGCTTCGTCTACTATTTTTGGGCAATGCTTTTCCAAGGTCTCTATTGTTTTTATTCCAAGATCTGTTGCTTTTATCGCTGTTCCGTCAACATAACCTCTCTGGTAGAGAGTATCTATAATAGATGCGCGTGTAGATTTTGTCCCTAAATTTTTTTTCTCAAGATCCCTTATTATGGAGGCTGGAGTGTACCTTTTAGGAGGCTGGGTTTCTTTTTCATGGAACTTGATCTTTTTAACATCCACTGAATCATTTTTATTTACAACTGGAAGTTCTTCTTCCTCAAGCTTTACATACGGCGCATAGAAAATGTGCCAACCTTTTTCTAATGTGGTGGTGCCTTTTGCTATAAATATCTCCTCTTTGCAGTTTATGTCTATGGTTACAGTCTGCCTTAAAGCAGGATCTGCAAAGGTTGCCATGAACCTCTTCATAACTATATCGTAAATCTTCTGGTTTCTGTCTTCGAGAGATTTAGGGTCTATGCCTGTTGGATAAATAGCCGGGTGAGCAGGGTCTGTTTTTTTGCCGTTATTCGGCTTAAGGGCTTTTCTTGAGAGTATTTTTTTTATCAATTCTGAGTAGTGTTCCTGTTTTGCTAATTTTTCAAAAATTTTTTTAAATCCTAATTTTTCAGACAATTGCTGGGAGGATGTTCTTGGGTAGGAGATAAGGCCTCCTGTGTAAAGTTCCTGAGCAATGCTCAGTGTTTCTTTTGGAGAAATCCTAAAACACCTGTAGGCTTCTGTCTGCAGAGTTGTTAAATCAAAAGGCATAGGGGGCTGTTGTTTGAATTGCTTCTTTTGGGTGTTGTCTATTATTGCATTTTTTTCGCTTTTGACTTTTTCCATTATTTTATCTGCTTCTTTTTTCTCCCAGAACTTGTCTTTTTTATGCCATGCAATTATATTGCCATTATTTACTACACCATTCAGCTCTATCTGCCAGAAAGGTATTGGGGTAAATGCCTTTATTTCCTTTTCCCTCTCTACAACAATCTTTAATGCCGGGCCCTGGACTCGGCCAGTTGACATAACTTTAAATGAGCCTGCTGTTTTTATTGAAGATGTTAAGGCTCTTGAATAGTTAATTCCATTGAAGAAATCCAAAAAATGGCGAGTTTCACCTGCATTTATCTGGCCCCAGTCAAGGTGAGGGCTTTTATTTTCATAAGCTTCAATTAAATCAGGCGTTGTTAATGTTGAGAACTTCATCCTGTTTGCGTCTTTCTGCTTGCATGCAAAAGTTACTATGTTATTTCCGATAACAGAGCCTTCCTGGTCATAATCACACGCAACTGTAAACTCATCAGCCTCTTTTGCTAATCTCTTTATTGTGCTAAGGTATTTTTTTGAAAAATCGGCTTTTTTATTAACTTCTGAAGCAGGCTTCCATTCAATGTCAAATACAGGAAAAGTCCACCCTTTTTTTTCTTTCTCAGCAATCCCATAGAGATGGCCTACTGCAGGCACAACCACAATGTCTCTCTCGCCCCTTGTAATCTCATAATAAGGGACACCTTCTTTGGAATTTTTTTTAAGAGCTTTGCCTTCTGCAAGAGCATTAGCTATTTTGACAGCTGCTGAAGGCTTCTCACAAATTATCAATTCATACATAGTTTTTTTTAGAAAAGAGTATTTAATTTAAAAATGTTTGGATAGTCTGACATTCTAATACCGTCTTAAGTCCCTATCTTTATATGGCCGGTAAGCCTCTTTAATGTGGCGCAGGCGCTTAAAACAGCTAAATGAGAAGATTTTGGGTTTAGCTGGCTTACTATGTTTTCTGTTTTTGTTGTTAATTTTCCAAAAGAGCCTATGACCTTAACTTCATGCATGTTCCTTTCTATTTTTGGGTCAACTATGATAATAACTCTAGTTTTTTTAGCTCCAATTCCAGCCAAACTCAATGTAGCCGAAACATTTACATTTTGCGGGAACCCGTTTATTGCCTCTAAAGCAGAACCTTCAAAGATCTTTTTTTTCTTTTTTATTTTTTTCAGATCTATTTTGTTTTTTAGAATATAAGGCGCTCCTTCCAGGCTTCTGGGGCTTTTTGTTGATGTTATGGCAACAGATTTAATATCTCCAATATTCGCGCCTTTGACGCCATCAATACCGCATATTGCTCCTGAAGGTATGAATAGGCGGGCTGTTAATTTTTTTAATAAATCATAGTTTTGCACTAAGCCTCCAACACTCATTATCATCAGATGCCTTTTGTTTTTTATGCATTTTTTTAGCAACTCCTTTATAATTGAAGTGTTGACTGCTTCCACAACTATATCGGACTTTTTTATTACACCGTCAATATTTGTTATTTCTGGTTTGTTGATTAAATTTTTTTGCAGAGCTTTGGCCTTTTCTTTATCAGTATCACATATCGCAACTAATTTTGAATCCTTTAGTTTTTTATCAATAAACCTGCATAACACAGAACCAATTGCCCCGCAGCCTATTACTCCTATTCTCATTAGAAATCACCTTCAGTGATTTCTAAATAATTGTAAATTTCCGATTTCCAATTCATTTAGATTACCTTTAATTTTATATCCAAAGATTTTGAAGATGTTGTTAAATAGCCTAATGAAAGGACATCAACACCTGTGTTGGAGTAATTTTTTATATTAGCCGGAGTTATTCCGCCAGAAGCCTCAATCAATACGTGGCTAATCAATTTTTTTATTTTTAATTTTTTAATTATCCTCTTTATTTTACCCGGCTTTATGTTATCAAGCATAATGAGGCAGGGGATATTTTTTTCCTTGACTCTTAATTCTTTAAATTTTTCAGCAGCTTTTATAGCTTGTTTTTCATTGGAAGTTTCTATCTCTATAAACACTCCCTCTTTTCTATGTTTCCATGCCCTGTCCAAAGCAGTTTCAACCACATCATTTACTTTTTCTTTTTTTAGCGCATATAAATGGTTGTCCTTAATTAATATTGATTCCCATAAAGCCAGCCTATGTGTTAAGCCGCCGCCAACATAGACTGCCTTCTTATCCAAATATCTCCAATGTGTTTTTCTTGTCGGAGCAATGGATGTCTTATTTTTTATTTTTCTTATTAAATTATCAGTTAAAGTTGCAATTCCAGACATCCTTGAGAGGATGTCAAGAACAGACCTCTCCAGTTTAAGAATATTTTTTTCATTCCCTTCTAATAAAAGTATTTTAGATCTTTTTTTAATTTTGTCTCCGTCTTTTTTTAATTGTTTTATCTTTATCTTTGAGTTTTTTAATAATGAAGAAACCTCCTCAATGCCTGCAACTATTCCAGCTGACCTTGAAAAGATAACTGCCTTTATTTTTTTCCCGTTTTTTAACACACTATTTGAGGTAATATCCCCTGATCCGATATCTGCGTTTGTTTCATCAATAATGAATTTTTTAATCCAGTCCCTGTAGAATTTGTTCTTTAAAGTAAGCAAATGCCCGCGTTGAAATGCCTTATTCAGTAATTTTTTCCTGTTCATCGAGAGAAATGTTAATGTGGAGAGTATTTAAATCTTTTGAGAACTAGACTTCCAGCATTCTTTGCAAAGCCTTTCTCGCTTTGCCTATGATATCTTTATCCAACTCTACGGGGTTTTTTTCGTTTAACAGGCAATCATAAACTTTATCCAAGGTTATCTTTTTCATCTGTATGCATGTGCCTCCTGCGGCATAGAATGTTTTATCAGGCATTTCTTTTTTTAATGCGTTTGCCATACCACATTCAGTTACTACAATAAACTCCTTTTCTGGATTTGATTTTGCATATCTAATCATCTGGGAAGTGGAACAAACAGCATCTGCCAGTTTGATAACATCCATCCTGCATTCAGGATGGACCATAATTTTCGCGTTTGGACGGTTTTCTTTTGCTTTCTTTACCTGTTCTGCTGAAATTTTGTTGTGGACATAGCAATGGCCCTCAGCAGGTATTACCTTTTTTTCTGTTTTTGTCTGCACATATGCAGCAAGATGCTTATCCGGCGTGAAAATAATCTCCTTTTCTTCCAAAGAATTAACAACATCAACAGCATTTGCTGATGTGCAGCAGATGTCAGATACAGCCTTAACTTCGGCAGTCGTGTTAACATAACTGACAACAACAGCCTTTGGATATTTTGCTTTTAATCCTAAAACCTGCTCTTTTGTGACCATCTGCGCCATAGGGCATATTGAAAGTTTTGAAGGGTGCAATACTATCTTATCCGGATTAAGAATTTTAGCAGACTCTGCCATAAAATCAACACCGCAAAATACAATTATCTCTGCATTTGTTTCCATTGCTTTTCTGGCTAACTCTAATGAGTCTCCCATAAAATCAGCTATTTCATAGATCTCAGGCCTTTGGTAGTTATGCACCAAAATAACTGCATTTTTTTCTTTCTTTAGCTTGTTTATTTTTTCTATTAGTTCCTTTTGTTCTTTTGTGAGCATGGGTTTTTGTAGTGGATATATGTTTAAAAAGATTTGTATTTCCAATAATAAATAAAAAACTATAAAAATAAAGTCGAAGTTCTACAGTATATGGATATTCTGATAGAAGAAATAAAGAAAAAACTGAATGAAGAGTTTAATTTTGAAGAAGAGATTCCGCAGTTTTCCGATTTAAGGTACAAACCATTTAAAATTTCAGAAAATAACTTCCATAAAATAGAAAAAACAGACTGCAAAAGCAAGATTGCTTTTATTGATGGCGGAAATTTAGAGATATTAAAAGCTGCTGATTTTTCCCTTAATCTTATAAGAATTTATTATTCAATATATGAAAACAATAAAAAAATAAAATCAAAAAAACATGAATTTTATGCCCTGGTCCATGCTGAGAAAAGAAATAATGAAATTTTCTACAAAACCACATTGTTTTCTGAAAACAAAGAAACACTGCCAGATGAAGCTGATTTAGTTTTTAGCTCCCTTGACGCCAGCCTGAGAACAGGGCTGCAAAGAATAAACATTTCAAAGATTTCAGGAGCTATAAGAAGATTTTCTGAACTGAAGATTGCTTCGAACATGGTTGAAGATATGGATAAAGGGGATGTTTTGGTTTTGGATGGATCCCTGCAGAGCACAACTACCAATGAGAGCAGATATTTAGAAAATTTGTTCAAAAAAGGCCTAGAGAGAGACGTTTTAATAACGTCTTTGAGCAAGAGCTGCACTTTAATGACTGGGAAAGGCAATTCTTTGATAGCTATTTTAGGGATTATATGCCCAGGGGGAAGATGGTATTATCATCCAATAGCTGATATTAACAGCCAGGAGCATCAGGCAGAAATTGTTTTTGCTAAGCTTCATGAAAAATCCAAACACATATTCAGGTTTGAGATTTATAAAAAACAGAAACCTGCTATAAGCAAGATTTTGGGGTTGATAACCGAGAATTCCAATGATCCCGTCTTTTTAGGATATCCTTATGGCCTAATAGAAGCAGACAGGTTTGCAAGAATCTCTAATCAGGAGCTGGATTATTTTAAGATAATGATTACCTTAAAACTAGGTAAAGATGCCAGTAAGTTGGATAAATGTTTAACTGCAAGAGATGCTCATACTATCTTAGATAGAATAAGCTATACTCACGGATAAGATTAATTGAACAATAGTTGTCCGTTCGTAAGTTTGGAAATCCAAGATTTCCAATCTCATAGAAACCAAAATGGTTTCTAGGAACTTAAAAATCGTAGATTTTTAAGTCATCAAACAAGGTTTGATATAAGCAAAGGGCATATACATTGCTCAGATATTTGTGCCCTTTACTATATTAGCTGGAAAAACGCAATATTTAAATAAGATGATTCATAGGGATATTAAATAAAACTTTAAAGAGGTGAAATAATGGAAAGTAAAATAGGACAGTATTCTTTCATAGGAGGGACAATAATTGCAGTAGTTTTGGGTTTAGCCATACCTTCTTTAGCAGACGCAACACCGTGGTTAGTATCCCTTTTGGCCATACTAGGGCTGATAGTTGGATTTTTGAATGTAAGCGGTAAACAAAGCAAGGACTTTTTGATTATCGCAGTAGTTCTGGTGTTGTTAAGTTACGCTGGAGGTGCAGAAACTGCTTTAGGAGGAGTAATGTACATCGGCGTATATTTGCAGGGTGTATTCCAGGCCTTAATGTCTTTCATTATACCAGCAACACTGGTAGTAGGATTAAAAATGATAAAGGTTCTGGCTGAAAGCCCATAATTTTTTTCTTTTTTTCTTTTTTTTGAAAAAGTATATAAACATACAAGTAATTTTCTAGATTAAGATGTATGATGCAATTACTGTTGGCAGCAATACTGTAGATGTTTTTGCAAGGACAAAGTTTTCTGAACTAATAAAGATAATCAGCCCTACTGGTGAAGAGCACCTGTTGGCATATCCTTCTGGCTCTAAAATACTCATTGAGGAGCTGAACTTTACAACTGGCGGCGGCGGAACAAATACAGCTGCCACTCTGTCTAAGCTAGGGCATAAAGTTGCGTATCTTGGCAAGATTGGTGAAGATACTAATGCAGATTTTATAATTAATGACTTAAAAACACAAAGAATAGACCTTATACTTGCTAAAAAAGGGGGGTGCAGCGGCTACTCAATGATTCTGGATAACCTAAAACATGATAGAACCATACTTGTGTATAAAGGCTGCAATGATGAACTAAAATTCAATGAACTCCCTTTAAGAAAATTGAAAACAAAGTGGTTTTATTTTTCCTCCATGCTTGGAGAGTCTTTTAAAACTTTGGAGAAGCTCAGCAGTTATGCTGAAAAAAATAATATAAAAATTGTCTTTAATCCCAGCTCTTACCTTGCTGAAAAAGGCAGCAATTACTTGAAGACTGTTTTATCTAATACTGAAATTTTGGTTTTAAATAAACATGAAGCAGGGCTTTTAGCCGGCTCCGGAGATATTAAAGGCATGTTAAGAAAACTGGCGAAATTAGGCCCTAAGATAGCTGTTATAACGTGCGGGAAAGCAGGTGTTTTTGCTTTTGACGGCAGGTGCGTTTATTCTGCGAAAGCGCATAGTATCAAGGTTGTTGAGACAACAGGAGCAGGGGATGCATTTGCTGCTTCGTTTTTATCAGGAATCATAAAGAAGAATAATGTTGAGTTTGCCATTAAACTAGGCATGACTAACGCAGAGTCTGTTATAACCCATCATGGAGCTAAGAATAAGCTTCTGAGTTATAAAGAGATTCTGGATGTTTTAAGGAAGAGTCCTATAAAGGTCATGAAGAAGAGAATCTAGTAGCCATGCTTCCCTTTCAAAGGAACAAACATAAAGTTTCCAAGAGATTTTTTTTCAAGTTTTCCTTTCTTTTTTATTCCTTTTATCATCTGCTGGCCTAAAAGATCGCCTACAGGAGCTATAATGATTCCGTTCTCTTTTAGCTGTTTTATAATCGGTTCTGGAATTTCAGGGCAAGCAGCTGTTATTATACATTTATCATAGGGGGATTCCTTTTTATATCCCTGGCTGCCATCATAATTCACTATTTTCACATTTTTTATTTTTAATTTTTCGATATTCTCTCTGGCAAACTCAGCCAGTCCGGGTATTATCTCTGTTGTGACCACTTTTCCTTTTCTTCCCACCATTTTTGAGATTATTGCTGCCTGGTAGCCAGAGCCTGCCCCAACTTCAAGGACTTTTTCGCCTTCTTTTAGCTCTAATGCTCCTGTCATAATCATTACAGTAGTTGGCTGGGAAATAGTTTGCTCTTCTTTAATTGGCAGGGGATAATCACCATATGATTCGCTTAGATATTCTTTTGGGATGAAATTTTCCCTGGGTATAGCTTTGAATACTTCTATCAATCTTTTATCTTTTATGATATTGGAGGATTGCCAATATTCAATCAGCCTTTCTTTTTGATTGTTGATTTTAATCGTAATTTATACTGCCTTTACCCTTTTAATATCTTTTTATTGTTGATTAAGAAAATCATTAATATCTGTAAAAAATAAATGCTTAACAAAAACAAAAACTTTAATAAACAGTAACTGATATAACAGTTTAAAAATAAAAAAGGTGATTTTTTGAATAAAAGTAAAAAATTTATTCTTTGGTTCAAGGATTTGGCGATAAAAGACATCCCATTTGTAGGTGGCAAGAATGCTTCTCTCGGGGAGATGTACAGGAATCTGACTAAGAAGGGAGTCAATGTTCCGGATGGTTTTGCTGTGACTGCTTATGCTTACAGGTACCTGTTAGATAAGGCTAAAATAAGAAATAAAATAAGAAAAACTCTTTCTGGACTGGATACAAGTGATGTAAGAGATTTGGCTAAAAGGGGCAAGGAAGTGAGGGAGCTTATATTAGGTGCGGAGTTTCCTAAGGAATTAGAAAGATCAATAAAGAAGGCTTATGTAAAACTATGCAGTAAATATGGTAAGAATGCTGATGTTGCAGTACGCTCAAGTGCTACAGCAGAGGATTTGCCTGATGCAAGTTTTGCAGGGCAGCAGGAAACTTTTCTTGATGTTAAAGGAGAGGAAAATTTGATCAAGTCCTGCAAAAAATGTTTTGCTTCTTTATTCACAAACAGGGCTATATCTTACAGAGTGGACAAAAAATTCAACCATTTTAAGGTTGCGTTGTCTATCGGCGTAGAGAAAATGGTGAGGAGTGACTTAGCTAGCAGTGGCGTTATGTTTTCAATTGATACTGAGACTGGTTTTAAGGACGCTGTTTTGATAAATGGCAGCTGGGGTTTGGGAGAGAATATAGTGCAGGGAACTGTGAATCCGGACCAGTTCTATGTTTTCAAGCCGACTTTGCAGAAGGGATTTAATGCTGTAATTAGTAAAAAGTTAGGGGCAAAGAGGCTGAAGATGATATATTCCAAGAGCGGAACTAAAAATATAAGGGCTACCGAGGATGAGAGGAATAAGTTTGTTTTAAGTGATAATGAGATCATGCTGCTGGCAAAGTGGTCATGCATTATTGAGGAGCATTACAAAAAACCAATGGATATGGAGTGGGCAAAAGACGGAAAGACGAATAAGCTGTTTATTGTGCAGGCAAGGCCAGAGACTGTACAGAGCCAGAAAAAAAAGGATGTCCTGGAAGAATATATTCTGCAGGAAAAAGGGAAGGTGGTTGTTTCAGGATTGAGTACAGGAGACAAGATTGGGCAAGGCTCAGCAAATATAATAAAGAATGTTCATGATATTCACAAATTTAAGAAAGGGGAGGTTTTGGTTACAGACATGACAGACCCTGACTGGGAACCTATTATGAAAATTGCTTCTGCTATTGTAACTAACAGGGGCGGGAGAACCTGCCATGCAGCAATTGTGGCCAGGGAATTAGGAGTTCCATGTATCGTTGGAACTAATAATGGAACCCAAAAAATAAAAAATAATCAAAAAATAACTGTAAGCTGCGCAGAGGGCGAAAAAGGCTTTGTTTATAATGGACTGATGAAATATAAAATCAGGAGAACTAATCTGAAGAAACTGAAAAAGCCAAAGACAAAAATAATGATGAACTTAGGGAACCCGGAGCAGGCTTTTGAGTTCAGCTTTATCCCAAATGAGGGTGTTGGTTTAGCTCGCGAGGAATTTATAATCAATGAGTACATAAAAATTCATCCTTTGGCATTGCTTAATTTTGGTAAATTAAAGGATAAAAAAGCCAAGAAGAAAATAGAAGAAATGACTTCCGGCTATAAGGATAAAGCTGATTTTTTTGTTGACAGGTTAAGCCAGGGCAT
Source organism: uncultured Methanosarcinales archaeon (assembly GCA_964585935.1). GTDB lineage: Archaea > Nanobdellota > Nanobdellia > Woesearchaeales > GW2011-AR4 > BS150m-G64. Next base: position 6,892 of record CAZPFO010000004.1, on the reverse strand, counting down.
AGCTATGCTAGGAGCTGCTTTTTATCCACGGGATGTCATTGTAAGGACATCTGATTTTAAGTCAAATGAGTATGCTAATCTAATTGGCGGCAAGGAGTTTGAACCTGTGGAGGATAATCCCATGATTGGTTGGAGAGGAGCTTCAAGGTATTATTCTGAGGCTTATAAAGGGGCCTTTGCTCTTGAATGCAAGGCATTTAGGAAAGTAAGGGATGAAATGGGATTGAGGAACGTGAAGATAATGGTGCCTTTCTGCAGGACTGTTGAAGAAGGTAAAAAGGTTTTGAAGGAGATGGAGAAGAATGGCCTGAAGAGAGGTAAAAACGGACTTGAGGTTTATGTGATGTGCGAGATTCCGTCAAATGTTGTTTTAGCTGATGAGTTTAGCAAGATATTTGATGGGTTTTCTATAGGCAGCAATGATTTAACCCAGCTGACTTTAGGCCTTGACAGGGATTCGGAACTTGTAAGCCATATTTATGATGAGAGGAATATGGCTGTTAAGACACTTATAGCATCTGTTATAAAAACTGCTAAGAAGAATAAGAAGAAGATTGGGATCTGCGGCGATGCTCCGAGTTCATTCCCTGAGTTTGCACAGTTTTTAGTTTCTTGCGGAATTGATTCTATGTCTTTAAGCCCAGATGCTGTTATTAAGACTACTTTGAGTGTGTTGGAAGCTGAGAAAAAATTGAGAAGGAAGAAGCATTGAGCACGGGATATTCTAGGAGGCTAAGGATTAATTAGTTTTGTTGAGAAAGTTATTTAAATATTTAATAATTAATATTCATTATGAGAGACCCAGAAAAAATATTAAAAGAAATTAAAGGAGCAAAACTATACCAATTACGTAGAAATACAGGATTATTCCAAGCATTTATGGTTAGCTTCATTGTTTCGCTATTTGTTGGACTTTTTCAATTTATTTCTGAAGCAGCCAATGGGAATTATTTTGGACCCGGTATTTTTATTTATATGATATTAATTGGATTTTTAATCGTATTTATGGGATTTATGTATTCAAAAGAAGTTCTTTTAGTTGAATTGAAGGAAGAAAGGGTACACAAAATGAGAAAAGATAAAGCAATAAAATTCATTATTAAAACTATCGAAGAAACTGAAGGGGTAAGCGGAGATGATAAATAAAAACGAGTGCACCGAATGGCTAAACGAAGTAAAAGAAGTCTTTCCTAATCTTGGCAGGAAGAAGATTTCTACAGAATATAAAAAAATGAGCAGAAAGAGTTTAGGCTGTGTTAAGTCTAAGATTGAGCAAAAGCTGGATTTTGATGCCGAGGCTTTAATTCTTGGGGAATCAAATAATGTGCAAAAAAGAAGGCTGAAACCCAAAGAGTTTAAGATTTTAATCAATCAGGATTTGCAAAAAATAAAAAATATCGCTTTAAGAAAGGAAATTGTGCAAAATATATTAATACACGAATTGCTGCATATTGAATCTGAAGATTTATTGACTCTTTCAAAAGACTATAATCGGAGAAAAAAGAAAAAGATACATGTCAATGATTTTGCAGAGGAGGTTTTCAATAGATACAATAAATTAAGAGAATTTAAGGGAATAATGCAGATTCAGGAAAGGGAACATTTAGATATTGCAATACAACGGATATTGGAGTCAATTAATTGGCATAAAAATGGCTGAAATCAGAATAATGGCTGGCAAACATAAATGCGGAAAGAATATGGATATGAGGATAGCCGATGTAAAAGACGATGAGAAAAATATTATTTCATGGATTATTTACGGAGTTTGCAAAAAATGCAGTACTGTCTTGATAAGCAATTTATTCTTGCAATCAGATAGGCCGCTTCAGGATAGGGATTTTATAGTAGATTATACCAAAATATCGGATGATAACGGTGAGAAAAACCTATAAATTCAGTTCGTGTGTTTGTCAAGGTGGCTACCTTTATGCACATAAAATCGCTGATGGAGAAATCATAAAAAATAAAGAAGGGTTAAGAAACGCTTTAAATGCTATTTCTAATAAATTTGAATTGATTGATATTACAATAAAAGTTTATGATTCAATGTTTTTTCTGTTTTTTATGACAAAACCGCGAATAGAGCCAATGGATCTTATTAAATCAATTCAAAAGAATATATCCTCATTTGGATTATGGCACCAGGATTATCTTTATACAACTGTTTATGACTTGCAAAAAGAATATATTAAGAGAGATTTAGAGAAGTGGGGATTTGATTATGATGGAGGTTAATCACTTTATTTCTTAAACTTCTTATACCCTATCCATACCAGAACTCCTAATGCAATTGCTAATATTGTGAACCTAAAGTATTCGTTCATATCTGCCCAGTACCTTAGTGAGCCATAGATAATCGCCAAGACTCCGCCGCCCATTATTCCGGCAGAGACTGATGTAAGATTTAGGTATGTTCCGGCAATAATTGCAATCAATCCAAGAATTATACTGATTACAAAAACATTCCTGTTGTAAACATCCCTTGCATTATTATATTCTTCTCTGCAGTAAAAGTCTATCTCGCAATGGCCAGTATCTTTTTCAGTGGTTAATTGGCAATTAAAATCAAAAGTTCCATCTTCTTTTTCAAAGGATTTTGTGCATGAATACTGGCTAATCTCAACTGGTTTTATTGGTATTGCTCTTTCTTCAAACTGAGTCCACTTGCCACCCTTATCTTCACATTCTTTCTGATTATCATAAGTTTTGAATCCTCGTTCACCACAGAAGTCTTCATATTTTGGATTTTTGTAGAATGTGTCAATTCCATACCCTATAAAGAAGGCTAAAACTATTGCAATGCCTATCCCTAAAATGACTATCTTTATTTTTGCCATACTGTCCTATTGTTTATTTTTTATTGTATATAAATATGCCTGTTTTTCTTCTTTTTTTTCAATATAGAAAACTATATAAAGATAAAAATTTTTAGAAACTTAAAGGGGTGTTCAAATGCCAAGGGGAAGACCAATAAAATCAGAGATAAGGCAGAATATAGTCGAGATTCTTTATTTTATGAAAAGAGGGTATGGCTATGAGATCTATAAGGCTTACATTAATATTTTTCCAAAAGTAACTATGAGGTCCATCTACTATCATCTCAAGAAAGGGACTGATTTAGGGGAGTTTAAAGTAGATAAAATAGAGAAAGAAAAAGGAAACTATTCCTGGGGGGGCGAAGCTGAGAAGATTTATTATGCTTTAGGAGATAAGGCAAAAGCTGTTGGGAATGATAGGGCTAGGGAATATTTTGAGAAGAAGAAGTGAAATGTTAAATAATTCTATTTTATTATTTTCCTAAAAAATCCCATAACAGAGAATGCTTCTCTTTTAGTCAATAAGGCCTTGCCAATGATCCTTTTCCAGACTTTTTTCTGGGTGTCTTTTTTTTCTTTTGTTTTGAATTCTAATCTGTTCAATACTTTGTTTATATAATCTGAAATTACCTCTTTTTCTTTTTTTGTTGCGAAGTTTATGTGCTCATTAGATTTATTTTTTTTATTTTTAGATAACTCATAGAATAAAATTACAGAAGCATGGCTTACATTTAGGGTAGGGTATTTTTTTGAAGCAGGGATTGTTACTAAGATATCGCACATGTTTATTTCTTTGTTATTCAGCCCAGAGCCATCCCTCCCAATCAATAATGCTGTTTTTATTTTTTTTGAGTTTATATTTGATAATTTTTCAGATAGTTGTTCGGGATTGATGGGGTTTCTCGGGGTGTTATAATCAGTTCCTAATATGGCTGTTGTACCAATTAAATAATCAAATCTTTTTAGATAGTCAAATTTTTTAATTTTTGCTTTTTTGATAATGTCTTCGCCGTGCTTTGCTGTTTTTATTGCTTTATCAAGATTGCATTTAGGGTTGATTAGAATAAGGTCTTTAAAATCAAAGTTTTTCATGGCTCTGGCTACAAAGCCGACATTTTCCGAGAGTTCTGGTTCCATTAAAATTATAGAGAGCATAATAATAATGTTTTTTTAGTTTATATTTAAATCTTCATATAAATCAACCAAACCCAATAAAAGAAAAGAATTCAAAGCTATATCTTACAGCTAATGCGAACAATAAGGTGAATATGAATATTGCCCCAATAAAAACCCATGCTTTATTTGCTTTCTTACTGTCAGTAAATATCTTCTCCAGAGCTGTTTTTAGCATTCTGCCACCATCGGTTACCATCAATGGCAATAGGTTCATTAGTCCGATTATAAGATTAAGGAAATAAAACCATTTTATCAGCCCTCTTAGCCAAAAGAAAACACCCCCAAATGCTTTCTGCTTTTCATTGATCCTTCTTTCATTCCTTATGTCAAGGATTCCTATGTACCCTTGTTCTGGGTCATCCGGAGAAGGTTTTGTAATTATATTGAATGTCTCGCTGGTTGTTCCTATAGTTAATTCCTGGCCGGGCTTTAGTTTTCCTAATTCATCAGAGAAATCCTGATAAGTCAAAATCTCAATACCATTCACCTCATTGATTATCATTCCTGGCTGCATACCTGCTTCTTTTGCAGGATAATCTTCCATTACACCATTAAATGAAAAACCAATTGGATGGGTGATATTGTTTTCGATAGGAATTATAACCTGTGCGGTCAAAAACAAAATAAGAAAAGCAAAGATTATATTCACCATAGGCCCTGCTGAGAATATCGAGTATTGGACAATGTCTTTTTCCTTCTGAAGTTTTTTCTCATCCGGCTCAACAAAGGCCAAGGGAAATATTGGCAGAATCAGAGAGAATACCCCTAATCCGCTCGATTTTACAGGCACGTTATGCGCTCTTGCAACGATTCCATGTGCGAATTCATGTATCAAAACTGTTACAAATATTGTTATCAAAAAATACCAAAAGGAAAGATACCCTATTCCAGGAATGTTTGTCAATGGCAAAACTAAAGCTATACCCTGAGAAGTTTCCTTTGGTGAAACAAAAAGATTGAACAACATAAATATAATATTAACTGATATAAGGATCATACCAAAAAAACCAAAACCAACAAAACAATATCCCAATAATTTGATTAATTCCCTGTATTTGCTGGCTACTTTATCCATGAACTTTAACCCAAATTTAGTTTTCCATAATACTGCGTAGACTAATGGCAGCTTAGATATTTTTAGCAGAATCTGGAAATCAAGCATTTTTCTATTCCGAATGACTAAGAATCCCATGATCAATAAGAATAAGACAGCGCTCATAGTGTCAAAATTAATATAGCTATTGAATGCAAAATACGAGAATGAAACTACAAATAATATAGTAAAAAGAAAGTTAGCTTTTCGATTCATAATAATAAAAAAAGAACGTATCTTTTTAAATATTCCTATTTGAGAAATTAATTACTTCTTCCTAACAGCCCTGAATGCATGGCTGTTGCATCTCCTGCATTTGATCTTGCCTTGGCTGATTTTCAGATTAGGGGCTTTAATCTTAGTCTTGCATTTCTTGCACATAAATACATTCCTGAATTTTCTTGCTTCAGCTTCCGGGAACTTAACCATTTTATTTGCTTATTTTCTCCAATATGCTCACAACATTCCATATTTGGGTTCTGGTATAAGACTGCAGATTGACATCGTCTGCAATTTCATCAATGTCGTTTAAGGCTTTGCTTATTTTTATTGAAGTTTCAGTATTCTCTTTTAAATTTTTTATGATACCTTGTATTTTTAATCTCACATTTCTTGGAACAGTCGTATCTTCCTCAAGTTCTGCAAGGGTTTCTAAAACACTATCTATTTCTTTATCACTCATTTTACTTTTTTATCTTTTTCAGAATCTCTTCCTGCAGTTTTGAGGCTTTTTCTTTTACCTGCATTTCCTGTTTTTCAAAGCTTTTGATTCTTAATTCAACAACTTCTTTTTTTTCTTTCAAGTCTTTTTGCAAATCTTCTTTTTTTCCCAAAGCCATTATATTGCCCACTATCTTATATGCTTCTTCAGATGTTTCCAGCTCTTTTGAAGCTGCGTCTATTTCAGATACCTGCAACTGAAACTGCTGTTTTTGAATAAGCAGATTCTGAAGGCTTTGCTCAATCAATTGAAGCTGGCTTATTTTTTCTTCTGTTTCTTTTTCCATTTTTACCTTGCTTTCACTTTTGTCGAGACGCTTCTCGGCTTAAACAGCATTTTACTGCCGCAGTAAGGGCATCTCACTCTTTTTCTTAAATAATCCACCGCTACTTTCTTGCTACAGTTAAAACATTTATATTCGACCATCTTAAGCACCCTCGTTTTCAACTTTTTGTTCCTCAGTTGCCTTTTCTGCTATTTTTTTCCTTATAGAATAGGCTTTGCCTGTGAATTTCGCTTTGCATTTTCTACAATGCCATATGCCTACTGCCAGCCTTTTAACCTGGACTTTACCGCAGTAAGGGCATTTCTGTTTTTTTCTCAGCTCTTTTTCTATCTTGGCTAGCTTTTTCTTTGGCTTTCTGCCATATCTCGCTCCGAATCTTCTAACAGAGCCTAATTTTTGAACTTCTGCCATAGTATCGTAGGATTAGTGTTTTATTTATAAATCTTACCTTTGATATTGAATGTAATAAAATTAATAAAATGGGGCTACCCGGATTTGAACCGGGGTCGTCTGGTTTTTTTCTGCAAAGGATGCCCTTTACTTGCCCAAACCAGAAAGGATAATTTGCTCGCCATAGTTTTGCTATAGCTCCAAGCTACCCCATAGCATAATGTTATACAACCAAGGTTGTATAATCCCATTCTAAGGGCAGCGTTTAGCAGGGATAATCTCTGATTTTTAAATTTATTGGTAAAAACGGCACTGTAGAAAATAATCGCTAAAAATATAAACCACAGCAGCTGTTAGGCTGCTTGTGGGGGAAATCGTGAGGCGATTTCCTATGAAGAAAGAAAACA
>CAZPFO010000003.1:0-66643 GCA_964585935.1 uncultured Methanosarcinales archaeon | reverse complement strand
GCATAAAGGAGCATAGTTAGTTGATTTTTATTTAAAATTATTGATAAAAATCCAATTTTTATCATCCTAATAAAAAAGATTATATATTCTTCTGGCTTACTCCTTATTATGATTCCAATAAGCACTACCTTAAGCTACTATAAGAGGAAAGATATCCAGGAAGAGATTATACATAATGCCCAAGACAGGGAGGTTGCTGTCAGGTTCAATGACCAGTTCGGGAAAAGGCCTGATATCCTGCAGCATCCGGCGGATATTTTAGAGCTGGCAAAACAAGGTGCTACTTCTTTTCACGCATCTGAGGAGTTGTGGAAGAATCCTCTGCAGCTGGACCCCACTATGAGGAGAAAAGACTTAGAGAGCTTAAGGAAAGGGTGGGATCTGGTTTTGGACATTGACTGCCCGTACTGGGAAATTTCAAAGATGATAACATGGTTGATGGTCAGAACTTTAAGAGATTTTGGAGTAGAGTCCACATCAATAAAATTTTCAGGCAATAAAGGATTTCATATAGGGGTGCCGTTTGAGGCATTTCCTAAAGAAGTAGATGGGAAAAAAACAGAGAGTTTGTTCCCTGAACTGCCAAGGGCAATAGCCTCTTTTTTGCTGGAGATGATAAGTGCAGATGAAAAATACACAAAAGTTAATGAGGACAACAGCATCACATTCGGAGGCCAGATCAAAAAATCCATAAAAGACCTTGAGAAGATTACTTCAAAAAGATTTAGTGAGCTTACAAAAAAGGTATGTTCAGAATGCGGAAAAGGGGTAAAAGAAATAAAAAAAGCAGATAGGGAATTTATCTGCCCAAAATGCCAGTCTTCTGTAAAGAACAATGATGCTGATTTTATGAAGTGTGAAAAATGCAATGTACTGATGGAGAGGATAGAAGACAAAAAAAGCTTATGTAAATGCGGCTCAAACAGTTATCGCTCAACTTTCGATCCGCTTTCAATCATTGATGTAGATACTTTATTGATCTCTTCAAGGCATCTTTACAGGATGCCTTATTCCCTGCATGAAAAATCAAAGCTGGTTTCAAGGACTTTTAACCCTGAAAAGGTTTTGAAATTTGATAAAAAATATGCCAAGCCAGAGAATGTTAAGATATCTAAATGGAGGTTTCTGGACAGAGGAAACGTAAAGAAAGGAGAGCTGAGAAAATTAGTGCATGAATCCCTGGAGTTTGCTAAGGGCAAAGAAGGGGATGAAGAAAAAATCCCTGAAAGAGTGTATGAAAGCATAGGGGAAGTGCCTGAACATCTGTTTCCCCCATGCATAAAAGCGTTATCCGGGCAATTAAAAGACGGCAGGAAGAGAGCACTGTTTATCCTGACAAATTTTCTTACGTCATGCGGATGGGAGTATGACAAGATTGAGAAATATCTTAGAGAGTGGAATGAAAAACTGGAAGAGCCTTTAAGGGAGGTTTCAATTGTGGGGCAGATAAGATATCATAAACAGCAAAAGAAAAAGATACTGCCTCCAAATTGCAGCAATAAGATGTACTATGTTGATATTGGTGTTTGCAAACCCGATAATTTATGCAATAAGATCAAGAATCCGGTTACGTATGCGGTGAGGAAAGGGAAGTATTTGAATAAGGGAAACAAGAAGAACAAACAGTAACATTTATAAATAAATCTATAATTCTCAACTATCTTTAGATAGTGTTTATAATCAAATACTATGTTGTAAAACGAGCCTGAAAAGAAGTTCTTTTCAGTACAGTTCCAGACTGTTTTCTATAAAAGAACTTCAGAAAAAGGCTTTTTTCAAGATAGATATTGCTTATTGATATCTATCTACGCCAAATAGAGGTGGTTGACGCAATAAAATGCCTAACATCAGGAAACCAAGAAAGGGAAGTTTGCAGTTCTGGCCAAGAAAAAGGGCCAAGAGGAGTTATGCTAGAATTAGGTCTTGGGCTAAAAGTAAAGATGTTAAGCCGTTGGGCTTTGCAGGCTACAAGGTGGGAATGACCCATCTGATGATCAATGACAGCAGAAAGACTTCGTTGACAAAGGGCGAAGAAATTTTCTGTCCTGCGACAATCATCGAGTGTCCACCAATAAAAACTGCTTCTATAAAATTCTATAAAAAAAATACAGAGGGTTTAAAGCTTGTTTCTGAGGTTTTTGCTGATAAGGTTGATAAGGAGCTAGGCAGAAAGATTACTATTCCTAAAAATATCAAGAAAAAGATAGAGGATATCAAAGACTATGATATGATAAGGCTGATGGTTTATACGCAGCCTAAATTAACAGGGATAAAGAAAAAACCGGAAATTTTTGAAATTGGTTTAGGTGGCAGCAAGGAGGAGCAGCTAAAATATGCCCAGGAAAAATTAGGCAAGGAAATCAACATTGGTGAAGTTTTTACAGCAGGCCAGCAGCTGGATGTGCATGCTATAACAAAAGGGAAGGGCTTTCAGGGGCCTGTTAAAAGGTTCGGGATTAGTTTAAAGAGGCACAAGTCGGAAAAAAACAGAAGAAACCCGGGAAGCTTAGGCGGATGGAAAGGGCAAGGCCATTTTATGTGGAGAGTAGCGCATGCAGGCAAGATGGGCTATCATTTAAGGACGGAATATAATAAATGGCTGATAAAGATAGGAGAGAAGCCAGAGGAAGTGGCACAAAAAGGGGGTTTCTTAAAGTATGGTGCTGTAAAGAACCCTTACATTCTGGTAAAAGGTTCTATTATCGGTCCTGCTAAAAGACTGATCAGGTTTAATCATACAATAAGGCAGAGTAAAAAAATACCTGCAGAAGCGCCAATTGTATCATACTCAAGCATAGTATCAAAACAGGGAAATTAAAATGAAATTAAATGTGATTGATATTTCAAACAAGAAAGTGAAGGAGAGGGATTTGCCTAGCCAGTTTAATGAGGATATAAGGCCTGACTTGATAAAAAGGGCTGTACTGACTATCCAGAGCAATAAAAGGCAAAGTTATGGCGCAAGCCCCGAGGCCGGCAAAAGAGCATCTGCACTTTTATCAAAAAGAAGGCATAAGTACAGAGGGATGTATGGCCACGGCATTTCAAGAGTTCCAAGAAAAATAATGAGCAGGAGCGGAACAAGGTTTAACTGGACAGGAGCTTTTGCACCCGGGACTGTTGGAGGAAGACGAGCGCATCCGCCAAAAGCAGAAAAGTCATGGAAGAAAAAAATAAATGAAAAAGAAAGGGGGAAGGCTATAAGGGGGGCTATAAGCGCGACTGTATTGAAGGATATTGTCAAAGAAAGAGGGCACATCATCCCAGAAAGCTATCCTTTTATTGTGGATATAAAAATTGAGAGTTTAAGCAAGACAAAAGATGTAAGGGATTTTTTAGAAAATATCGGTTTTGGAGAAGAGCTGGAAAGGGTTGCTAAGAAAAGTATAAGGGCTGGAAAAGGCAAAAGCAGGGGGAGAAAGTATGTAAAGAAAAAGGGCCCTTTAATTGTCGTTTCAAAAAAATGCAAAGCAGTTGAAGCTGCTAAAAACATTGCCGGTGTAGAGATTATTGAAGTAAAAAAACTGAATGCAGAGCTTTTAGCCCCTGGAACAAATCCGGGAAGGGCAACTTTATGGAGCGAAGGAGCAATTGATATTTTAAGCAAAGGAGGATTGTTTTTAGAGTAAGATGGATCCATACAAAATAATAAAGTATCCTTTATCAACTGAAAAATCGATAAGGCTGATGGAAGCCGAAAATAGATTAGTCTTTGTTGTAGATAAAAAGGCAAATAAAAATGACATCAGGAAAGCGATAGAAGAAATGTTCAAGGCGGAAGTTGTTAGCGTGAAAACATTGAATGATCGTGATGGTAAAAAAAGAGCGTATGTGGGGTTTTCGCAAAAAACACCTGCAATTGATATTGCTACTAAATTAGGTTTAATGTGATTTTGAAGTGGTTTAAATGGGCAAAAATTTAATACAGCAGAGGAGGGGGAAAGGAAGCCCAACATATAGGGCGCCTAATTTCAAGTATAAAGGCAAGGCTAAACATGCCAGGCACGTGAAAGAGAATGTGGAAGGAGAGATTGTTGATCTGGTGCACTGCAGAGGACATAGCGCTCCTTTGATGCAGGTAAAATATGAAAATGGGGATGAAACATTGGTTCAGGCTCCGGAAGGTGTCAAAGTAGGGGATGATATAGGGATGGGTGATAAGGCAGAGATAAGAGTTGGAAGCACGTTGCCTTTAAAGAATATACCTGAAGGGACTCCTGTTTACAATATTGAAGGGAACCCTGGGGATGGGGGCAAATTTGTAAGGACTTCGGGAGCTTTTGCAAAGATAGTCTCAAAATTCAAAAATAAGATTGTTGTCCAGTTACCTTCAAACAAAAAAAGAGAGTTCATGTCTGACTGCAGAGCGGTTGTTGGTGTTATTGCAGGCAGCGGAAGAAAAGATAAACCGTTTTTGAAAGCTGGTGTGAAGTATTATGCCATGAGAGCGAAGAATAAATTATGGCCTAAGGTATCCGGAACTTCAATGAATGCTGTTGACCATCCTTTTGGAGGAAGCAGCTCTGGAAATAAGGGAAGGCCTACCCAATCATCAAGGGATGCGCCCCCTGGAAGAAAAGTTGGCAAGATAGCGCCTAAAAGAACAGGCAGGAGAAAAAAGTAAGAAAATGGCTAAAAAAGAATTTACATACAGGGGAAAAACGCAAGAGGAACTGAAAAATATAAGCATAAATGAGTTTAAGGAATTATTGCCTGCAAGACAAAGAAGGTCATTGAAGAGGGGATTTACTGACCAGCAAAAAAGGCTGCTGAAAAATATAAAAAGTGGGGGCCAGGATATTAAAACGCACTGCAGGGATATGATAATAGTGCCTGAAATGATTGGTACTATGGTGAAAGTACATAGTGGAAAAGAGTTTACAGCTGTAAGAATAACTGAGGAGATGATAGGGCATTACCTGGGGGAGTTTGTCATTACAAGAAAAAAAGTAGCACATTCAGCACCAGGAATAGGATCTACAAGGTCAAGTTCAAGCTTATCAGTCAAGTAAAATGGTCAATTACGCAACAAAAAAATTCGATAAGGAGCATATGGCGAAGGCAATGGGAAGGAATCTGCCAATATCATTCAAGCAGACAGTGGAGACCTGTAATTTTATCAGGGGCAAGAATGTTGCTTATGCCAAAGGTGCTCTGAAAAAAATCTCAGAAAAGAAGATGGCTATGCCTTTTAAAAGATTTAATAGCGATATGGGCCATAAAAAAAAGATCGGAGCAGGCAGATTTCCGCTTAAGGTTTCAAAAGAGCTGATTAGCTTATTAGAAACTGTGGAGGCTAATGCTCAATTCAAGGGTTTGAATACATCAAATTTGACAATAACTCATATCTGCTCCCATAAAGGGGGCAAAGCATGGCACTATGGAAGAAAGAGAAGAAGAGAAATGAAAAGAACAAATGTAGAGATTATTGTTGCGGAAAAGACGAAGAAGGAGCCAAAAGAAGATATTAAAAAGAGCGATAAAAAAGAAGCGGAAGTGGAAAAAGTGAAGAAAAAAGATGAAGGAAGAAAGAAATTAGCTGAGAAGAAAAATGATTGAGAGAAAATTCGTTTTGCAGAAAATAAAAGAGCATGAAATTGAGGAGTATATTTCAGACAGCCTGAGTAATGTTGGGCATAGCCATACAAAAATGGTCAAGACCCCATTGGGAGAGAAAATAACAATTTATGCTTCGAGGCCCGGCCTGATAGTTGGCAGAAGGGGCCAGAATATAAAGCAATTAACAAAAAACCTGAAAAAGAAATTTAATCTTGAAAATCCGCAGATAGAAATCAATGAAGTTGAAAATCTTAGTTTGGATGCCAATATAGTTGCTGAAAGAATCGTGGATTTTCTGGAAAGATTTGGATCGCAGAGATTCAAATCTATTGGCCATAAGATGATGGGAGAGGTTATGGGTTCGGGAGCATTAGGCATTGAAATAATAATCAGCGGAAAAGTCCCGAGCAGCAGGGCTAAAAGCTGGAGATTTTATTCAGGTTATCTAAAAAAATGCGGAGATATTTCAATAACGGGGGTAGATACCGCTGATGTTCAAGCCAAGTTAAAAAAAGGGGTTGTTGGTGTTAAAATCAAGATTATGCCTCCTACCACTAAATTACCTGATAATATAGAATTGATTGAGGAGAAGGAAGAAATAGTTGAAGAGGTCAAAGAAGGAGAGGAAGAAGTGGAGGCAAAAGAAGATATTAAAAAGAGCGATAAAAAAGAAGCGGAAGGGGAAGAAGAAGTTAAGAAAAAGGAAGCTAAGAAAAAAGCAAAGGAAGAGAAAGTTAAAACAGAGAAGCCGAAGGAAAAGGAAGGGAAGGATAAAAAGGCTGAAGAGAAGGAAGAAGAAAAAAAGAGAAAGCGGAATGAAGAGTAAAAAATGAAAGCGAAAGAGATCAGGAATATGGACAGCGAAAGTTTGAATACAAAATTATCCGAATTAAAAAAAGAATTGATTAAAGTCAATGCCCAGGTTGCAATAGGCACTACTCCAAAAAGCCCTGGGCAGGTCAAAGCTATAAAAAAAACAATAGCAAAAATTTTGACAGCGCTTAGAGATAAGCCTGCCACAAAAGAGAAGGAGGTTGAGAAAAAAGCATGACTGAAGTTTGCCCAAAATGCGGCCTTGTAAAAGAGCTTTGTGTTTGTGAGACAATAGCAAAAGAAAGTCAAAAAATCAGAGTGTACCTTGAAAAGAAGAAATTCAGGAAAGTTTACACAATAATAGAAGGGATTGATGAAAAAGAGATCGACTTCAAGGATTTGACTAAGAAACTTAAAAGTGAGTTTGCATGCGGTGGGACATCAAAAGAAGGCAAAATAGAATTGCAGGGGGACCACAAAAATAAGGTAAAAAAGGTCCTGATGGGTGTCGGTTTTCCGCCGGATACAATAGAACTAGAATAGGATGGAAAAAAAGCTCAAAGAGCTCTTGAAAAAAGAGCTTATAGGGATGAATGTGAAGATTATTGGAAAGAATATGTGTGGAAAGATAATAGATGAAACAAAAAATATGCTTACAATAAAAACCCAAGGGGGCATTAAAAAGATTATCAAAAAAAACAGCAAAATGGAATTTGCAATTAACAATGAAAAGATTATCATTGAAGGGAGCGAGATAGTTGCAAGGCCGGAAGATAGGGTGAAATTATGAAAAAAAGCCTAAAAAAATGCAATGATGAGAATTGCCCTTTTCATGGCAATTTAATGACTAGAGGGAGGAACTTTATCGGTACAGTGATTTCAACCAAAATGCAAAGAACCGCTCTGGTTGAATGGAACAGAAGGCAGTATTTAAGGAAGTATGAAAGGTATGAAAAGAAGAGAAGCAAGGTCAAGGCGCATAATCCGGAATGTATAAATGCAAAAGACGGAGATTTGGTAAAAATTGTAGAATGCAGGCCTTTAAGCAAAACAAAGAATTTGGTGATTATAGAGGTTTTGGGCAAGGAAAAGGGATTCAAAGAGAAGATGGAAGCAAGAGAGGAATCAAAAGCAGATATTAAGAAAGAAGAGAAGACTGAGGAAGAGAAAACAGAGAAAGAAAACGCTAAAGGAGAAGAAGATGCAGCCGGTAAAAGCTAAGATAACCAGGGGGATCCCTGTAGGAAGTGAAATAGAAACCTGCGATAATTCGGGAGCTAAAGTGGTGAAGGTTTTTACAGTCATAGGATTAAAAACTGTAAAGGGCAGGATGCCTGCCTGCGGTGTAGGCGACTTAGTGATGGTATCTGTAAGGAGAGGCAGGCCTGACATGAGAAAGCAGACTGTTTTTGCAGTCATAGTGAGGCAAAAAAAGGATTACAGAAGAGCTGATGGCACAAGAATCAAGTTTGAAGATAACGCCGCAGTTGTTTTAAAAGATGATAAAGGAAATCCAAAAGGCACAATATTCAAAGGGGCCATTGCAAAAGAGGCTTGCGAGAGGTGGCCGGGCATTGCAAAGGTAGCCAGTATGGTGGTATAGTATGAAAAAGAAATTTTCAATAAAATGGAAGAGCAGCAAGCAGCAAAGAAAACAGCGCAAGTACAGATACAATGCTCCTTTGCATATAAAACAGAAGTTTATGAGAGCTATTGTCTCGAAAGACCTGAGGAAAAAGCATGAAAAGAGGAATTTTAGCCTGAAAAAAGGAGACAAAGTAAAGGTGTTAAGAGGGCAATTCAGAAAGCATGAAGGAAAAATCGAAAGAATCGATTTAAAAAAATCAAAGGTCTATATTGAGGGTGTGGAGATTGCGAAAAAAGACGGGACAAAGGCGACTTATCCATTTGAACCTTCAAACCTTATAATTACTGAATTAAATTTGGATGATAAAATGAGAAGAAAAATGCTGGAGAGGGGCAAAACAAAATGAGTCACTTGAAAAGATTGAGTGCTCCAAAAAAATGGAGCTTGAAAAGAAAAGGAATAAAATTTGTTGCAAAGCCCAGTCCAGGCCCGCACTCATTAAAATCAAGTGTGCCCTTGGTCTTGGTATTCAGGGATTTGCTGGAAACTGCCTCTAATTCAAAAGAAGTAAAGCGCATCTTATTGAACAATAATGTTCTTGTAGATGGCGTTAGGAGAAAGGACCATAAATTTCCTGTGGGTATTTTTGATATTATTGAAGTAAAAGAAACAAAAGAAGCATTCAGGGTTGTTTTTAATGGAAAGAAGATTGGTTTAGTCAAGATAGAAAAGAATGAAGCTAATCTGAAGCCCTGCAAGATTGTCGGCAAGAAAAAAATTGGCAAGAAGGTGCAGTTGAACCTGTATGACGGTAAAAACCTGCTGGTGGATAAAGATGTATACAAATTAGGAGATACTCTTGTTATAGAAATGCCCGGAAACAATATTAAAGATCACTTAAAACTTGAAAAAGGCAAGCTGATTTATCTGACGGGGGGCAAACATCTGGGGGTGTGCGGCGTGGTTGAGGCCATAAGCAGAGGCAAAATAAAATACAAAAGCAGCGAGGGAGTATTTGAAACCCTGAAGGAATATGCCTTTGTTGTCGGGGTAGAGAAACCGATTATATCTGTAAGGAAGTGATGAGTCAAGATGAATCTTATGAGAGATGTAAAGATAGAAAAGGTAATCCTCAATGTAGGGGTTGGCAAGGACAAGTCCAAACTAGATAATGCTCTTGTCTTATTAAAGAATATTACAGAGGCTAAACCAGTCAAAACAATCACCAACAAGAGGCTGCAGGAATGGGGCTTAAGGCCAGGGCTGCCAATAGGCTGTAAAGTTACTTTGAGGAAAGGGAATGCAAGAAAATTGCTTTTAAGATTATTGGGTGCGAAAGACAAGACACTAAAAGTAAGCCAATTTGATAATAACGGGAACATATCATTTGGAATAGCAGAGTATATTGATATAGAAGGCGCAAAATATGACCCCAAGATAGGGATTATGGGCCTGCAGGTATGTGTAAGGCTAAAAAGAGCAGGATATAGGATAAGCAGAAGAAGGTTAATGAAAAGAAAAATACCTAAGAAGCATAAAATAAGCCAACAAGCGGCAATTGATTTTATGAAAAAAGAATTTGATGTTCAAGTAGGTGAAGAAGAAAATGACATACAGTGATTATAAAAAGGTTTTCAAGCAGCTGAAAGCAAAACCTGTCAAGATGGCTAAGTTTGTAAAACATAATTCCCCAAAAGAAAGAAGGTTTGCAACCAGCCTAAATAGGTGCAGGAGATGCGGCAGAATACGCGGCCATATAGGCAAATACGGCTTAAATCTCTGCAGGCAGTGCTTTAGGGAAATAGCCCCAAAATTAGGGTTCAAAAAATATAGTTAATGTGTATGGAGGTTGGTTATATGTTAAATGACCCATTATCAAATGCTTTATCGGTTATACTGAACAGCGAGAAGATAGGAAGGAATGAGTGCATGATCAAGCCTGTTTCAAAGCTGATCAAAGAGGTCTTGAAAGTTATAAAAGAGCATGGATATATTGGAGACTTCAAAGAAGTCGAGGATGGCAGAGGCAATTGCATTCAATTAAATCTTTTAGGCAGGGTAAACAAATGCGGCGTGATAAAGCCAAGGTACAGTTTAAGAAGCGATGGTTATGAAAAGTTTGAGAAGAGGTACCTTCCTGCAAAAGATATGGGCATTATTTTTGTTGCAACGACTCAGGGCATTATGACCCACTATGATGCAAAGAAAAAAGGCATAGGTGGGAGGCTGATAGGCTATTGCTATTAAAAATGGAAAAAGCCAAAAAAAAGAAAAGAATAGAAGGCAAGGTTGTATTGCCTGAAGGTGTTTCAGCCAGTCTTGACAGCACTACACTAACATTAAAAGGCCAGAAGGGCGAATTGAAGAAGAGCTTCAATAATCCATACACAAAAGTGGAATTGAAAGGCAATGAGGTTTTTTTTAAAGCTGTAAGAAACACAAAGAGGGAAAAAAAGATTATTGGCTCTTTTGTTGCGCATTTAAAGAACATGGTTAAGGGTGTTAGCGAAGGGCACAAGTATGCTTTGAAAATATGTTCAGGGCATTTTCCAATGAATGTTTCTGTAAGCGGCCAGGATTTAATAATCAAGAATTTTCTTGGTGAGAAAATTCCAAGAATTTTGAAACTGAAGAAGGATGTCAATGTGAAAGTTGAGGGTGACCAAGTGCTGGTTGAAAGCACAAATAAAGAGTTAGCAGGGCAGGTAAGCGGAGATATAGAGCAATTGGCAAGAAGGACAGGTTATGATTCAAGAATTTTTCAGGATGGTATTTGGCTGGTTAATAAAGATGGAAAAGAAATAAAATGAGCATCAAAGAAATGTTAGAGTTAAGGAAAAAGCTGAAGGGGAAAAAACCTAATTTTGTCAGGCATGACTTCCATAAAAAGAGGCTGGGGAAGAAGTGGAGAAGGCCTCGCGGCCTGCATTCGAAAGTGAGGCTCATGTTTAAAGGCAAGCCTAAAAAAATTTCAATTGGTTTCAGGGCTCCAAAAAAAGTGAGGGGCCTGCATAGAACCGGCTTAAAGCAGGCAATAGTGAATTCAGTAGAGGATATAATTAAAATAAAAAAAGAGACTGAAGGCGCGGTTATTTCAAAGAGAATCGGCTCGAGAAAAAAGTATGAGGTTGTAAAGAAACTGAAAGAGGTAGGGATAGAAATTTTGAATATTAAAGATATTGAAGGGTATTTGAAAAAAATTGAAGAAGGATTAAGCAAAAGAAAAGAGAAGCAGAAGAAGCTAAAGGAGAAAAAAGAGAAGAAAAAGGAAAAGCCAAAGAAAGATGAGAAACTGGCTGAGAAGCTCACAGAAGAAGACAAAAAGAAAAAAGAGAAAGAAGAAAAGGACAAGATTTTGACAAAGAAAGAATGATAAGGTTTCGGAGAAAATGAAATTAAAAGTGCAAAAAAGGCTGGCAGCTCAGATTTTAAAATGCTCTGAGAAGAGAATTGTGTTTGATCCAGATAGTTTGGATGAGATAAAAGAATCTATAACCAAGGCAGATATAAGGGGTTTGATAGGGGTTAAAGCAATAATAAAAAAGGCTGCAGAAGGGGTTTCGAAAGGAAGGGCCAGAAAAAGAAAAGAACAGAGGAGAAAAGGCAGGCAGAGAGGTGTTGGCTCGAGAAAAGGCAAAAAAACTGCAAGGCTCCCAAAAAAGAAAGCGTGGGCAAACCGGGTAAGAATCCAAAGAAGTTTTATAAAAAATTTGAGAGATAAAAAAGTCATAAGCAAAAGTGATTACCAGAATATTTACATGAAAATAAAAGGCGGCTTTTTCAGAAGCAAGAGGCATATTAAGTTGCATTTGGGGGAGCGCGGTTTGATAAAAAATGAAAAGTAAAGCTAAGACTCATAGGATATTGTACAGGAGGAAGAGGGAAGGCAGGACTAATTACAAGAAGAGGCTCAATATTCTGATTTCCAATAAATTGAGGCTTGTAGTCAGAAAATCACTCAAAAATATACAAGCTAACATAGTGGAATATGCTCCTAAAGGGGACAAAACAGTTTTATCCTGCCATTCGGGCGAGCTTGAAAAATTAGGGTGGAAATTTAATAAAGGGAATGTGCCTGCTGCATACCTTACAGGGTTTTTGTTAGGGAAGAAAGGAAAAAAACAGGGCATAGATGGGCTTGTGCTGGATATTGGGCTGCATGCCTCTGTAAATGGCTCAAGGATTTATGCTGTCCTGGCAGGAATTCTGGATTCTGGATTGAAGGTGGCGCATAATCCAAAAATATTGCCTTCTAAAGACAGGCTTATGGGAAAACATATTGGTGATTTTGCATCGAAACTAAAGGACAAAGAAGTTCTTGAAAAACAATTCAGCAGCTATACTAAAAAAGGCATTGATCCATTGCAGATTGTAAAGTGCTTTGAAGATGTTAAAAATAATATAGCAGGGGGCAAAGATGGAAAAGAAAAGCAGAGGTAGAAGATTCCCCAGAAGGGAAACCAGAGAGACAAAAAGGGAATTTGATAAAGAAGGCTGGAATCCAAAAACTACATTAGGCAAGAAAGTAAAAAGCGGAGAGGTAATGAACATAGATCAGATTCTGGATAAGAGGGATAGAATACTGGAAGACCAGATTGTCGATGTTTTATTGCCAAATTTGAGCACTGATTTACTGTTAGTGGGGCAGTCAAAAGGGAAATTTGGAGGCGGTTCAAAGAGAGTATTCAAGCAAACCCAAAAGAAAACGCAGGAAGGCAATAAACCTAAATTTGCCACTTTTGCTATTGTGGGCAATGAAGATGGTTATATCGGGGTGGGTTATGGGAAGAGCAAAGAGACTGTGCCTGCAAGAGAGAAAGCAATAAGGAATGCTAAATTGAATATAATAAAGATAAGGAGGGGGTGCGGTAGCTGGCAATGCGGCTGCAAGGAGGCACATACGATGCCTTTTGCTGTTGAAGGGAAGTGCGGTTCTGTAATTATCAAATTGATTCCTGCTCCAAGAGGCACTGGATTATGTGTGGATGAGGAATGCAAAAAAATATTAAAGATGGCTGGAGTAAAAGATATTTGGTCAAAAACTTTGGGGCAGACAAAAACAAAGCTGAATTTGGTGAATGCATGTTTTGATGCTTTAAGAAGGCTTATGGAGATGAAAATACACGGGAAATATGGAAATTTTGTAGAAGGCATCTCAAGCACGGATGTTGCGAATGTGAAGGAAGAAGAAAATGAACAAGAAAGTGGATAAGGAAGAAAGTAAAGGAAACCTTGCAGTAATCAGGATCAGGGGCCTTACCGGTGTAAAGAGAGGTATAGATGACGCAATGAAATTTTTAAGACTACACAGAAAAAATGTTTGTGTTGTTGTCCCAAATAATAGCCTGTATAAGGGTATGATGGAAAAGGTCAAGGATTATACTGCCTGGGGCGAGATAGATGATGAAACTTTTAAGCTGTTAGCTGAGAAAAGGGGGGAAGAGTATAAAGGCAGAGAAGAAGACAAGAAGGGAAAAGTGAAGTATAATGATTTTACAGAAGTTAATGGCAAAAAAATAAAGAAATTTTTCAGGCTGAATATGCCTAAAGGGGGTTTTGCGAGGAAAGGCATAAAGGTCTCTTTTAGCAAAGGAGGAGCTTTAGGCTACATGGGCGAGAAGATAAATGACTTAATCAAGAGGATGTTATAATGGTCGTTAATAAAAGAAAGAAGAAGGTAAAGGAGAGAGGCTCCACAACCCATGGCTATGGAAGCATGAAGAAGAATAGGGGAGCCGGAAATAGGGGCGGGAGGGGCAATGCCGGAAGCGGCAAAAGAGGAGATTCAACTAAGCCAAAATTCTGGAAAGAGAAATACTTTGGGAAAACAGGATTTAAGAGCAAAGGCGTTAAGAGAAAAGTGAAAGCTGTGAATATAAGTGAAATAGAAGAGAGGTTGAGCTCTTTTTTGAATAAAAAACTTGTTTCCAAAGAAGGAGATTTTTATATTGTTGATATGGTAAAGCTGGGCTTTAATAAATTATTGAGCAAGGGGAAGGTATTAAATAAGCTTAAAATAAATGTACCTTATGCTTCAAAGAAAGCTGTTGAGAAAATAAAAAGCAGTGGCGGGGAAATAATCTTATCAGAAGTAAAAAAAGAGGAAGTTAAAGAGAAAGAATAGAAAACTTATCTAAAATGTCTGTCTGGAAAACTTTTTTGAACAATCTGCCTGAAGTTGAAGGGCCTACTCAGAAGATGCTTTCCTTTAAGGAAAAGCTGAAGTGGACAGCAGTTATTCTTGTGATTTTTTATTTTCTTGGCTTATTGCCTTTATTTGGCCTTGGAGTTAATGCCCTGCAGCAATTTCAGAATTTATCTATCATTTTAGGAGCGGAGTTCGGCTCTATAATCAGCTTAGGTATTGGGCCAATAGTCACTGCATCCATCGTTCTGCAGTTATTGAATGGATCCGGTATTTTGAAATTTGATTTAACAAGCCCTGAGGGCAAAAGGACTT
The DNA here is from genome assembly GCA_964585935.1 of uncultured Methanosarcinales archaeon. Taxonomy (GTDB): domain Archaea; phylum Nanobdellota; class Nanobdellia; order Woesearchaeales; family GW2011-AR4; genus BS150m-G64. Next base: position 52,223 of record CAZPFO010000003.1, on the reverse strand, counting down.
TCCAGGGAGTTCAAAAACTTCTTGCAATATTCTTCATTGTTTTTGAGGGTGCAATCTATGTTTTTATGGGTGGTTTGGCTCCGGCTACGCAGTTCCAGGGCACTGCATTTTATTTCCAGTTGCAGCTTGTATTAATTTTTCAATTGATTTTAGGAGGTATAATGATCCTGTTTATGGATGAAGTAGTGAGCAAGTGGGGTTTTGGCTCTGGATTGAGCTTATTTATTGTAGCCGGGGTTAGCAAGGAGATATTCATACAGGCGTTTAACTGGCTGCCAGGACCTACTGGTTTAGCAGGAGTCACTTATTCAATAGGAGCGGTGCCTGCTTTATTCCAAAGCCTTGCAGCTGGCGACCCTACAACAGCAGGCATAATGCTTGCAGCGTTATTATCTACTGTTTTAGTGTTTGTTATTTCGGTTTATGCCCAGGCAATGAAGGTAGAGATTCCATTGAGTTTTGGGAGAGTGAGGGGGCATGGAATAAGGTGGCCTTTGAGCTTCCTTTACACATCAAATATTCCTGTTATTCTGGTGGCTGCGTTGATGGCGAATATGCAGCTATGGGGCAGGTTGCTGCAAAACTGGGGATTTCCTTTGCTAGGGAGGTTCAGCGAATCGTCAGGGCAGCCAATCTCCGGGCTGGTTTATTTTATACAAAGCCCGAATGTTGTGAGGAGTGTTATAACAGGTTCTTTTAATTTTTCAGAAATGTGGCAGGCTTTGGCTTATTTGCTCTTTATGATAGTAGGAGCTGTTATTTTCAGCATATTCTGGGTACAGACAGCAGGCATGGATGCCAAAAGCCAGGCAAAGAATATGATGAGTTCTGGCCTGCAAATACCCGGCTTTAGGAAGGATGAGAGGATCCTGGAAAGAATCTTAAACAGATATATATGGCCATTGACTGTCATGGGTGGCTTGGCTGTTGGTTTTTTGGCAGGGCTGGCGGATTTGACAGGGGCCTTGAGCAGGGGAACCGGAATATTGCTTAGCGTTATGATTGTTTACAGGCTTTATGAAGAGATAGCACAGCAGCACATGATGGATATGAATCCAATGATGAGAAGGTTTATGGGAGGATAGAGATTTATTAAAACGAAACTATTATAAAAAAAACTAATTAAAAAATAAATTAATAAAATGGTATTTGATAATTTGTTAAACCCTGTATTGATCCCTTTGCTCAAACTGCCTATCCTGTGGGCTGTTGTGATACTGTCATTTATGATTTCTTTGATTATAACACTGGTATATAAGTTTACAACGAACCAAAGCCTGATGAAGGATTTGAAGGCTGAGATGAAAGAGTTTCAAAAGCAGATTAAGGAATTGAAGCATGATCCCAAGAAAGCAATGGAGGTTCAGAAAAGGTCTATGAAGATAAATATGAAATATATGAGCCATTCTATGAAGTCAACCTTGTTTACGTTTCTACCAATAATATTAATATTTGGGTGGATGAATGGGCATCTTGCTTATGCGCCTATCCTGCCAGACCAGGACTTTACAACAACTGTTATTTTCGAGAAAAATGCTGAAGGAGAGATAGCGCTTAGTGTTCCTGAAGGCTTATTTATTGAAGGGGGGTCTGTTAAAGAAGTAAAAGATGGTGAGATCAAGTGGGTCTTGAAGGGTGATGCAGGAGAGTATCTGCTGGAATATGACTTTAACAATCAGAAATACAATAAAGAAGTTCTAATTTCAACAGAATTTGAATACAAAGAGCCTATTAAAAGTGTTAGAGACGGAAATATAAACATGATAAAAATAGATAATGAGAAGAATATTGTTCTGAACCTGGGATTTTGGAAGATTGGATGGTTGGGGACTTATATTATACTTTCTCTGGTATTCAGTATTTTATTGAGAAAATGGATGAAGGTCTACTGAAAAGGCAGATTATCTTCAATCCAAAGCTTTATAAATAAAACACATTTTCTCGTATAGGATTAAAATGCCTGCACCAAACAAAAGATCGAGGTCTTGGAGGAAAGTGTACAGGAAAGTGCCTGGCGGAAAAACAGTTATTCATTATAAGAGGAAGAAGCCAAGCAAGGCCAAGTGCGGTAGATGCAAGGCTATACTGAAGGGCGTGCCAAGAGAAAGGCCGCATAAGATGATGACAATGAGCAAAACAGAGAAGAGGCCTGAAAGACCCTATGGCGGTGTTTTATGCAGTAAATGTATGAGATTGGTTTTTGTAGAAAAGGCAAGGAAAAAGTAAAATCAATATTAAAATTATCAATAAAAAATTAAAATAAACTAAAAAAATAACTTAATAATCTCCCGGGTTTTGGTGACAGACTCTTTGGATGGAGACTGGAGGAATAAAAATGATTGAAGTTGGAAGATTGTGTTTAAAAACTGCTGGCAGGGACGCTGGTGGAAAGTGTGTTGTTGTTGATATTCTTGATGGTAACTTTGTTCTTATAGATGGTGAAACAAGGAGAAGAAAGTGCAATATTCTTCACCTGGAGCCTTTAGGGGAAGTCTTAAAGATAAAGAAAGGGGCTTCTCATGAAGATGTTGCTGAAGCATTGAAAGAGAAAGGCATAGAAGTCAGAAGCACTAAACCAAAAGAGAAAACAGAAAGGCCTAAGAGAATAAGAAAGAAGAAAGTTGTTGAAGAAGAGAAGGGTAAAGATAAGAAGAAGGCTAAGAAAGAAGAGAGGAAAGAGGCTAAGAAAAAAGCAAAGGAAGAGAAAGTTAAAACAGAGAAGCCGAAGGAAAAGGAAGCGAAGGATAAAAAGGCTGAAGAGAAGTAAAAGTAGGTGTAAAAGAATTTTCGAATTATTTAAATATAAGTTGCAATATTTTATTATTTATGAATATATTTTATGAGAAAGGTAGAGAAGAACAAAGAAATAAGAAAAAGTATATTATTTATAAATTTAAACAAAAGAATTTAATTTGGTACCTGTTTGTAGTTATCATAGCACTAATCTCATATTTTATTGTTCCAGAAAATATTAAAAATTTATCCTGGTTCATAATGGCCATAGTAATATTATTTTTTGTAATCAATCTTAATTATTATCAGCGAAAAATGATGGTGCAAGCAAGAAGAAATAATAAAGAAATTATTATTAAAGGTAAAATGTTTGATTCTAAAAACCCATATGAGATTTGGGTTGAACAGTAACAAAAAAATAATTTGTGTTTTAACTATTTTTTATTTCAATTAGCAAGTTAATGTTTTTTTAGTTCTTTAAAGTTGAAGTAGGGTTTTTCGTAATATGCCTGCTTGGGCAAAATCGATATCTTTATTAATTCTAAGTTTAATAAAAGCTATAAATAGTTATTTAAATAAAATTAAAATCTTGAGGTGAAATTAAAATGAAGTATCAAAATTTATTTTTGTTTTTTTTAGTATCAATATTTCTAATTGTTCCAAGTGTACAAGCGGGTTTTTTTGATTGGCTTTCTGGAAATGAAGTTAATTTGGCTGGCAAGGTTGTTTATGAATCAGACAAAGAAGATTATGCAGAAGCTTCTTTGAAGCTTGGTGGTGAAACTTATAAGGTTGTTAGCAGTTCAGATATTAGTTCGGATGATTTTTCTGTTAAGGTTGACCTCGATGGAGATGGAGAAATGGGCACATATTCAGTGGATATTACAGGTGATGAATCTGATTCAGTATCTAAAAAAGAATATTTTTACCTTAAAAATTATGGAGTTATGAGATACCAAGGTTCGGATAAAAAAACAAGCGATAATCCTACAATAAAGGTACAGGATCTAAATAACAGAGAAACTATTGAAATAGCTTATAAAGTTGCGTCATCAGAAGAAGGTATTCCTCCAGAAGTTATTGAAGAAGAGCCACCAATTGAAGAACCAACACAAAAAAGGATTCCTTGTGATGGATGTATGTCAGATGAAAAATGTATCCCTTATGGGGTCAGGATTAAAGGACGATTCTGCGATCTGGATAACGAAATAAAAGAGCAAAAATCAAAGGAAGAATCTTGTAGTAATAATTATGAATGTGTTAGTAATGTATGTGTAAATAGCAAGTGTATTGAAGCGAGCTTTATTCAAAAAATAATAAACTGGTTTAAGTGGCTTTTTGGTGGAGGGTAAGTAAATATTTTATTTCTTTTTTATTTAATCAACCCAAACAATTCACTCAAGTTCAACTCAAAAACTGTTAGTGGTGTTTCTTAGCTAGTGAAGTAATTATTACCTATTTTCACAATAGGTTGTAGATGAAAAGGGTGGTGAAGTGGGTTTTTTTGATTATTCTAGGATTACCAATTTTTCCCCATCATCACTTCTTACTTCTAAAAAGTAAATCTCATATTTATCTTGTATTTTCTTCGCTTTTAAAAAGATTGTACCTTTTTTATTTGGACCGCTGATTTTTTGGGAGGCAGTCAATATTTCTTTTTCATTGCCACTAAACTTACCTTCCCTACCTAACTCATTTTTGATTGGTTCTCCAAATAGATTAACAGCTTCTTCATTTGCTTGTACTACATCAAGAGCTTCTTTCGATATATAATTAGCGACTTTTACTGTTTCAAAAAAATTAACTTTACTAGCAGCTATAGTAAATATAGCGATATTAATAACAAGCAAAAGAATAATGATTATAATGCCCCACATAGCCCACTTTTTTTGAATTTTAATGAACTCTTCTAAACTCTCCCATTTTTTATTTCTCCAAGCGAGCTCATTTCCTTTAAAACCCAAATAAAATGGAATTATGAAATTTAAAATGGGTACAAACATCAATAATGCAATATAAGTGTTATTTCTAAGCCCCCATATCCAATTCAACAGAAAAGCTCCCCAATTCCATTTCTTGATTTCTTCAGGAATAAGAGCATTCTTTCCAGCTCCAGAACTATTTTCAGTTAGCATATTATTAACCTGAGATTTTATATATTTAAATTTTTCCAGAAAAATTTGTGATTAACTTATTTTCTTATCCCTCCACCCTCACTCGAAGTTTTCCAGTAATTAATTCTTCTTCCCCTTCATTATTGATATGTTTTATTGTTATTAAGGTAGTTAAAGGTCCTGGAATGAAGTTTCCTTTACATATAAACCATTTAAAATCTCTCTCTGATTTTTTTGAATCGTTTGGTTCGCATGGGATTTCTATATTGCCGTCCCCAAGATAAACTGTAGAATCAACCCAACCATATACTAGAATTTCTACCTCAACTTGAGTTGTTGATGCTTTAAAATCTCCACACCCTATTTGACCAGTTACTGGGGTACAACCAGCTGGAGCATACTTATTATCCTCAATGATGCCTTTGTAGCCATCTCCACTATCTGTTTGTATCCTCTCTCCAGTATTACATCCAAAAAGGGATACAACAAATATTAACACAAGTATTAACCTTTTCATAATATCATTTTTTGGCATAACTACTATAAAAATCTTTTTATTTGCTTGTTTGAGATTTAGAGATAAAAATAATAGCTATATTAAATTTTATTTAATCAACCCAAACAATTCACTCAAGTTCAACTCAAAAACTGTTACCGGAGTTTCTAATTCCCAGTTTGTTATGACTTTCGGGGAAATCTCACCTATGTAAGCTACTTTCTTGTTATTGACTTTGATTCTTGCAACCCTACCTTCTATAAATGAGGGGTGTTCTGTTTCTTCTATCTCGTACCTTATGTTTAGCATTCTCAATAGATAATCGAGAATCTGTTTTATCTCTGTGTAATCTGTTTTTTCATCTGCTATTACAACAGAAAGTCTTTCGTTTTCTTCAATGTTTGTTTCCTCTTTGCTGTTTGCCTTGAATACAGAACCTATTGTGAATATTTTTTGGGGATATTCGTGGTGCTTGTTGTTTTTCAGAATTTCAAGCAATGAAGGTGTGATCCATGAACGCAAAACATCGTATTCATTTGATATTGAATTAGCAAGCTCTATCAGCTGCAAGTCTGCAAGCATATTCTTGTTCTGGAATTCTTTGTTTGTCAGGTGGTATGTTGTTGTTTCAAGCAACCCCAAACCAACCAGAACATCTGCTATTTTATCCTTGAAGATTTCAAATTTGTCTTCTTCTCCAATGGTTGCAACTTCAGGTATTTCTTCCTTGAAGTTCTCATAGCCGTATGCTATGGCAATATCTTCTGCGATATCACTTTGGTGGATTATGTCTGTCCTATATGGCGGAATTATTGCCTTTTTATTTTTATAACCAAGACCCATTCTTCCCAACAGTTTTTTTAATTGCGGCTCTTTTAAATTTAGACCCAGCAATCTGTTTATGTAATTGATATCAACTTTTATGTTCTCTGGCTTTAAATCAGGCGTTATGTAAGATTTGCCGGGATACTCCAGCTTCATGGAGTAAATTTTTCCCCCCATGTCTGATAATGCTGCCACTATAATGTTCAGGCATTTCTGCAATACATCGAAGTCAAATCCAGAGCATTCAATAAAAACATCTTTTGTTTTTGCTGTTATTCTTCCAGTCCTGTGCGAGTTTATGATTGGCGGCATTGAGAGGATTTCGTTATTAGCGTCTATAAAAATGGGGAATTTGTCTAAGCCTTCCAGCAGATTCCCATAATCGCGGCCAGCTGGATGCTGGCTTAAAATCTGCCTTCCGTTTATCTTTCTAGAGAATTCCAGTGGCTGGAACTTGATCTCCTCTGGTTTTTTTGCAATGTATCTTATTGGTGTTTTGATTTTTTCAAATGGGTAAATTCCAATAGCAACTTTTTTTCTGTTTCTTCCGTAAGTTATATGCAGTTTTTCCTGTATATCTATGATCTCTTTTATTTTTTCATTGTCATATCTTATATCTTTAACGATTGCGCAGGCTGTATAGGGCCTTACTTTTGAAACGGATTTATCGATTATCACTTTTTCTTTTGAATCTTCGACTTTATAATTTTTCAGGCCTGTTTTAGCTCCGATAAAAGAACTAAAAGCGCGGGCGAAACCCTGCATTGAGAGCATATCAGGACGGTTAGGAAATATCTCCACAGTGATCTCTTCCGGAGTTATGGCTTCTAAATCTGTTCCAAGGTAGCTTATCCTGTCTTTTAATTTTTCTGTAGGCAGTTTTTTTCCTACATATTCTTCAAATACCTGCTTATTGATGTTTATTGTCGGCATTTTTATTTCATCCAGATTTTTGATTCCCTTAACTGCTTTAGATCATTTTTATAGACATCCCTGATGTCTGATAGATTGTAATACTCCATTATGGTCCTTTCTAATCCAATCCCCCATGCTAAAACAGGGCATTCAAAGCCCAGTAAAGGCTTCACCATTTCTGGTCGGAATATTCCTGAACCCGCCACTTCAACCCATTCCTTTTTCTGAGGGTGCCATACATCAACTTCTGCAGATGGCTCTGTGTAAGGGAAATGAGCTGGCCTTATCCTTACATTGGGGAATCCCATTTTTTTGAAAAATTCCTTTAAGTATCCTTTGAGATTTTTAAAATTGGCATTAGGATCAACAACAATCCCCCCTATCTGATAAAATTCGAATAAAGATTTCCATGACAAGGCCTCGTTCCTGAAAACCTTCATGATCTGGAAAGATTTCCAAGGAAGGTCTTCTTTTTTTATAGAAGCTAAAGTTTTTGCACTAAGGTATGTGTCATGAGTTATCATCAATAATTTTTTTGCTTCTTCTTCAAACCATTCATACCTCCAGCCTTTGCTTCCGGTTGTCCATCCGTTTTCATGTGTTGATTTTACTTTGGCTGCCAGTTTTTTAGGCAATTTCCCGTATTTCGGGTCTTTGATGTAGAAAGTATCCTGCATATCCCTGGCAGGGTGGTCCTGGGGAACAAACAAAGCATCCAAATCCCAGAAAGAAGTTTGGGAAAGACTGCCTGTCATTTCCTTAAATCCCATATCCAGCCAGATCCTCTTGATGTAATTTACTGATTGAGAGACAAAATGCCTTTTGCCGCCTGAGATTTCTGGAACATTTATCTTAACATCATATCGCCTGAAATTCTTGTTTTTCCATGAGCTGTTCTTCAGCATAGAAGAAGTAAGCCTGTCTAAGACATCTCCTGTTGTTATGCCTTGTTTTATTATTTTCTTTCCTGTTTCTGTCAGTGAAGGTGTTCTTTCTTTGACTAAATCAACTTTCAGTATTTTTTTTCTTTTTTTGAGGTTGTCTAAAGCGAATTTCTCTTCTGGTGCAAGTTCATTAATATTTAATGGGAATTTCTTTTGTAAAAATTCCTCTTCTTGGGATGGTTTTTCCAGAAGTTTCTTTCCTTGTCCAGTGATTTTTATTTTTAATTCTTTACCTTTTATTATTTCGATGGCTGCTTTTGATTTAAGAATGCCCAGGCTTATGCTCACTTCCTCTTTACTTAGATGAAGATTTTCCTGAATAGTATTCAATGGTATCATGCCTTTTATTTGTTGAAGAAATTTTTTTTCGGGGAGCCCGTTGTTTTTGTATTTCCTGCCGTTTTCATCCAGATCTACAATCTCTTTTAATTCCTCATTCAGATGGATTATATCCTTATTCTGCAGCCACTGCAATGCTCTCATTACTTCCACTTCCTGCAAATTTGTAGATAGGGTTATCCCTTTTACAGAATTAAGCTTATCTAAAACAGGCAGGACTTTTCTTTCCAATGGATGCAAGGTCTGTATAAGTTTTTTGAGGTCCATTTTAGTAATGGTAGTTAGGATGTTTAAAAATATTCTGTTTTTATATCTTTATTGTTTTTATGGTTAAGAATCAGGGTTTATTGCAATCAATTTGTTCTTATTTCCTCTTTAAAACTTTTTTAACTTCTTTAACAATACTAGAAGAGGATAAACCATATTTTTCATATAATTCGGCGGGCTTTCCTGACTCGCCGTATTGGTCTTTTACTCCAATCCTTTTCATTAAGCACGGGTAATTTTCAGATAAGACTTCTGCAACTGCGCTTCCCAAGCCGCCTATTATATTATGGTCTTCGGCAGTTAAAACGCAGTTTGTTTTTTTTGCCAGTTCAATTATTAATTTTTCATCAAGGGGTTTTATCGTGTGGATGTTGATGATATAAACGTCTATTCCGTCTTTTTTAAGGTCTTCGTATGCTTTTAAAGACTCGTGGACCATTGTTCCGGTTGCAAAAATAACTGCGTCTTTGCCTTTCTTTAATATTTCTCCTTTTCCTAGTTCAAATTTATAATTTTCATCGTGGATTATTGGCAGCTTGTTTCTCAGGAGCCTCATAAAGCTAGGGCCTTTGTAATTGAGTAATGCGTGCACTGCTTTTTTTGTCTCAATATAATCGCTTGGTTGTATAACAACCATATTTGGCAAGACCCTGTATATTGCGATATCTTCTATTGCTTGTGCGCTTTTTCCGTCTTCTCCTGTGTGAATTCCTGCATGACTTCCTGCAATTTTCACATTTAGCTTGTTCCTTGATATTATATTCCTTACAAACTCGAATGCCCTTTCCCCAAAAATTGCGAATGTGCTTGCAAAAGGAATCTTTCCAGAAACTGAAAGGCCTGCTGCGGTGCCTATCATGTCCTGCTCTGCAATGCCCATGCTTATGAATCTTTTTGGGTCTGCTTTTTTAATGTAATCGCTTCTAGTGCTGTCATTCAGGTCTGCATCTAAAGCAATAACATTCTTGTTTATTTTTGCAATCTCTGCAAGTGCATCTCCATAGCCTTCTCTTGTTGCTTTTGCATCAGTCATTTTTACTTAACTCTTCCATTGCTTTTTTGAATTCTTCATCATTTGGGGCTTTGCCATGGAATTTATGGTTGAGCTCCATAAAGGAAACCCCTTTTCCTTTTATTGTATTAGCCACAATCATTGTCGGTTTTCCTTTAATTTTGTCAGCTTCGTCCAATGCCTTAACAATTTCTTCCATATCATGGCCGTTAATTTCAATTGTGTTAAAGCCGAATGCTTTCCATTTATCCGGAGCAGGGTCAATATTCATCACTTCAGTTGTTTTTCCTGTTTCCTGTACCTGGTTTTTATCAAGGATAACTACTATGTTGTCTAGTTTATGGTGTGCTGCGGCCATAGCAGCTTCCCATACAGAGCCTTCCTGAGACTCGCCGTCTCCAATTAAAACGTAAACTTTGTAGTTTTTATTGTCAAGCTTTCCTGCTATCGCAAGGCCGTTTGCAAAACATACTCCCTGGCCTAAAGAGCCCCCTGCAAAATCAACGCCGGGGGTCTTTAGTTCGGGGTGCCCCTGGAGTATGCTGTTGATTTTTCTAAAGCTTTCCAGCACTTCCTTATCAAAAAATCCTTTTTTAGCCAAAGCAGCATAATATGCGGGGCAGGCATGTCCTTTGCTTAATACGAATCTGTCTCTGTCTTCCCAATGTGGTTTTTTAGGGTCAACTTTTAATTTATAGAAGTATAAAGCGCTAAGAATATCTGCTTCAGATAATGAGCCTCCGGGATGGCCGGATTGGGCCCTGTGAGTGATGATCAAGGATTCTTTCCTTAATTCATTTGCAATTTTTTTTAGTTTTTCTATGTTTGCCATTTTGATTATATTTACCTTTATTGGGAGTGTTGATATCTTGTTTTTATACTTTTTGTTTAATAACAAATAAGGACAAGAAAATAATTATCTATAGCTTTTGAACATATAAAGAAAAAGAGAAAAAAAATAAAATTATAATTTTTTAATTGTTTCCTGCGCTGGCTTCATGTTCTTCCATGAAGTATCAAATAAGCTCTCCAGAGCATTTGCAAAGAATGGTGTGTTGACCCAGATGCCAATATCATAAGTTGGATGAACTTCTTTGTCATCAAGCACCATAAAGACCAGCTCTTTTCCATCTACAATACAGAATCTTGCCTTGCTGCTTGTATTCCTTACTTCTGCAACACTCATCACTTCTTTTGCTGACGCCATGCATTCTTTTGTTATAGGGGCTGCGATCCTTATTTTAACCCCGCGCTTCTTCAGTTTTTCAAAGACCGGCTTTAAGCCTTCTACTTTCCTCATAAGGCCTTGTGATGTAGTCATCAAAGTTACTGAGTCTTCTGCATTTTTTATCGCCATCTCTAGATGGTTGTAGAGATTGTGCCTTCCCCGTAATGATCCTGAAAGGTCTGCTGGCTCTATTAATTCAACACCCTGCGAGTGGAGATTATTTAATTCATTTATAACATCTGTTCCAGTAAGGTCTGTTAATTTCTTTAACTGCTCTTTCGCATCTTCCTGTACATTTTTCTTTACTCTTTCCAGAACTTCTTTTGGCGGAACTGCTATATACTTGATAGGCTTGCCTAATTTCATCACTATAAATCCTTTCTTCTCTAAGCTTTCTAAAACATCATAGCTCCTGCTCCTTGGAACATCAGCTATATCAGAAAGCTCTCCTGCTGTTGATACACCCCTAGAAAGCAGCGCTGCCCAGATCTTCACTTCGTATAGATTCAGGCTAAAATACCTCCTTAACTTACTCAAAAATTCTTCTTTTACTATCATGTTACACACCCCCTTTTTTATTTAAAGGGGATAAAAGATATGGTACTACTATTAATATGTTACTGTTTTTTACCACAATCTAGTGTTTTACTTGGGCTTAGTAACATATAATTATGACTTTAAAGTTAAAACAATTTAAACATAACTAGTATTTAAACCTTTTGTTAATATAGAATATATTGTCAGGAGAAGCAGAAAGCTCAATACTTTTCCAGAGTAGAAGTGTCTCCTACTGAAAGACCCAGTTCCTGCGCTTTTAGAACGCGCCTCATTATTTTACCAGAGCGGGTTTTTGGCAGAGTGTCTCTTATTTCTATCTCTCTGGGGTAAGCATGGCCTGCTAATCTTTTCTTCACGAATTTTTGAATATCCAAGGTTAGCCTTTCAGATGGCTTATAACCTTTGTTTAAGGTTATGAATGCCTTAATTATCTCTCCCCTTAACTCATCAGGTTTGCCTATGACTCCTGCCTCTGCAATAGCCCGGTGCTCGATCAGGGCTGATTCTACTTCAAATGGCCCAACTCGCTCTCCTGCTGTCTTTATTACATCATCTGAACGTCCAATAAACCAGAAATAACCGTCTTTATCCATATAAGCCTTGTCTCCTGTTATGTACCATCCCTTATTGAAATATGAGTTGTACTTTTTTTTGTTTTTCCATATCTTCCTCATCATTGAAGGCCAGCCGGGCTTTATTGCCAGGTTGCCTTCAGTGTTAGGCGGCAGTTTTTTTCCGTTGTTATCTATTATTGCCGGCTCTATTCCCGGAACTGGCTTGCCCATCGAGCCGGGTTTTATTGGAAGAACAGGATAATTTGCGATGATTATGCCTCCTGTTTCTGTCTGCCAGTAATTGTCATGGAAAGGCCTGTTAAATACTTGCAGGGACCATTTTATTGCTTCAGGATTTAATGGTTCACCTACTGAACACAAATGCCTCAGGCTTTTTAGGTTGAATTTTTTTGTAATGTTTTTTCCTGCCCTCATCAACATCCTAACTGCGGTTGGGGCCGTATACCAAATATTTACTTTATATTGTTCTATCAGGCTATACCATTTTTCCGGATTGAATCTGCCGCCAAATATCAAAGAAGATGCTCCGTTAGACCAAGAACCTAGAATTTCGTAGGCTATTCCGGTCACCCAACCAGGATCTGCTGTGCACCAATAAACATCCTCGTCATGGATATCCAAAACATATTTTGCAGTGAGGTGTTCGTGGAGGCATGCAAGGTGCGCATGCAAAACACCTTTTGGCTTGCCTGTTGTTCCTGATGTATAAAGCATAAAAGCAAAGTCTTCCGGGCTTGTTTTTGCTATATTGAATTCTGCTGAAGCGGTTTGCATTTCTTTCCGGTAATCTATTTCATTCTTCTTTTTGATTTCCTCATCTATGACAATGATGTGCTTAAGGTCAGGAAGGTTTCTCTTCACCTTGTATATCCGTTTCTTGAGCTCTTTGTTTGTTACGACAATTTTTGCGCCACTGTCTTTCAAGCGGTCTTCTAATGCTTCATGCCCGAATGCTGAGAATAAAGTTCCTGCTATGGCTCCTGTCTTGAGTATTCCCAAAAAAGTTATGTAGAGTTCTGGAACTCTCGGCAAAAAAAGAAATACACGGTCTCCTTTCTTTATTTTGTATTTTTTTAAAATGCTGGCAAACTTGTTTGACAGAAGATCCATCTCAAGGAAAGAGAATTCTTTTTTTATACTGTTGTCCCCTTCCCAGTATAAGGCAACTTTGTTTTTCTTTTCTGTCAGGGTGTGTTTTGTTATTGCATTGTATGCTGCATTGAGTTTCTTATTCTTAAACCAGGCAATCTCATTGTAATGGTCCTTGAAATTAAATTTTTTATATTCCTTTTCGTAGTTCTTAAGATGCGGTGTTGTTCTAAAGTATGACTTTGGTTTTTTTATCAGTTTTGAGAATTTCATAAAGCCTCTTTTTTAATTATCATTTTTTGTTATCAATGAAGTTTACCATCAATGTTTATGTTACACGTTTACAATTATTTGTGCTTTTGTCAGCTGAGTTTTTTTATTAATTTTATTTGTTTTAAATTTTAAATAAAAAACGGCTGCAGATGCGCGCTCACAACCAAGGAAGCAGGGTTTGTGCATTTATTGGTTGATTTTTTTATTGAATTTTTTCTTATTTGATTGATTTTTATTTTAGGTGTTTATTAATTTTTTTGTTTAATAGTTCATTTTATATCTTAAAACTGCGCCTATGCCCCCTAAACCGTCCAGTTTTTTGCCGCCTTCGTGCTCTGAGCTTATAATCAGGATAGTCCCTTTTGTCTGCTCCACTGTTTTCAGGATTGTGTCTATCTTTTCGTAGTTGTTTTGGTCTCTGCTTTTCATTATTAATGTGTCTGTTATCAGCAGCTCTTTAACCGCGCCTGCAAAGGCTGCGTTTTCTGTTTCTTTTAGGCCGTATGCAGCAAGGTTATTTTTGGATATCTCGTCTAATAATTTTTCCACTGAGCTAATCTCATTAGATACTCTTTCCTGTTTTAATGCCTGTATTGTTTCAGGCCTTTTTAGTATCTCATTTATGCCGTTTCTTCCTACTGATGAGCATGTTGCTAAGATAATTTTTTTCTTTAATTCTTCGTCTTTTAGCTCTTTCATCAAATCTTCTTTCCAGAAAGAGGGGCTTGCTATTATTATTTGAGAAAAGGCGTATTTTTCATTGTAATTATCAACCTGGGCGAGGATTTCTGAATAGAAATTTCCCCTAACTTTCTCTGTATCTGCCTTTTTCTGGACAGTTCCTCTTAGGTGTGTTAAGATTTCATAGCCATATTTTTTCATTAAGGCGAAATAAGCTTCTTCGCGGTCATGGACAACGATCAGGATTTTGGAGATTTTTTCAGAACATGCCTCTTTTAATTTGTCCAGCTGGAAGATTAACCATTTTTCTTTTATTATTGTTATTATTGAGTTTTCTTCTATGTTAAAAGTGTGGTGAGCTCCGAGCTTTATATCTTCCGGGCCCTGTGTTATTATTCCTGAAACTCTTAAGATGTCAGAGGTCTTGCTGAATTCTATTTTTTCTGCCTGGATTTTTAAGAAGACTGGTTTTTTTGTTATTTTTTGTTTTCTTTGTTCTTCTCCGCCTAGTTTTATTTTTCTTACTGTTTTGCCTTTGATTATGTCTTTTGGCTCTATTATATTGCTTAAGTACCATAAATCATCCAGGTTTTCTGCTTTTAGCTTTATTTCGCCTTTTTTAAGGTTAAAGTAGATTTGTTTCATGAGTCTTAAATCAAAACATTTATATATAAATCTATTTATTTACAGGAGGGTAGATAAAATTATGTATAGTGAAAAAGGTGATTTTATGAGGAAAGGGCAAAGCGGCATGAATGCTGCTGTTCTTGTAGCTATTGTTCTAGGTTTGATAATATTATATGTGATTTATCTGCCAACTGCTGACAGGGAGAAGTTTTTTTATAATAAAACTACTGAGGAAAGGGAAGCTGAAGAGGATGAGAATGTGCTGCTTCTTGAGTTCCCGAAAAGATTAGACAAAGTAGAGGGTGTTGATGAAAAAAACCTTCCTAATGTTTATCTGTTCAAGTCAACAGAAGCCAAGGAGATAGAAAGGATAAATCCTTTTAGTGTCAGGAATGGTGTTTTTGACAAAAATGATAAGACTGTAGGGTTTTCTATTGATAATCTGGATACTGTTGATAAGGTTTTGCTATCTTTTACTGCTGAAAAGCATGAGGGTGTTTTAACTATAAAGCTCAATGGGGAAACAATTTATGAAAAAGATATTGAAGATGAAGTTGTTGAGCCTGTAAGGCTGAAGAAAAGCAGGTTAGAGAGGGAAAATGAATTGGAGTTCAGTGTTTCTTCTGTTGGATGGAGGTTTTGGTCAACGAACGAGTATAATCTGGATGATATCAGGATCATAGGAGATATTACTGATGTTACGAGGCAGAAAAGCCAGAATGTTTTTACATTAACGCGGACAGAATACAATAACCTGGAGAAGGCTACTTTGAAATTCATACCTTATTGTGCGGGAGTGAGTGATGTTGGAATCCTGGATGTTTCTGTTAATAACCAGGATATATTTTCAGCTGTTCCTGTCTGTGATGACCCTTACAAGCAGACAGTTCCTTTAGGTGTGTTGAATGCCGGCGAAAACTTCATAGTTTTTCAGACAAACAGGGGAAGCTACAGCATTGAGCAGATCAGGCTTGAGTTTGAGGCTGAGGAAACAAAAAAGAGGATTTATTATTTTGAAATCAATGAAAGCAAGTGGGATGAGATATTAGACGATGACCTGGATGTAAGGGTGAAGATAGAGTTTGTTGATGACAATGACAATAAGAGAGCTGACCTTAATATCAATGGGCATCTTACAAACATAGACCAGGAAGAAAAAGACTACAGCAGAAGCATAAGGAATTGGGTTGAAGAAGGCAATAATTATATCGAGATAAGGCCAAGGACATCGCTTGAAATCAGAGAGCTTAGAGTTGAGATGGAAGAAAGAGATTAGTTTTTTAATAAATTTTATAAAGAAGCGTTCTAATAAGAGTTTTATTCTAATCCATATAATATAAAAATGACAAAAAAAGAAGGTGCTTCGAAGTTTGCTAATTCTCTTAAAAGGATGTTTAAGGATAAGAGTGGTGTTCTTAGCAGTATAGATGAAAAATGGATTGAAGACAGAATTAAGGCCCATGATAAATATTTAAGAGCCCCTACAACCCCAGGTCCCGGTCTAGGCTGGACTGATGAAACCCTAATTGCTGATGAGTTAAAAAGATATGAAGACGAATTGAGAGATGAGAAAGAGGAAGCGAATAGAAGAGCAGAGGAAGCAAAAAAACCAATTTTTGGAAGGTATGCTGATCATTTGGAAGATAGGACAAAGAGAGCTAAGAAGTGGATAGGGAAACATCCAAAGGGTATTGTGAGGATTGGGAGAGGCATAAAAAAACCTATTGGAGATGTTGGAGCAAGAGCCAAAGAGATTATGAGGGGGAAGTTGCTCGAGGGTGATGAAGAATCCGGCAGGATGTTTATTCTTATGGCTGCTATGCTGTATTTTATTGATAAGTTTCTTGGCTTTAATGGGATAAATATCGGGAAGTTCATGGATAATTTTTATTTTACCAATATGGAGAGTTATGTTGGGTGGTTTTTTAATAGTATTGTTTTAACGTTGCTGATAGCGTATTGGGTTTTGTATAGGCCAAATACAAAGGAATTCATCTCCTGGTTCTTGGTTGCTGAAGCATTGTCTTTGATTATCTTTTTAGGTGGTATGGGAACGCAACTTATTCATCTTGCGTTTGTTTTAGGTTTTTATTTTCTCTATATCAGGTATTCTGGCGAGAAGGTTGGAGGGACAACAGGAGCGAATTATACTTTTCTAGCCCTCTTGCTGTTTGATTTTTTTGGGTTTGGGTTGTTAGCAGAATTTGTTGATAATCCGTTTGTGTCTAACAGGTTAATTATCCCAATATGGTTTTATTTTGCGTTAATATATTCTCACCGGCAGAAAAGGACTTTTGGGATGAGTATGCTTATTTTTATTGTTATAATGATGAATGTGTTTTATTTTGTTGGTGGGTTGGATGGATTGAAGAATATGGGCGCTACTTTAACTGATGAGCAGAGGCAGGAAGGATCTAACTTTATCACTGTTGGACTGAATAATGTTCTGGATACTTTCAAAAAGGCGTGGGAAGGCTTTCAGGCTGATTTGGATGCGCAGCTTGTACATGCAACGGGGGGCTATTACAAAGGTGAGGTTGAGAAAAACAAGGATGGGCCGTTAGGTGTTTTTATAGAAAAGCTGCAGACTTCGCAGCCGAGGTATTATGAAGGAGAAGAGGTTATTGTTTTTGGAAGTGTAAAGGCAAGGAGCCTTGAAGAAGGGGTTAATGTAGACATGAAATGTTATAAAGAAGGATTTATTTTTGATACTGATTCCACAACTGTAATACCTAATAAAACTTTCACAGTATATAGTTCTGAAACAAGGGATTTTGAATGTAGCTTTAAGCCTAAGAAGATGCTGATAGACCTTACTGAGATAAGGGAAGATGCTAGGTTCTTTGATCTTGGGATAAACACAATAACCGTTGATGCTGAATTCAGTTTTGAGACATTAGCTTATCTGAAGTCTTATTTTATGGATATTGATAAAAAAAGAGATATGACAAAAGAAGGGCTTGATCCTTTCAGAGAATACGGGATAAAGGATAAAGAGCCAATTGCTATTTATACAGACGGGCCTGTTATAATTGGCATGGAGACTACATCCCCAATAATTGAAGTTGGTGATGATGTTGTTTCCCGACCAAGATTGGGAATTACTTTGGAAAACAGAGATGGTTGGGAGGGGGTTATAAGGAGCTTAACAGAGCTCGTGATTTTAACGCCGCCTGGAGCCCTAATAGAAAATCTAGAGGATGACTGTACTGTGGAGTTTAAGGTTTACACAAAGGATGATTGTAAGGGAAAGTCGTGCAAGAATTTGGCGTTTGATCCGTGTGTGAGTGTTTGTAAAGCTAATAAAAAACCGAACGTGCCGAAAGATTGTGATAAAGAATGTAGCAGTGTGCTTGAAAGCTGTGAGAAAGATTGCGAAATATTGTTTGAAGGGGAGGAAGGAGAAGGAGATTATAATGGTTATACTATCGATGTTGATGCTGAAGACTGGTTGGTTTTTGATAAGTTTAAAGATATTGATAGGTATAGGTCATTCAGCTGCAGGCTTAAGGTGGAGCCTAAAATCCTGAGAAAAACCCCCTTTACACTTAGATATTTCAGGGCAAAGGCAAGGTATGATTATGCTGTGAGTAAAGATATTGATGTGCAGGTACAGTCTGAGCCTGGAACTGTGAAGGGTAGTAAAATAACTGAACTTGATGAAATCAGAGTTGATAAGACAAGGTGGTTAATCTATAAAACAATTGCCGGAAAGGTAAGTGATATTGCAAAACAAGAGGGAGTTGATGAGGATTTAGCTTTGGCTTTGGTTTATGTTGAAAGTAGATTCAGGCATTGTTGTGAGGAAGGTTCTGGTACAGGGGATAATTGCAAAACTACTGATGCAGATACCTGTTCTAAGGAATATCTCATTACCAGTGGCGATAAAAGCAGCATAGGGGTGATGCAAGTGAATATAAATGATGCTGACTATATTAGCAGAGTTTGCGGGATGGGTATTAGTGATATGTATAACCTGGAAAAAAATATTAAATGCGGGTTGAATATATTGAAAGATAAATATGAATCCTATAAGTCTGGATTTAGTGAAGATTATTTTAAAGATCTTGATAATAATGTGTGTCATGACCCAAGATACATAAAAGATTATGCGTCGTATAGAGAATGGAATGCTGCATTAAGGGGTTATAATGGCTGGGGTTGTGGAACAGGTGCTGATGTTAATTTTGTAGAGAGTGTTAGAAGTGCGGAATCTAAGATTAGCAGTTAAAGTTATATGGAAAGAATCAAAACAAATTTAAAAGGGGTGTCGATTTAAAAATAAAAATGCAAAAAAAACATTTAATTTTAGGTTTTGCATTGGTTTTTATTATTTCGGGCTGTATTGGTCTTGTTCCTGGTGGTGATACAAAAGCAGCAAGCAGCCTTTATAAGGGCACTAAAGGTATTGAGATGAGCTTTGTAAATAATGCTCCTCCGAAAAGGGTTTTTGGGGATACCCCATTTAATGTGATTGTCAGGGTTGAGAATAAAGGAGCTTATGATGTCGGATTTGAGAAAGAGAAGGGCATTTTTGTCATAACCCCTGAATCAGGCTATGTTGATTTTAAGAGTATAGATGAAAGTGATGGGGTGGAGTACAATGGGCAGGAGAAAAGCTCCAGTTTTAGTGTTAGGGGAAGATCCTTATCCAATCCTGTTGGGGAAGAGATTGTTGTTAATTCTTACTTAGGAGCGAGGGAGTTAAGCTCTTTGAGTAATATACATGAATCCTCTGTTTTTGCAACTGCATGTTACCCTTACCAGACAAAGCTAAGCACAACTGTATGCATTGATCCTGATTTTTATAATTTAGCCGGAGTAGAGAAAGCATGTGAGGTAAAGGATTTATTGTTTCTAACTGGACAAGGTGCTCCTGTTGCAATAACAAAAATTGAGGTGAAGATTGCGCCAGCAGAAGATAACTTAGTAAAGCCTGAATTCATAGTGCATGTCCAGAATAAAGGAATTGGAGAAGTTGTAAAGAAGGATAGTTATATGAGTGCCTGTGGTGCTAGAGGAGGGAAACCAAATGAAGAGAATAAATATTTTAATGTTATCATGATTAATAAAGATGAGACGAAATTATCTAATAATGTTGTTTTAGATTGTAAACAAGGGGGTGACCAAGAGATTGTTCTCAGCGGAAAAGAAGGAGTTTTCAGGTGTGAGACATTGGAAGGTATTACTGTTGACAGAGCTTATCTTACTCCTTTGAGCATAGTACTGGATTATGGGTATACTTCGACAATATCAAAAGGATTCAATATAGAGTCTTCATAAAATAAAAATTAATAAATAAATTAAATAAAAAGTGTTAATAATGGTAAAAATCAATAAAAATTTTGTTCTTTGCTTTTTTGTTATAGTAATCTTTATTGTTGGGTGCAGTCCTCCAACATCTTCTGGTGAGAAAGGCTCTGAGTTCAGGAAAGGCACAGATGGATTGATTGTGAAATTTTTGTCCGGGGCTCCTCCGAGCAAGATGTATGCTGACGAAGATACTTTGAAAATAATTGTCAGCATTGAAGTGTGGAATAAAGGGGCTTATCCTGATCCTGTAGAAGAAGGCAGGATGGAGCTGTGGAAAACAGACAAGGAGGATGATGTGATTCTTATAAGCGGTTTTGACCCAAATATCATAAATAAATGGGAATTTGAAAGTGCGGAGGCCGGTAAAATCAACAAGTACCCTTATTTTCTTCTTGAAGACAAAGCAGATATTCTGGAAGGGAAAAACATCAACAATCCCGGAGGAGGCTATGATCTGTTGGAGTTTGTAGGGACTGCTGATTTGAAAAATATGGAGGCTGATAAATATACTCCTAATTTCCTTGTTACTGCCTGTTATGATTACAAGACTAAGGCCAGCCCGAATGTTTGTGTTGATCCAAGGCCTTTCTCAACTGTGGATGAGAGGAAGGTTTGTGAAATAAAAGATATAAGCTTAAGCAGCCAGGGAGCGCCTGTTGCTATAACTCAGGTTGAGGTGCAGGCTTTGAGCAATAGCCTGCAGTTCAAGATCCATTTCAAGAATGTTGGCAAGGGGGATGTTATTGCCACTGATGTTTTGAAAAGATGCTCTGGGAAGGATAAGAAAGAGGATATTGCCCATGGAGGGGTATTGAAAAAAAGCGATATTGATCTGGTTAAAGTGGTCAGGGTCCAGATGGGGGATGATGTTTACAGGTGGGATACTGGAGGAAGCAAGTTAGACTGTGATGCTCCTGTGTCTGTGCAGGGTTATGGAAAAGAGCAAAAACATAGAAGCTATGCAAGACTGATAAATGATAAGGGATTTATTGTTTGTAATTTAAAGGACTATAAAGATGATGTAAGCTCTGCCTACTCCACACCATTGTATATTGAGCTTGCTTATGGATATAGGGATACTATCTCGAAAAGTGTGGAGATTGTGAAGGTGCCTAAGTCATAGTTTTTAAGGGGTTTGAAGAGCAAAAATCAGGGATTTGAGATGAAAAGTCCAAAAATCCCCTGGATTTTAGTAAACTTTAAATAAACCAAATAAAATAATTACTCAAAAGGAGGTTCGAAAATGAATAAAAATGTTTTGTTTGTCATGTTTGTAACCAGTTTATTCTTTATTGCAGGGTGTCAGGGCGGAGAAACCCAAGGTAGTGTTGCTCCTTTTTTAGGCGGCACAACAGGAGTTTTTATAGACTTTATAGAAGGAAGCCCTCCTGAAGAGGTTACTGACAGCGGAACTTTTGATTTTGATGTTCTTGTTAGCTTAAGGAATGATGGCGAGTTTGATATTGGCAGGCAGGATATAAAGGTAAGCTTATTTGGTATAAGAGCAGAGGATTTTGGATCTTACCTAGAGCAGCTGCAAAACCAGATGCCTGAAGATGATTTAATAGGGAGAAGCAGAGATACAGAAGGCAATATTATTGAAGGCGTGCCTGTTTTTGTTGAGTTTCCTGAGGGGGATGATGAACTGAATTATGTCGGCAAGTTAGTGGGTAACAGAAAAGAATTCACTTTCAGGGCAAATGTATGTTATTTGTACCAGACAACCGGGATGGCGCAGTATTGTGTTTTAAGGGACCTGATTAATGTCAGGGATGGTGCTCTTTGCGATCCGCGTGAGAACAAACAAGTACATAGTTCCGGAGCTCCTGTGCAGTTGAGTAATTTTAAAGAGACTGTTGTAGGCAGGGATAAAATAGGGTTTAGTTTTGATGTAGTGCATAGAGGGAATGGAGATATTTTTAAGTATGGTGGTGGCCAGCAAGCTGCTGACTGCCCTTCAGACTCGAGTGAAAGAAGAAGGAACCTGAATAAGGTGATGGTTACTGTTGATCCTGGACTGGGCAGTGTGAGTTGCAGTGGTCTGCAGGGCAATAGTGATTTTGTCACACTTGTTAACGGGAAGAGGTCTATTTCGTGCACGCTGGATTTAAGCACAGACAGGTCTGATTTTGAGAAAGAGTTAAGGATTACTT
The DNA here is from genome assembly GCA_964585935.1 of uncultured Methanosarcinales archaeon. GTDB lineage: Archaea > Nanobdellota > Nanobdellia > Woesearchaeales > GW2011-AR4 > BS150m-G64. Next base: position 30,081 of record CAZPFO010000003.1, on the reverse strand, counting down.
TGGATTACAATTATGAAGATGACAAGGATACGAAAATTTTAGTCAAGCACTTGTTAGACTGACCTTATTATTTTTTTCTTTTTATTGTTTTTCTCCTGTTAATGTTACTGTTGCCAATAGTGCTTCAAGTTGGAGATATTCATCAGAGCCGTCTGTCACATTTCTTCACGAAGATACTCAGAAATACTTCGCATTTCTGGTACACCGTAAAGGCGAATGATCAAAGAAGGTGTTCTAGTGGGATTTCTACGAAATCCCACGGACCTTATTCAGAACCTGTTAATGTTACAGAAGCTAGTAAGGATTCTAATTGGAGGTATTCATCACTTCCTTCAGTCATCCTAAACTCTGTTTCTCCGCATTTTTCAATCAAAGCCATTTTTTTCCTGTTATCCATATCAAGGTCAAGGATTTCTGACTGTATCTGCTTTATAACATCATGACCTGAGAGGCCATAACTGAGCATCACGTCAAGAAGCTTCTTCCTTGCGTCTATGAATCTGTTTTTTATGGCTAATTCGAGTACTTCCTTGATTTCCTTTGGCTTTGCGACAGATGCCATAGAGTAAATAGTGTCTTCCGTTATTGTGGAGGAGATTGCTGCAGAGCTCTGCAGTATGTTCTCAACTCTCCTACAGTCCCCTTCGCTTACTGTATAAAGCGCATCTGCTGCTTTTTCATCTATCTTGAGGTTTTCTTCTTTTGCTATTGTTTCTACGAGTGAGTTTATGTCTTTTTTTTCCAGCAGCTTGAACCTGAAAACAGCGCACCTGCTTTGTATCGGGTCTATGATTTTTGAAGAATAATTTGCTGAAAGGATAAATCTGCAGGTTTTGGTGTAATTTTCCATTGTCCTTCTCAAGGCCTGCTGGGCTTCTCTTGTCAATGCGTCGCATTCATCAAGATAAATTATCTTAAATGGAACATCGCCTATTGCCCTTGTTCTTGCGAAATCCTTTACCTTGTTCCTTATTATGTCTATGCCTCGCTCGTCAGATGCGTTCAGTTCCAGAAAATTCTGATGCCACTCTTCCTTAAAAAAATTCTTTGCTATCACCAAAGCCAAGGTTGTTTTTCCAACACCAGGAGGGCCTGCAAACAATAAATGAGGCATGTTTTTTTGTTCTGTAAAGGCCTTCACTCTTTTGACTATCTCCTTCTGGCCTTTTATTTCAGAGAACTCTTTTGGCCTGTATTTTTCAGTCCAGATAGCGTTTGACATTTTAATCAATGTTTATGTTATACGTTAACAATTATTTGTGTGTTTTTAAGTTAATTTTATTTAATTATATTATTTGTTTTGAAAATTAAAATTAAAAAACGACTGCAGATGCACGTTCACAACTGATTGTTATCGTGTTTGTGTATCCAATGGTAAATTTTTTAATTTTATTTATAATTTAATTGAACTCTTTCTATTGATTAATTTTATTGATAAACCCCAGAATAGAGAATATATGATGATTTAAATATTTATCTAGAAAATAAAGAATCAGATAATATCTTCTTCAGCAATGACCATGAAGTCTCCAATGGCGATTACTGCGCTGAACGGTATCAGCAAGTGGTTGTCCTTGTCTTTTTCCAGCTCTAGTTTTTCAGTATAAGATGTCGGGTTATGCAGGACCATGTGTATAAGTTCTCCAGAGCGTGATTCAAAGACTATGTCTCCTACTTCTCCGAACCTTTTTCCCGTCTTGCTTACAACAGTCTTGCCTATAAGCTGTTTTGAGAATTTTTTGCCTTCTTCTGTCATATTATCTCCTGTTAAGTTATAAACCCCACTATACTAATTATACTACTGAATTATTTAAGTTATATTTAAACTTATCGAATTTTATTTTGTCTTAAAGGGGGAAGAAATGACAAAAACTTTTAAATAATCAATGTAATTAGGTGTATTAAGGGAGGAAATATGACATTTCCGGTTTTCAGATGGGTATTATGGGTATTATTGAAGCCTTTAATTAAAGATGTAAGGGGTGTTGAGAATGCGCCCCTGAAAGGCGCTTTTATTATTGTTGCCAACCATGAAAGCTACCTTGATCCTTTTATAATACTCTATTCCTTGATAAAAAGAACGAACAAGAAGATACATTTCATTGCCATGACCGGCAGAACAAAATTTCTCTGGAAGATTGGGATTTTTAACAGGTTCTTCAGAGAGTGGGCTGGTATTGTCCCTCTGGATGACGGGAAGAGAAAGGCATTAAAAAATATTGAAAATTTGCTTCGGGGGGGGAATATTGCCGGGTTGTTTCCGGGAGGGCCCAGAGCTTTGGATGGGCGTCTTACGAGCGGGAAAACAGGGGCTGTGAGGCTTGCTCTGGCTGCAAAAGTTCCAATTCTGCCAATCGGGATAAAAGGGTCTATTGAGGTTGCTGCTGGAGACAGATTAATGCCTAAGTTCAAGAGAGTCATAGCTGTCAAGGTCGGAAAGCCGATATATTTTAAGAAGTTCTACAGCAAAAAACTGTCAAAGAAGATACTGGTTGAGCTGACCAATAAGGTCATGAAGGAAATATCAGGGCTTTCAGGAAAAAAGTATTTATATGCGTAACTACTTCTCTTTTAATATGAGCGTATTAGCTGTTATACCCTGCTATAATGATGGAAAACATATAGGAGAGGTAATTGAAAAAGTAAAAAAACATAATAAGGATGTTCTTGTTGTTGATGACGGCAGCACTGATAACAATGGAGTTATCAAGAGAGAAGGTGTTGATGTTATTAGGATGGAAAGGAATATGGGCAAGGGGGTTGCGCTAAAGGCAGGATTTGGATATGCTGTCAAAAATAATTTTGATGCTGTTATCACGATTGATGCAGATGGCCAGCATAATCCTTCAGAGATACCCAAATTTTTAGTAAGTGATGCGGATATAATCATAGGAAACAGGATGTGGAATCTGGAGCATATGCCCTTATCAAGGATAATTGCAAACAAGTTTTCATCATTTGTTTTGTCTTTGATATGCAGACAAAGAATTCTTGACTCTCAATCAGGTTATAGATTTATAAAAACTGATGTGCTGAGGAAGGTTAAGGTTGATGAATCAGGTTATATGGCTGAAACAGAGTTTTTGATCAAGGCTTCAAGAGCAGGCTTTAAAGTCAGATATGTGCCAATAGAAACAATTTATGGCGCAGAATCCTCGTATATCAATCCTTTTTCTATTGTTGTTGATTTTATTCGCGTTGTTTTAAGGAACTTTTAGTTTTTTATCGTAACAGCTGGTTCTTAGGCCGCATACATTGCATTTGTTTTTATTATTGCAGAAGTCTGGTATGGTTTTGCTTTGCAGCAAGGTTTTTACTTTTTCTATTAATTGAATTATCTCTTCTTTTAGGAAGATGTTTATCGGGATATGTCTACGTTCATTTATATCAAGATAGTGTATGAAGCCTTCTTTTATTTTGGTGTTGTGCTTTTCTTCTAATAACATAGCATATGCTGCAATCTGTATCTTATGGCCGGGCCATGCTCCTTCTTTTGGGGCTTTTCCTGTCTTTAATTCGATTGGGGTAAAGCTATCTTCGTAGATTTCCAGCTGGTCAATTATTCCTGTCAGGTTTAGGGTTGCTGATCTTATCTTTATTTCTGACTGTATCTTAGGGGTTAGCTTTTCCCATAGTTCTTTGCCGAAGATATTGTGTTTATTTATGAAGATTGATATGTTATTTGACCTGTTTTTTGCTTCGTTTTGTATCAATGGTTGAATTCTTTTGAAAAGTTCGTTTATGTTTACTTCAAACTGTTTCAGGTTTTCCTTGTGCTTGATAATAACGTTCCTTAGAATTTTTGAATATATGTTTTTGTATGTGGTCTCTAATTCTTCATTAGATGTTTTTTCTTGGATATTTGTGACAATTTCTTCTTCCTTGTTGTTGATTAATTCATATATTTCATGCCTTATTGTTCCCAGAAGTAATGCTTCTTTTGGAGGCTCGTAAAGTTTCAAGACACGCTCTAAGAATATCTTTCTTGGGCAGTATTGGTAAGCTGAAAGCAATGAAACAGAAATGTTCATGAAAAAAGGATAGATTAGTTGTTTATATAGTTTACGGGGGGATGTCCAGTGGAAAGGAAGAGGATATCCCTGCTGGCCTTTTGATTTTCTTGTTAAAATGCAGCCAGAAACATCTAGGGCAGTCTTTTAGTAAAGATAAATGTCCTAATTTGCAGGTCATGATTATAACATCAATAATATTGGAATAATAGATTTTTTTCCTGTTTCTTTGATAATCTCTTTTATTTTATCATAACGTTCCATGTTAAGATAGTACTTCCAGCCATGCTCTTTTTTCTTCTTACCAACTATTTTTTGCTTTACCAAAGCATCAAGCACAATTTTTACTTTATCTTTTGTTATATTCAAACTTGAAAACTCCCTATTACTCAAACCTTTTGCTAGATTATCCAAGTACATAGAGCCCTTGCCGAAACATGTTTCATCAAAAAGTTTTTTGACCATTGTTCTGCTTATCTTGATATACTCGCTCTTTTTTACTTTCATTGTAATGTGTAAATAGTATTAGTATATAAAGATAAGGCTATTTTTTTAGCCCTTAAGGTATAAAAAAGAAACATTTAAATAGTTGATGAGCCCACTATTTGGTATGATGGCATCAGTATTTTTGAAAGTCGAAGGAAATACAGTAAAAAACAGGATATGGGACTTTTTGATAGTCCATTCCGAACTTGATTATTCAATGAGAGAAATCGCAAGATATTCTAAAGTTAGCTATGCTTCTTTAAAAACAGTCTGGAAAGAGTTCACAAAAAGAAAGATTGTAGTTCATACAAGGGATATAGGAAACGCTAAACTGTACAAATTGAATGTGAACAATCCCCCAGTAAAGAAATTTATAGATTACTTTTGGTCTGTTATCGAATCAGTGGTTGAGAAGGAATTTAAAAAAGAACCCAATAATCATATAAATACCTCTTCTGTTGGTGCGGTTGCTGTTTCTGCTAGAAATGTTTAGAGGTTTAAATAGTATGGGTGGATGTCCAGTGAACAAAGAGCTAATTTAAGTGGAATGAGTGGGTTTGTTATAGAATTCTGAGGGGTTAGATAGTGAGGAATAGCAGAAATTCGATTAAAATTCTTTTTTTTCCTTTTTTTGAATCCAAAATGAATTTGTCGACTATGAAAAGACCGAAAACTTGAAATATATGTATATCTTTTGATATAAAAAGATATATTTCTATATCACTAAAAAATGAGCAAAAGAGTATTGTTGTCAGTAAGGAGGCAAAGTAGCAAGGGGAAGACCTGGAAAAATAAAGGGGAGGGAAGATACTTCTTGGTTTTTAAGAATTACCTATTAGATATAAAATAATGAAAACTGTTTTTTAAACCTTTCCTTGGTTTCTTCGTGCCTTGATAAGACACCTTCGTGGCAATGTTTGGGGTGGTTAATAATGGTTTGAATCAGTTAAAGTTATAAATCGATAATGCTTAGTCTCTGTTATGAATTGCGTAGATGTTGAGTTAAGGATTGATGAAGATAGACACAGGGATATATCTAATAAATTGCAATCAGAAAGTGTACTTGAATATAAGAAAATTATTGATGGTAATGTTGATGTGTCTACTCTATCCGAGAAAGAACAACAAAATTTTAGAATATATCACCAACTCATAAATCATTTTCCATTAATTCCCGTATTAGAAAAAGAAGGGAAAACTGGAGAGGTTCTTAACATTGCATGTGGTTATGGTTTAAGCGTAAAAATTCTTGAAACTTTAGGATTTAAAGTTATTAGAATTGATATTAATGATGATTACATTATTGAAGGTAAGAAGGGTGGTTTGGATGTTCAAGTTATGAATGCAATGGCACTTCAATTTCCAGACCAATCTTTTGATATTACTGCAAGTAGTGATTTTTTAGTGCCAACTTATTGGGATGGGGGTGGAATACTAAAACAACGAAGTAATGCTGCAATTAGAATGGGTTTAGAAAACAAAGCAAGAGTACTAAAAGAAGGTGGAATTGTGATTTGTTATACAATGATTTGGGGGAATGAAACGACAGAAAAAGGAAAAGAGGGATTATATTGGGCTGAACAAGAAAGATTAGATCATTCATTGATTAAAGACTTACCATTTAGAGAACATAGAAGATATAAACTTATTGGGGAGGGTATTCCTGAATTTAATTTTGTAGATGTGCTTGAGAAATAAGCCTTCTTTTCATCAGTGTTTTGGATTCTTTTCAGCCAAAGAATTCTTAGTTTTTTTCCAATGATAATTTGTTTTCTATGATAAACAAGGGAGGGAATTTAATTCTGGCTCTTTAAGGTTGGTGGTAGCCCTCCACCCTGTGATTTCTGGTTTTATATTGAGAAATGTTTAAATAGAGTATTATGTTTATCATCGAGACAAGAGGGTAAAGAGTTTAAAAATGGATGAACAAACAACAAGGAAAAACCTGATTGATAAACAACTAAAGAAAGCTGGTTGGTTAAAAGAATATATAAAAGAAGAAGTTAATTCTGTTAAGTCAAATTTTAAAAATAAAGATTATGTCTTAAAAGGCCCGAGTATAGAAAAAGGAGTAGATAGATTTATAGATTATCTTTTGTTGGCAGAAGATTTTACCCCTTTAGCGATAATTGAAGTTAAAAAACCTTCTAAAGAGCCGGATACAGGTACTATTCAATCTAGAACTTATGTTAAAGATATTGAAAAACAGCTCAATTATAGATTACCTATGTTTTTAACAAATGGTATAAAATGGATTTACAAAGATCAAGATGAAATTGAAAGAATAGTTAGTGGAGTTTTTTCGCAAGAAGATTTGAAAAGAAGAAAGGAGCTTTACAATAATCAGAAAGATCCTTCAAAAATTCCAGTCAACCCAAGAATAATGGGAGATAAGAGGCCTAAAAATATCCTGTTTGTAAAACAGCTTGCAGAGCATTTCTCAAAAGGTTATGGGAAGGCATTAGTTCAAATGGCTACTGGAACTGGAAAAACACGATTAGCCATGGCTTTGATTGATATATTAAAAAAAGCAAATTATGTTAGGAATGTTTTATTTATCGCTGATAGGATTATTTTAGCAAATCAGGCTAGTTCAGATGGTTTTAAGGAATTTTTTAGGGGAGAGCCTACAGTTGAATTACACATAAAGGGTTTTTCAACTACTGCAAGGCTTTATACTTCAACAATTCAAACATTGATGGGGAAGAAAGGAAAAACTATGTTTGAGAAATTCAGCCCGGGTTTTTTTGACTTGATTATATTTGATGAAGCCCATAGATCAATTTATGATAAAAATAATTATGTAAATATGTATTTTGATGCAATAAAGGTTGGATTAACTGCAACACCTAGACAACATGAGAGCAAAAACACTTATGATTTATTTGGATGTAAAAGGGGGGAACCCACTATTGAGTACAGTTATGATGATGCAGTTAATGATGGGATCTTGGTTCCGTATAAGGGTAAAATAATTGAAACAGAACGGTTGGAGTTAGGCATTAAGGGTCAAAAATTGAGTGAAGATCTAAAAGATCAGTTAAGAAAGCAGGAAATTGATCCTGAAAGTTTTGAAATTGAAGGTTCTAAGTATGAGAAAGTGTTTGTTGACAGAAGAATTAATGAGATTATTGTCGCCGAATTTGTTAATAGATGTTACAGGTCTGATGAAAATCTCCCAGCAAAAACCATATTTTTCTGTGTTGGAAAAAACCACGCTAAAGCAATAAAAAAAATATTTGGAGAATTGTTTCCTAAACTAAGCAAGGAAGTACAAGTTATAACTTCTGATGAATATAGGGCTCAAGATGAGATAAGGAGATTTAAGCTAAATTCAGAGCCAAGGATTGCTTTAAGTGTTGGAATGTTAGATACGGGGGTTGATATTCCTGAAGTTTGTAATCTAGTTTTTGCAAGGCCTGTTTTTTCTTCAATTAGATTTTGGCAAATGATGGGAAGGGGAACTAGAAATTTGGATGCTTGTAAGCATCCTGAATGGCTGCAGCATAGAGAGAAAAATGATTTTTTAGTATTAGATTTTGTAATTGGGGGCCATTCAAACATTAAGGTTCATAAAATTAAACAATCAAAAGATAAAGATTCTGGCAAGAATGTTATGGTATCTATTTTTGAAAATCGTGTTAATCTATTAAAAGAAAAACTAAGTAATGAACAGAAAAAGATTATAGTGGATAAACTTATTTGGGATATAAAAAGTCTTGATAAAGATTCATTTGTAATTAGGGATAAACTACCTTTATTAACCAAAATTGGAAAAACATTTGATCTGGAGAAATATGTCAGAGGACTTCTTTCAGATATCGCTCCATTAATGATTTTAAATCAAGGAGATAATGCTAATATAACTTCATTCATATTGCAAACTGAAAAATTATTCAAACATATAATAAAATCTGAGCAGCATAAAATTGAAAAAATTAAGAATTATGTGTGGGAGATGCTTAATAATATTCTTTTGAAAGATTCTCTTTCTGAAATCCAGAATAAGAAAAAGGACATATTAAAAGTGTTACAGGAAAGTTATTGGGATGACCTTACATTCGAGAAAGTTGAATTTCTAATTAAAGAGATTGCTCCTTTGATGAAATACTATGAACCATTGCCTAAAAAGATGGTAAGGGTTGATGCTCCTGATATGATTATAAGGGAAGAAGAGGTAGATTATGAAATACAACATGATTCAAAATTTGAGGAATTTGTTAAAAATAATCCTATATTACAAAAAATAAAGAGCGGAGGAAGCATAACCTCAAAAGAGATTGTACACCTTGAAAAACAACTAACAGCTTTAAATCCTGCTTACTCTATTGAGAATATACAAAACCAGCTAAATAAGGACTTTTTAGTGTTTATATATCAAATAATTGGATTAACACATGAATATGACCCTCAAGAGATTATTGAAAGAGAGTTTCATAAACACATAATGGATCCAAAATACAATTATGAGCAAATTGAATTCTTACTTCTTCTTAAGAAGTTTTTCTCAAATCATAAGAAAATTGAACTTGCTGATTTTGCAAAATCTCCGCTTTCTGATGAAAGGCCTTTAGATAAATTCGAAGAGTCTGAATTAAAGGTTATAGTAGAGAAGTGCAATGAAATAAGAATGAGATAAAATGGGCTATTTATATATCGATGAGAGTGGTGATTTGGGTTTTGAAAAGGGAAGCAACTATTTTATAATAACCTGCGCTAAGATTGATAATGAAAAAGATAATGTAGCATTTTTAAGAATCCCAAAGAAAGTCAGGCAAAGAACCTTGAAAAAGAAATATAAAAAGGGATTTGAATTGAAATTTACAAATTCTTCACCTTTAATCAGAGAAAGATACCTATCAAGATTAAAAGATCTAGATCTGCAAGTATTTTCATTGATAATAAAAAAAGAGTATACAAATAATGAATTAAGGGATAATTTGCCAATTCTTTACAATTATCTTTTGAAGATTCTGCTTGAAAAACCTCTTAAAGAAATTGATATCTCCAATAATTTAACTATTTACCTTGATAAATGCATGTCTAAAAACCAAATGGAAAATTTTAGAGCATATATCGAGACAGAATTCGTGTATCTTTTCAATAAAGTGCCTAAGATTAACGTAGTGCATGTTAGTTCAGCGGGGCATCCAGGACTGCAAGTGACTGATTTTATATGCGGAGCCTTTGGTTATAAGTATAATACTGCCAAGCAAAAGGGAGATTGTGAATCTTACATAAACTTATTTAAGGATAAAGTTATTATCGAGAAAAATGATTTATTCAAGAAAAAATAACGAACCATGCTTATTTGTCCTGAGCTCAATCCTGAGCCGTCATCCGTTCAGCATGACTTACTCGTTAATAAGGTAATAAGATTGTAAGTATATAAACTTTTCTTTTAATAATGGCTTGATAATATGGTCAACTTAGGTTGACCATGAAAAACAGAAAAGTATATAAATGAGCTTCAATTTCCAATCACCATGAACTTCAAATCCGTTTCAACAAAGCTGACTGTGCATGAAGCAATGTTAGTTAAATCTTACTGTGAAAAAAAAGGCGCTACTCCTGCATCTTTAATTAGAGATCTACTTTTACATGAGATTAAAGTTCCTATTCCACAGAATATTGCTGGAAAAAACATTATTTCTTATGACAAAGGAAAAGATACTTTTGATTGGGATGTTATTCTTGATTCTAATGAGGAAATCAATATTTTAAAAGATTTATCTGCTGAATATTTAGAAGATCTGAAGAAGGTTTTAGATAAATCTCTGGAGGAAAGAACGTCAGCTATTAAGAAAAAGAAAAAAGATTCTGTTTCAATACCAAGTAAAATGTTGGGGAATGGATTATGAACGAAGAAAATATTGGACAAAAAATTTTTCAGCAAGTAATGGATATTTGGGTGAAACCTGAGGTAGAGAGAAGAAGAAAATTTGGAAAAATTAAAGATGATTTTGTTATTTCTAAAGTCCAAATAATCTTTTCATTAAATAGAAAAAATAGAATAAGATTAAATGAACAAGTTAAAGCAATTGTTGAATGTAAATCCAATAAACAAATAAACAAAGGGGAAGTAGTTTACGAGAAGGATATTGATAAAATTAAAAATGTAAAATTAACCGGCGAGGATGTTAATTGTTCCCATATTACTTTATTGGTATTTAAAAATAATTGGATAATCTCATTTGATGCAAGATATAACAAAGAAATAATCAAAGAACATATTAAAGCTTCTAAAGAATTTTATGAAAGTGCAAAAGAAAACTCAGATAAGTGTAGATTAAGACCATTTTTTGAAAATGCTTTTGCTTCTGCTGAACTATCTGCTAAAAGTGTTTTATTGATGTTGGCAGATAATAAGATTCTTACTGGAAGAAATCACAAAGATAGACTGAATAAATTTCAGAATTGGGCAAATTTGGGGAATGTTAAGATTGAGTTTAGTGAAACTTTATCTAAATTGTCAAACTTAAGGGATTCAGCAAGATATCTTTATTCTGAAGATTATAAAAATGAAAATCCAAAAGAAGTTTTAAAAATATTAAAAGAAATGATTGATTTTGCAGAAGAGAATATAAAATAAAATGAATAAACAAAAATTACCAGAAGGATGGAAAGAAGTTGAACTTGGTGAAGTATTTGACTTTCAAAAAAAATCAAAGATAAAGGCAGGAGAAGGCTTAAACAAAGGTAAATATAAATTTTTTACATCTAGCGATAAGCAAACCAAATTTATTGATGAATACACTCAGGATGGAGAATATTTAATCTTTGCAACTGGCGGACATGCAGGGATTCATTATTGCAATGAAAAATTTTCAACAAGCACAGATTGTTTTATTGTTAAAGTAAAAGACAAAATAATAGCGAAATATGTTTATTATTATTTATATGGGAAAATTTATCTTCTAGAAGAAGGGTTTAAAGGTGCTGGATTGAAACATATTTCTAAAGGATATATTCAGGATATTAAAGTATATTATCCAGAAAATAAAGAAATCCAGAAAAAAATAGTCTCAATCCTAGAAAAAGCAGAAAAAGCAAAAGAACTGCGAAAAGAAACAGATGAATTGACTAAGGATTTTTTGAAAAGTGTTTTCTTGGAGATGTTTGGAGATCCAATAAAGAATGAGCAAAGATGGAACAATTCAACAATAGGAGACAATCTAACTGAAATAAAATATGGAACTGGTTCCCCTCCCGAATATGTTAAAGAAGGGATCAAGTTTATTCGAGCAACAAACATTAAACAAGGTAGAATTATTGAAAATGGCATATTATATATAAATAAAGATGAAGCTAAAAAAATTGAAAAATGTAAACTTAAGGAAAATGATTTGATTATTGTTAGAAGTGGTGTAAACACAGGGGATTGTGCCGTAGTTACAAAAAAATATGTTGGATCATATGGTGGGTATGATATTATATTTCATCTAAATAATGATATTTTGAATTCAGTTTTTTTAAATGAGTTGCTAAATTTAGGAAGTAGTAGGGCAATAATAAAAACACTTTCAAGAAGAGCTGGACAACCACACTTAAATTCAAGACAAATCTCTGATTTCAAAATAATTTTCCCCCCAACCTCACTCCAAAACAAATTCGCTTCAATTGTTAAAGAAGTTGAAGCTATGAAAGAGCAACAGAAACATTCAAAAAATCAGATTGACAACTTATTTAATGCTTTGATGCAAAAAGCTTTCAAAGGGGAATTGATAATATGACTAACCTAATTCAATCTTTTTTTATGATTATACCTGGGTTTAGGTTGGAATATATTGCTTTACTGCCGGCAGTCGCGCTTTTACTGGTCGGGCTTTTCATAGAAACAAAATATACAAGCAGGTTAACATTCTTTTTGAATTCAGTTACTTTAATATCTTATTTTGGAATTAAGGAAAATGTTAAAATATGGATAGGAATTATTTCAATAGTTTTTTTTACGTTAGCTACATGGAGTTTTTTATCATATATTACTGATGGTAGAATCAGCAAAATTAAGTGGTTTGAAGAGTTAGTCCAACAAAATAGGTGGATTTTAAGAATTGGTGGCTCTTTAATTATTGGGATAATTTTACTTATGGAAGGACTATAATCGGGGAGGGATAAAATGCTAGACACAAATCTAAAATCAAAAATAAACCAATTATGGGATAAGTTTTGGAGCGGTGGAATTAGCAATCCATTGCAGGCAATAGAACAAATGTCTTACTTAATCTTTATGAAACGGTTAGAAGATGAAGATATAAGAAAAGAGCAGGATGCAAAATTATTAGGGAAAAAACATATATCCATATTCGAAGACAATACTAACTGCAAATGGTCTGTGTGGACAGAATATAATGCTGATAAAATACTAGACCATGTTAGAGACAAGGTATTTCCTTTTTTAAGAAATTTAGGAGGAGAAGATTCATTATATGCAACTTATATGAAAGACTCTGTTTTTAACATCCCAACAGCTTCTTTGCTAATAGAAGCAGTTAAAATTATCAACAGCATGCATATAAAAGAGCAAAATAGGGATACAAAAGGAGATCTATACGAATATTTATTGTCAGAATTAAAGACAGCAGGCAAAAACGGGCAATTCAGAACTCCAAGGCACATAATTAAAATGATGGTTGAATTATTGGAACCAAAATATGGAGAAAATATTTGCGATCCTGCTTGTGGAACTGCGGGGTTCTTAGTCAGTTCTTACGAACACATATTAAAAAACAACACTTCAAAAGAATTAATAAAAAAAGATGAAGAAGGAAACGAATACAATTTTGTTGGGGACAAACTAAATGATAACCAACACAAAGTATTAAGAGAAAGTACTCTAAACGGCTTTGATTTTGATCCTGTGATGACTAGAGTGTCTTTGATGAATCTTATGATGCATGGAATCCATAGGCCCAATATCAAACAGATAAATACTTTATCTACAAGATATAATCAACAAGGGTATTATGATATCGTTCTTGCAAATCCCCCATTTAAGGGAAGTGTTGATGAATCTGAGCTAAATGAAAACTTCACAATAAAAACTAAAAAAACAGAAATATTATTTTTAGAATTGATGTTTAATATTCTTAATAATAGTGGGAGATGTGCTGTAATTGTTCCAGATGGTGTTTTATTTGGAAATTCAAATGCCCATAAAAAAGTTAGAAAACTGCTTTTAGAAAAATGCAGGCTTGATGTAGTCATATCCATGCCTTCAGGTGTTTTTAAGCCTTATGCAGGAGTAAGCACAGGTATTTTGATGTTTACAAAAGGAGAACCCACTAAAGATGTTTGGTTTTATGATATGGAAAACGATGGTTTTAGCCTTGATGACAAAAGGACAAAAATAGAAAAAGATGATATTCCAGATATTATAAAACAGTTTAAAATAAGAACCAAGGAAACACCTTCTGATAGAAAAGGAAAATGTTTTTTTGTTCCATTTGAAGAAATTAAAGAAAATAATTATGACTTAAGTATTTCTAAGTATAAAGAAATTGAATATGAAGAAGTAAAATATGATAAGCCAGAAGTAATAAAAAAGAAAATACTTGATAATGAAAAAAAAATAATTAAGATTCTAGAAGATCTTAAATTATAAGGGGTGTGCTTTCACACTTTTCCAATAATTATCTCCTAGAATTATATGGTCTAAGAATTGTATATTTAACATATTACTTGCGTCTGTTAATTTTTGTGTTATTTTGATATCTTCATTTGACGGCTCACAATCCCCACTTGGATGATTATGCACTAAAATAATTGAATTAGCAGAGTTCTTTATAGCTTCCTTAAACACCTCTCTTGGATGTACTAATGAAGAATTTAAAGTTCCGATTGAAATCACTTCATCCTTTATGATTTTGTTTTTGGAATCTAAAAACACAGCAATAAAGTATTCTTTCTTCTTATCCTTTAATTTCTCCATGTAATATTTAGCAATGTCAGAAGAATTTTTAACAACTTTCTCGCAGATCTTTCCAGAATTTACTCTTTTAGAAAGCTCAAATGAAGCCAATAGTTTAGAAGCCTTTGCAGGACCTATTCCTTTTATTTTCATTATTTCCTTTAAGCTTAAGCTATTCAGCTTTTCAAGCCCAAATGAAGAAATAAGCCTGTTGCTCATATCTATTACATTTTCTCCAAAAGTGCCATTCTGCAGCAAAATCGCAAGCAGCTCTGAATCTGATAAAGACTCTACTCCATTTGCCTTTAATCTCTCCCTTGGCCTTTGGTCTAGGGCAATTTCCTTAATTTTCATTTTAAAAACTCAGTTGCGCTAAAAACGCGAACTCCTTTATATATTCTTAACTTAAGCAAATGTCTATCTCCAGAAATAATGCAGGCTTTAGCTGATAAAGCGCAATTAATGAACTTATTATCAGAAACATCTTCAGTAATGATCTCTTCATTGAAAGACGGTTTTATTATAATCGACTTATCTTTTAGATTAGAAATAATAAAATCTCTATATTCTTCAGATATTCCAAAAAATGGCCTTGAGATAACCTCAGTAACTTCTTCAATGATCTCTTTTGAAGAATAATTAACTAAATCACCATTCAAAAAAAGTTCAAAGATCCTAGCTGGTTTTCCATCCAAAGAAATAGCTGCAGATATTATTATATTCGTGTCAAGAACGACTTTTTCTTGCCGCATTTACCTCTTCCTCTATCCTAAAAGGAGACAGCTTCTTAGACTTATTCCTAAATCTTCTAAATTCATTCACAAGAGCATTTGTGTTTAATTTCTTCATGATTATTGTATCTTTATCAATACTGCTTAATGCAAAAATTGTATTTTCTAAAGCTCCAACTTCAGACCTTATTTCCTTAGGTATGATTATCTGCCCTCTTTCTGACATTTTAGCTGTTTCCACATTCATCCTCATCACCTAGCAATAAGTAGGTTTTACGTATTTATAAACTTTTCGTAAAAGTACGTCATATACTAGGTTAAATATATAATATGCGACCTCCTTTATATACCTTACGCGAGGATGTCCAGTGGAAAATCCAACAAAAACTATTTAAAACCCCCTCATAACTAATAACCATGCCATTTAAATTCAGCCATTCATCTTTAAGCATTCTAAAAGACTGCCCTAGATGTTTCTGGCTGCATTTTAACAAGAAAATCAAAAGGCCAGCAGGAATATTTCCTTCTTTACCAAGTGGAATGGATAAGATCCTTAAGACTCATTTTGACAGCTATATGGAAAAAGGAGAATTGCCTCCTGAATTGTGCGAAAATAAAGACTGCGATGGGTTAAAGCTCTTTGATGATAAAGAACTGCTGGAAGTATGGAGAAACAACTTCAAAGGCATCCAATGGAAAGATAAAGAAGGGAATTTATTCAGAGGAGCAGTAGATAATATTCTGGTGAAAGGAAATAAATTAATAGTTTTGGACTATAAAACAAGGGGATACCCTTTAAAGGAAGACACTCATGAGCATTATCAAGAACAATTAGACATCTATAATTTTTTATTGAGGAAAAATGGTTATGATACAGAAGATTATGCTTATCTATTGTTTTATCATCCTGATAAGGTTAATAAAAATGGAAATGTTGTTTTCAACACAGATTTAGTGAAGATGAAGATCAGCATTGAAAATGCAGAAAAGATATTCAAAAAAGCCTTAAAAGTTCTTAGTGGAGAAATGCCTAAAGATAAAGGAGAGTGTGAGTATTGTAAATGGGTTGATAATTGTAAAATCGGATAAACTATTGATTCTTTAACCAAAAACCAAAAACTTTTAATAAATATCATCCTATTTTTTCCTTAATATGGATATTAACAAAAGAATCAGCCTAATCAAAGAAGTTGGAGAGGAAATCATAACAGAAGAGGAGCTGAAACAACTTCTGATCAAAAAGAAAAATCCAATAGCTTATGATGGGTTTGAGCCTTCTGGAACGGATATTCATATTGCACAAGGGCTTCTGAGAGCTATAAACATCAATAAGATGGTTAAGGCTGGGTGTAAGTTCAAGATTTTAGTTGCAGACTGGCATGCCTGGGCGAATAATAAGTTAGAAGGAAACTTGGAAAATATCCAGAAGGTTGGCAAATATTTAATTGAAGTGTGGAAAGCATGTGGTATGGATGATAAGGTCGAGTTTCTATGGGTTTCTGATTTAGTTAACAATGAGGGCTATTGGAAAAAGGTAATGCAGATATCAAGAAATTCCACTGTAAAAAGAATAATAAGATGCGGTCAGATAATGGGGAGAAGTGAAAGTGAAGTATTACAAGCATCCCAGATATTTTATCCATGTATGCAGGCAGCTGATATTTTCCAGTTAGAGGTTGATATATGCCAATTAGGCATGGACCAGAGAAAAGTCAGTGTACTAGCAAGAGAATTAGGACCTAAATTAGGATTTTACAAACCTGTTGTTGTGAGCCATCATATGCTTATGGGGCTGGGGCAACCGCCTAAAAGCAGCTTAAAGGGCGCTGAAAGAGGAATTCAACTAAAAATGAGCAAAAGCAGGCCGGATACTGCAATATTCATGTCTGATTCAAAAGAAGATATAAAAAGAAAGATCAACAAAGCATATTGCCCTGAAGGTGTTGTTGAGGAAAATCCAATTTTAGAATATTGCAAATATATAATTTTTGAAAAGAATAAGACATTAAAAATAGAAAGACCAAAAAAATGGGGCGGAAATCTGGAATTCGGTTCTTATGAAGATCTGGAGAAAAGGTTCTCGCAAAAGAAAGTGCATCCGATGGATTTAAAGCAATCAGTTGGAGAAGAATTAAACAATTTAATATATCCAGTGAGAAAAACATTAGAGAAAAACAAAACAGCACAAAAATTAGCTGAAGATATCAAGAATTTTGAGGTCACCAGGTAGATTTTGATCTTAAAATAATTCTAAAAGGTATGGTTTTTTAGTTTGACTATATCACATTTAATAATGAAATTCGAGGGGCATTTATTTTTTAATGAAATATTCTCATCCTTAAGCCATTGTTTCATATCTTTGACAAGATTTCTATATTTTCCATCATCAGCAGTGAACATAGATGACCAGCATCGGCACTCAACTATATTCATAAAATCTTTAACTGTAAAATCCTTTTTCCATTTAATTTTCACTTTCTTAATTGAATCCAGATAACCCTTTTGGTTTAAGTAAGCTATCAACTCGGGGTGCCCTAACTGCCATTTTATTCCAATTTGGGATTCTTCTGGGTCTCTCAATCTGTTTTTGTGTCTTAAATCGGTATACGTTCCCCAGAATTTTTCTGTAATGTTCCGGTTCTTACTTTTTGAGCGACCTAATGCGATATTGTAAATCTCTCCCTCTTCGCTTAATAAAAATAAAAATCCTTCCTTTTTGGTGACTCTTATGATTTCTCTTAAAATACTCTCCCAATTTTTAATTGAATGGAGTACAGAACTAATTAATGAAAAATCAAAATAGTCTTCTTTATAATCAATCTTTGTCAGGTTTCCATTAACTATTTCGTAATTTTTAATTTTAGAATTAATTACCTTATTTTTTAAAACAGACAACATCTCTTTTGATTTATCGATTCCAATAATTTTAAGTTGCTTATATTTTTGTGCTAAAGGAAAAGTTACTCTTCCAGTACCGCAACCAGCGTCAAGTAAAATTTTATTGTTATATGGACTTTTAATGATTCTTTTTATTTCGTGAAATAAATTGGAAATAATCTTTGAATTTAGGGGTCTCCCTAGTTCATAATTTTTAGCAAGATTCTTATTATTCCATTCTGTATTTTTGACCATATACCCCCTTAATCCTGCTCAATAACTGTCAGAGTATAATTCTTGTTAAGAAATTTATCAACAACTTTTATAATGTCTTTTTTAGTTACTTTTTTTATTTCTTTGATGTAATTTCCAGCTAAATTTGCGTCTTTGACCATCTGCCAGAATATGAATTCGTCTGCCCTGTGGAAATTGTCTTCATTTTCCAGAGCATAGTTGCCTTCTATCTGGGTTTTTGCCTCAGCTAATTCCTTTTTGCTTATTTTTTTCAGTTTTTCAAATTCCTGTAAAATGATATTTTTTATCTTATTGATGTTTTTTTTGTCTGTGCTTAAGTAAACTGCAAAAAAACCATAGTCAATTGCGGGCTCGTATTGAGTTCCTATTTCGTAGACCAAACCTAACTTGTTTCTTATCTCGTCAAAAAGCCTTCCGGATTGACCGCGGCCTAAAACAGAATCAACCACATCCAGAGCATAACTGTCTTTTTCTGACCTTTTCGGGGTCTTATAGCCCAGGATCATGTAGGAGCTGAGTAACTTTTTCTTCTCGATTTTTTTTATTGGTCTTGTCTGCAGGGGCTCTTTGATTTTTTTAGGTTTTTTAAGTTCTGATTTTTTTAAGCCTTTAAAGCAATCATTTATTTTATTTTTTATATTGCTTACATCCCCAACAACAGAAACAATGATATTGTTGGGTGTGTAATGAGCTTTATAGTAATTCAGAATGTCTTTTCTTGAAATGCTTTTGACTGCCTCTTTTGAGCCGTATGTGGGGTTTTTGGTGGGGTGTTTTTTGAACAGTGTTTTTTGGAACAAAATCCACTGGTGAAAGCGGGGCTCGTCAGTAACTAAGTTGATTTCCTTCAATATCACTTTTCTCTCTTTTTCTATGGCTTTTTTGTCAAATAACGGATTCTTTAGAATATCTGAAAGTATTTCCAGAGCTTTTTCAAAGTGCTTATTCAAAACTTTAGCATAAAAAGCCGTTCTTTCGTTTGAAGTGTATGCGTTCAGCTCTCCGCCTAATTTTTCTATCTCGTTTGCTATTTCTCTAGAGGAACTTCTTGTTTTTGTCCCTTCAAAAAGCATATGCTCTATAAAATGAGAAATTCCGCTTATCTTCCCGGATTCGTTGTTTGAGCCTGTCCTGACTGCTACCTCAACTGCAACTGTCTTTGTGTTTCTTTTCTCGAAAAGCACAGTCAATCCGTTTTTTAAGGTGTGTTTTATCATTTGTTAAAAAATAAAATGATTTAAATAGTATTTAATGTTTTTGTTTGGTATGAAAATTAAAGAGATGCAAAAAGAGTTAAGAAAGAAAAAGATAGACTTTGCTTTGTTTCTTAATATAGAATTTGATGCTGTTGAGCCTAATATTTTCTATTTTTCAGGTTATAGTGGTTCTGGAGCTTTGGTTATTCCAAAAAATAAAAAGCCGTTCTTAGTTGTGCATGAAATGGAATATGAAAAGGCAAAGAAAACAAAGATAAAGGCATTTGTGAGGAAAAAAGGGAAGAGGATTACTGAAACGATTCTGGGGATTCTGAAAAAAAAGAATATAAGGAAAATTGCCATAGACAAGTCATTTGTAACATTGAATGTCCATAAAGCCATTAAAAAAACTTTTAAAAAAGCAAAAACAACTGATATTTCCGGATTTTGCCTGAAATTAAGGGAAATAAAAACAAAAGAGGAGATAAAGAGGATAAAGGAAGCGTGCAGAATTTCTGACAGCATATTAAGGAAGTTTTTCAGTAATTTAAAGAAATTCAGGACAGAGACAGAAGCAAAGACTTTTTTAGAGAATGAAACAAAAAAGAATAGATGCAGCATGGCGTTTACTCCGATAGTTGCTTCTGGAAAAAATTCAAGCATGCCACATTCTGATGAAAACAGGAAGATGAGCAAGGGGTTTTGCGTTGTTGATTTTGGGATAACCTATAAGGGATATTGCTCTGATACAACAAGAACATTTTATATCGGGAAAATTAATAAGAAAGAAAAAGAGATTTACAATTTTTTATTGAATGTTCAGAAAGAGGTAATCAAAAAGATAAAATTAGGGGTGAGAGGAGGTTATCTGCATAGTGAAGCATTAAGAATGCTGAATAAATATAAAAATAATTTTACGCATGGGCTTGGGCACGGTATTGGAGTTAAAGTTCATGAACTGCCTAATCTGACTGAGCTTTCTAAAGATAAAATCCAGAAAAATATGGTCTTTACTGTTGAGCCAGGCATATATTTTGAGAATAAGTTCGGGATAAGGATAGAGGATACTGTTCTGATGGAAAATAAGGCAGTCAGATTGACAAAGGCAACGAAAGATTTATTAATAGTTTGAAAAGTTAAAATTCAATAATAAAATTAAATAGGATTTTCGCTTTATTCCAAAGTAATTGCGAAAATCAACTAAGGATTTTCCTTTAACTCATGACATGAAGGAATGGAAGAAGACGAAATTTTCAATCATGTTGAGAATCAAGAAAATTTCCTATTGTATTTTTTTAATGATTAAAAATTTAGATAAACAATGATAAAGAGACTATAATGAAATACAATCTAAAGATTTTTAACAAGGAAGTAAGCGAATATTCTAAAATTCTCAAAGGAAAGGTTGAGAATAAGGTTGTTTTTGCTGTTATTGATCTAAGGTATAAAGAGGCGTTTTATTCTTTAGCTCCTTTATCAAGAGCTGTGCATGATCTTGGAGGAGAGATACATGCTGTTGTCAATGAGGGAGTGAGTGAAAACCTGAACATAGTGAGAAGGGTGTGGAGAGTCTATAATGAAAAAAAGAAAAAGCTAAAGACCCTGAAAGTGAAGGCCCTGAATGGGTTTATAAAAAGTGTTGCGAAAAGGACAAAAAACAAAAGTTTTGAAGATATCTTCCGGGATCCTGAGATCATCCTTGTTTCCAAAGAAAATGGTTTTAGCGGCACTCTTGAGCTGAACTACAGGAATAGATGGCATAAAAAGTACAGGTGGAAAGATCTGGTTGATACTGCAGGGGTCATATGGAGAGAAGGGTATAATCTGAAAAACACAGACAGGGTAAGTATCGGGTTTGCGCTTGTGCCCAGGGAGAAGAACACAGAGCTGCCTTTGGAAGATTACCTTGATTCTTATTCTATTGCTATGGCCATGACAACTGCTGCAAAGAGGTTCGGGGCAGATATAAGTCTGGGTGCGAGCACTGACAAATTCTCAGTTTTAGCCAGGCCTGTGAGGACAACTGACCTGATGGCTATGCTGAGAGGTTGTGAGTTAGATAAGAATGTTGATGAAGATGTCTTTAAAAAATTCAGGAAGCTTTCAGAGCTGTTAAGGATTGATAAACTTGAGAATGCTACTGCTGGCTTTGGGATTCATGCCAAGGGTTATCATGGAAAGCATTTTTTTGGAGAAGAGATAGGGTATCCTACTTTAGATAAAAAAACAAGGTGGAGCAGTCCTGGCCAGATGATGCTGAAGGACAGGTATGCCCCTCAAAGTGCTCTTGAGACCAGAGACCCCATCATGAGGTATGCTGTTACCGAGACTTTGCCGATAGATATTTTTATTGAAACGTGTAATGTCAATTATGAAAAGCTGAGGAAGAGGAGCATAAAAATAAAAAAGGTCCTGGAGAAATGTGATCATGTAAGAGTTATAGGTGATCAGGTAGACGGACATAAAACTGACTTTACTGTTCATTTGCTGAAAAATGATGGAAGCAGGAGGGAATTCATAGCCCAGGATTCTGATGTCAGGACAATAGTTGACCAGGAGCACTTTAAGAAAACAGGGAAAAAATGCGGGAGTTATGCGAATTTTCCAAGCGGGGAGGCGTTTGTGACTCCTGAGAGGGTTGAGGGGATCATTGTCGGGGATGTTGTCATAAATATTGATGGGAGTTATAGAATTCCTGAAAAAAGCCCGATAATTGTTGAAGTTGATGAAAAAGGGTATAAGGTGCTGAGGGCTCCTGGAAAAATACTGGAAAAGATGAGAAAGGAATGGAAAGAAGCCAAAGAGAAGATAAGGAATTTTGAACAAAAGGAGAGTTTGCCCAAGGAAGTTATAAAGATGTATAAGAGGAATTTCAGGAAAATTGGAGAGTTTGCTGTTAATACGAATCCTAAAGCCAAGCTTTGCGATTATTTGATTGTCAATGAGAAAATTGCCAAGATGATCCACGTTGCTCTTGGCCTGGGTTTTGATGCTGACAGGGCAACTGTCTATCATTGGGATATTGTCATAGATTCTCCAAAGCAGAAACTTGATATTTATGGTATTGATAAGAAGAAAAAGATTCATTGGGTGATCAAAAAGGGAGAGTTTGCCATATAATCAAATGAATAAATCAGAAAAAGCTGCGGTGAATGTTTTAAAAAATTGCATGGGTGTCAAAAAGCATGAAAAAGTGCTTATTATCACTGATTCTAAGCTTAATAAAATAGGAAAGGTTTTTTTGGAGGCTGCAAAAAGCATGGCAGATGCTGATTTAGTTAAAATTCCCATTCCAAAGACCCATGGAGTTGAGCCTCCAAAGAAAGTGGCTAATATGATGCTGGGTTATGATGTTATTCTAGGTATAACCTTAAAGTCCATAAGCCATACAAGAGCCAGAAAGAATGCTATAAAAGAAGGGGTAAGGATGGCAACAATGCCCGGCATTAGCGAGGATATCATTGAAAGGACCCTGAATGGAAGTTATAGTGTGATGGAAAAGAAAAATCTGAGCCTGATAAAAAGATTAAAAAAAGGCAAAGTTGTCAGGGTCAAGACAAAAAAAGGAACTGATATTTCTTTAGGGATTTTTGGTAAAAAATGGTTTGATGATTCTGGCATTTATAGAAAAAAAGGAGCTTCTGGGAATCTGCCTGCTGGTGAGATTGGATTTATGCCAACAGAGGGCAAAACAGAGGGGGTTTTTGTAGTTGATAGCAGTATTGGGGGATTGGGCCTTGTTGATAGGGATGTTAAAATTGTTGTTGAGAATGGTTTTGCAGCTGAAATAAAAGGAGGAAAAAAGGCAATAACATTAAAAAAACAACTGAAGAATAAAAAATACAGGAATATTGCTGAATTTGCGTTTGGAACAAACAAGGATGCAAAGATAACCGGGAATGTGCTGGAGGATGAAAAGGTTTTGGGGACTGTGCATATCGCGCTAGGAGACAATACTTCTTTTGGAGGCAGTTTTGATGTTCCTTTTCATGTTGATTGCATAATAAGAAAGCCTGATGTTTTTGTGGATGGTAAATTGGTTATGAAAAGAGGGAAATTTTTGATTTGAAATCAAAAAGCTTTTTAAATAATAAAGTCATACTAAAGAATATGAACAACACAAAAGAAAAAAATGTGCTTGACAGCGTAATCTATAATTATACTGCTGTTTCCAATAAGGCTGATGATGAGAACAGGCTGTTAAAAAGCACTGTGAACAAGCTGAAAGAAGAGCTGGACAGGTTTAGAGAGCCGCCGTTGATGGTGTGCGAGGTTATGGATGTTTTCAGCAAAAATAATGCTATAATAAGGATACCCAATGGAAACCAATTTTCTGTCAATGTTGGCGAGAGCTGTGAAAAGCTGAGGGCAGGAGATATGGTCTTAGCTGACCAGAAAAACCTGAATATTATCAAAAAGATACCTACAACAAAAAAGTTCAATATTGAGAAGTTTGTTATTGTCGAACAGCCTGATATTTCATGGGAGTTTGTGGGTGGATTAAGCAGGCAGATAGAAGAGATCAAGGAAGTTGTGGAGCTGCCATTAAAGAAACCCGAATTGTTTAAGAAAGTAGGAGTGCAGCCTCCAAAAGGCATTTTGTTGTATGGGCCTCCCGGCACAGGAAAAACACTGCTGGCAAAGGCTGTTGCTGCATCAACTAAGTCCACTTTTATCGAGGTTGTTGGCAGCGAACTTGTGCAGAAATTTATCGGGGAAGGGGCTAAGCTTGTAAAGGAGATTTTCGAGTTGGCAAGGAAAAGGGCTCCTACAATTATTTTTATTGATGAGCTTGATGCACTGGCTGCCAAAAGGGTAGATGTCGGCACTTCCGGTGAAAGGGAGGTTAGCAGGACTTTCATGCAGTTATTGGCAGAGATTGACGGGTTTGAGCCCTTGGGCAATGTAAAGGTTATAGGGGCCACTAACAGAAAAGATATTCTTGATCCTGCAGTTTTGAGGCCTGGAAGGCTTGACAGGCTGATAAATATTCCTGTGCCTAATCAAGAGGCAAGGATGAGTATTTTCAAAATACACAGCAAGGATATGGATCTGGATAAAGATGTTAATGTAAATAAAGTAATTGAAATCATGGATGGTTTTTCCGGAGCTGAGATCAAGGCTGCATGCACAGAAGCAGGCTATTTTGCTATAAGAGAAGACAGGTTCAAGATATTTATGAAGGACTTCTTAAGAGCTGTTGACAAGGTCAATCAGGAAGAGAAGATGGAAGGGGAAGATTATATGAGGATGTTTGGATGAGTTTTTACTTTGTAAAAATTTATTTCCTCCCCACTAGTGTTCCTCCACTAAGTGTCCTAGCTCCTGATTTAATAGAGCAGAACTGAGTGACTGTTCTCCCCAGCAGATGATTTTTTTGTTCTTTTCAACTTGATTTAGGAAAACCTTAAATAAGGGATTATATTAGTTTCCTAGTGTACGCGATGATTATATGAACACCCTAAGATCCGAAAGGAGATGACTTAAGGTAGTAACTGCTGAGCGTACACACTTTTTAATTTCTGTTTTCGTATTTTTTTTAATTCAAAAATTTTATAGCTATAACTTTGAATTTAGAAACGCTTATTAACCATATATTGATTCTTTTTAAAAAATGGATAAGCATGTATGTGGGGAGTGCGCAAAGGGCAAACTGGAATGCACGAATTGCTGCGTGAGCCCTTTTATAGAGAAAGATCCTGGTTTTTGGCTTACTTTAAGCGATATTGGAAGAATTGTAAAGAAAACAGGGCTTAAGCCGGATGATTTTTGTAGATTAACAGAGGTTGAGGATGATGGTGAAGATGATGGAGATGTTGATGAAAAAGCAGGTGATTTATTGTATATTGGAGATAGAGTAATTTTGATGAATGGTAATAATGGGGGATGTTTTTTTCTTGGAGAGAAAGGCTGTAAGATATTTGATGTGAGGCCGAGAATGTGCAGGATCTACCCTTTCTGGTTTGAGGAAAAAGATGGAGACATTAAGATTACAGTCGAGCACGAGGATGATATAAAAGAGGATGATTGTTACCTGACAAAAAAGAATCACAAGAATGGAGATATTAATCTTCTTTTAAAGGAGATGGGGGAGACAGAAGAAGAGATGAAGAGATGTATAAAGAGTTATATTGAAGAGATGAAATTGCATAGCAGGTTTAAGCATGAGCTAGAGGAAAAGAGCATTCTTGAGGTTTTAGAGAAGAATGGGTTTCTTAATTGATCATTTTAAATCTAATTTATTTTAATATCTGCACAAACCCTGTATTTTCTCGGAGAGAACTGGCCGCATTTGACAATTTTCAAAATCCTGCATTTTTTCTTTGTTGTTTTGCAGGCTTTGTTGATTTTCTCTTTTGCTTTTGATAATTCATCTTCAGCTAAAAAATCATAGAAATGGATAATTCCGTTTTTTTTGATTTTTGTTAAGGCTAATGGTAAAAATGATTCTGCTCCTTTTGGCAATGGCATCAGGATCCTGTCAAACTTTTTGTTTATTTTTGTCAAGACTTTGTTTACATCCCCTTTGAATAACCGGATATTTTCAATTTTGTTTAATTTTACATTCTCTTCTGCGTATTTATGGGCAGTTGGGTTTATCTCGATGCCATAGATTTCTTTTGGCCTTGAGTTTTTTGAGATGATGATCGGGTATGGCCCGCAGCCAGAGAACATAACCAAAACAGACTCTTTTGGCTTGACCATCTGGTAAATCCTTTTTCTTTCTGAGCTTAATCTTGAAGAGAAGTATACTTTCTCTACGTCTAATCTCAAAGTGACGTTATTCTCTTTGTAGGTTGTTTCTTTTGTTTTCTCTCCTGCAATTATTTTTAGTTTTGGCAGCCTATACTTTCCAGAGTATTTTTTTGTTTTTTTGCAGACTGTTTTTATATTCTTGTGCAGCTCAAGCAGAGCATTAGCAATTGTTTTTTCTTTTTTAATGAGTTGCGAGGGAAAATCTGAAAATATCAAAATAGAGCCTACAATATCGTAAGAAGACGGTAAAAGCCCGAGCTGTTTTTCTGTTAATTTGTTTTTAAGCAGTTGTTTTGGTGTCATTTTCTTTCAGGGTCCTTATATAAAAATAAGCTATTCCTAAGCATAATAATGTCAGAATGCCTGATATTATAAAAGGATAATGGTATCCGAATATATCCCCCATAGGCCCGAAAATAAGGGAGCCCAAAAATTTGCCTAGGACTGTGACTGTTAAAATAACTCCTGAAGTCCCCCCTATTCTTTCTGAGGGGAAATGGCGGTGCATGGCCACAAAAAGGAACATGTAGACTGCAGCATCTCCAAATTCGTGGATTAACCTCAGCAGGTAAGAATATATTATGTTGGGGTAAACAAATAAGATGTGGCCTATGCCGGATAATAGCAAACCCCAGTATAATGTTTTTGAAAGAAATTTGTCTTTATCGATGGGTTTGCTTATGAAGTACATGAATACGCCAAAAAATATCCATGCTGTGCCAATATACCATCCAAGCGCTGTCTGTCCCAAAGAAAAATTATCTTTCAATAATAAAGCGTAAGACGTTCCTTCAGCACCCCAATGAAGAGTGAATATGAAAATGATAATGATGAAGAGGATTATCTCTTTTTTCCATAAATCCCCTTTATAGTGCCCTATACTATATTTGAAAGTTCCAATCTTTTTTATGAATATGGTGAATAGGATAGTTGCAAGAAACAGCAGGGCCAATAAAAGAAACACATCTGTAAATTTTATTTTTGCTATCAACAGGCCTGCAGTTAAAGCTCCTAAGCCAGATGCAATTGTTGTTATTGAGTTGAAAATGCCCAGCTTTTTTCCTGACTTTTTTTTATCTATTATCTTCATAACAAAGCTTGTCAATGAAATTTCTGAGATATTGTTGCCAAGCCCCCCTATGAAAAAAAGTATGAGGATGACCCAGAAATTTTTTGTTGTGGACAATCCAAATGTGTAGATGATAAGCAAGGCAAAGCTGAAAACAGACAGATATTTTATTGGATAGCGGTCACTAGAAAAACCAGTTATAGCTGAGGAGAATAAGGATGTTACTGCAAAAACTGAGAGAAGTATCCCGATCTGCCATCCTGAAAAGCCAATATTTGCAAAATATAGTGGCAGAAACATGACAATTGAGTTTACTAAGAAGTTCTTGATAGAGAGTATAGATGTAGGAAGTGTGACTGAGCTGTTGTTTTTCATCTTAAAAGAATTCCCCTAACCCTTTCTGTTTTTTGGTCTCTTTTTCTTTTGATAATTTCTCCAGTGTTTTTGAAACTCTTTCTTCTGAGAAATCATGATCATCAACCAATAATTTTTTTATTTTTTCAATATCAATATCATTCCATTCCAGCTTATATTCATCTGTTACGGGTATTTTTTTAATAAGGTAATAAACCTCTTCCCAGTCAAAATCAAAAAAATCCTCCCATTTTGCCTCTTTAAATAAAGAGTCAAAGTCTGATTTGTGTTTTTTTACAAGCTTTAAGGCGTTTTTAGGGCCTATTCCTTTAATGCCTCCTGGATTGTAGTCAGTGCCTACCAACATTGCCAAGGCAATCAGCTGGTTGTTATCTATGCCTAAGTTGTTCAGGTTTTCAGATAAATCTATAATTTCTGGCTTTACTGATTCATATTTTAGTTTAGAAGTGGATTTTCTTTTTCCTGTTATGGACAGGTTTTTTATTATTCTAGTAGCGCCAAATATTAAAGAATCTGCATCTTGAGAGGCTACGGCAAATGCTTTGCCTTTTTTAACCATATAAGCTGCTTGAGCCTCCCCTTCAGATGGTGCTTGGACAATTGGCAGACCAAAAGCCTGAATCAGTTTTTTTGCCTCTTCAATCATTTCCGGTGTTAATCTGGATGTTCTTGAAGCATATTTTTTCATCTCTTCTAAATCTTTTCTTTTTAATGCTTCATTGTATTTTTCTTCTGCTTCTATTTTCAATGCTTTTCTTCTGGCTCTTTCTGCTCTTTTTAGTTCTGGAGGTTTGCCGTCAAAGACAAAAGCAAGTTTTAAATTTTTTTCAAGTAGTTTTGATGTTCTTGAAAATAAGCCAATTAAGTGGGAAGTAACATTTCCTTTAGAATCTGTGAGTAGTTGTCCATCTCTTGATCTTATGGTTGTAATAAACTGGTATAGAAATAGGAAGCTATCTATTGCTATCACTTTGCCTTTCAAATCATTAATTTCTATTTCCTTTCTTAATAATAAGTCTGTTATTGCTACTCCCATCTAGATTTGATATTGAGTAGTATGTTGTTTTTTAATATTTCGGTATTTTTTCTGTCTTGGTGTTCTTTTTCTAAGATATAATTTATTCCTTTGTCAGATATTTTAAATCTGAATGAGTTTGTTCTTGTTCCATTTCCCTTTCTTTTAACGTAAGAGTTTAAATAAAAGTCTCTTAAGCATTTTAGTAGTGTTTGGTCATTCCTGTAGCTATGACCAGCAAGTGAATTGAGTTCATTGATTGATAGAAATTCGTTCTGAGAAAATAATATTTTTAAGTAATTGAAAAAAGCACTATTCTTTCTCATTTTAGGTTTTGCTTTAGAATTGATGATATTGTTTAATTGTCTTTGGAATATACTTGCCCTTGCTTTATTAAACCTAAATGGCACGAAATATCTTAATTTACTGAAAGATCTTTTTTCAATAGTAATTGTATCTTTATGTTGGTTCACGGTTATGCCTTCTTTTAAAAATAGATATTTTAAAGTGTCTTGGATAAGTTGGTTTTTCATTTCGAAGACCAATCCTATTTTCTTAGAATTCCTTATATGCCCTTCTCCATCGAAAAGACCTTGGACAAAAGCATGCGCAAATTTTCTATTAGACAGTGTAAGGATTATCAGATTTTCTTTTAGCCAGTCTATAAGCAGCCTCAAAGGTTTACTGTCTTTTGTTACTTCGATACAGATTTTTTTAGCAATCTTATTTTTCTGGATAGATATTTGCATTGGTTTGATTTTAAATTTGTTTGTTATGCAATCATTAATTTCTTTTTCAATAGAGTTAATTGGAACGGTTATGTAGAACTTGAGGTCTTTTTTGTTGAGATTAAAATATTTTGCAAACCATTTAATTGAAAAGACTATTATTTCTGGTTCTGTATTAGCTATAGATGATCTACGCCTTCTTTTTGTATCGTTTTTTCCTTCAGCGATATATAATCCAAGACCATACATAAGATCGCTGTCTATATCCAATTTTTTTGGTAGATTTATCTTCTTTCCTGAAGCGACAGAAAAAAAGGTTATATTTTTAAAAATGTTGTTTTTTGGTATTTTCAAAATTTTACAGATATTGAGTAAATCTTTAGATTTTATTGCTGATCTTTTGGATTCTTTTTCTAATAGGTAAGAAGTGATTGATGCAAAATGATTGTGAGTATTGAAGTAAAAATTATTCCTTTTTGCGAAATTAAAAAAGGAACAGTATTGAAATTTGATTGAATCTCTGATTCTCTTGATAAAGTTGTCTGTTAAAGAAAGCCTTATGTCTGGAAAGAATTCTATAAGGACATTGTAAACATCTATTTTATTGTAATTCATTTCAACACCTCTAAAGTTTTTTATTTTCTCAAAAACTTTGGAGCAAAGAAAAAGAGAA
>CAZPFO010000002.1:0-86595 GCA_964585935.1 uncultured Methanosarcinales archaeon | reverse complement strand
CAGCAGCCCTTCTGCTATCTTGGCGGCTATTTCTTCTGCTACCCTCTTGTTGAGCGCGTCAATTTCCAGCACCCACAATACGCCCTTTTTTATTTTTTTTATATTTTTAAATCCTAATCTTTCTTTCAGAGTTTCCAGTAAACCAGGGCCATCATCAGTATTTTTAACCAAAACATTGATATTGTTTTTTTCTTTCAGGCTAAAATCAAAATTATTTTTGTTAGTATTGACTAAAATATCAACTTTGCTTATCTTCCTCTTGAAATCTTTCTCATCCCCTTCAATGCTGAATTTATAGTAATCCTTTCTCTCCAGCCCTTTTAATTGCTTAAAGCCCATCCTCTCCAGGGTATGGAAAGCAGTTTTAGCAGTTGTATCCGGAATCTTCAATCCAACAAATAATTCAACTTCTTTTGGCATTTTCATTATTTTTGAATATATCTTTTCATTGACTCAAATATCTCTCTCCCGGGCCCGGGTTTATCATTTTTTACCTTTGAAAACAGGATCTGCCTTAGCCAGTTGGCCCTTTCAGGATGAGGCATCATTGCCATTACATTCCCCTCTTTATTGCTCACTGCGGCAATATTATAGGCAGAGCCATTAGGATTTATTGGAAACTCGTCTTTTACTTTCCCGTCTTTACTGCAGTACCTGAATGTTATTTGCTTGTTTTTGATTAAACTCCTGATTAATGACTTGTCTTTTGTTGTAAACCTTCCTTCGCCATGCGCAATTGGCATCGCAATTATTTCATCCTTCCCATACGATTTATTAAAAATGGAATTGCCTTCATTCCTCATGTAGATCCAGGTGCAATAAAACCCGGAAACAAAAGGATTTATGTTTGGCGCGAGTGCCATTTCAATCTTATCCTTCAATCCTGGTATCATCCCTGACTCAACCAAAACCTGGCAGCCATTGCAAATACCTAAAACCGGCTTGCCATTTTTCGCCTCTTCTTTTATTTTTGATATTATAGGGTCTTTTGCAGAAATCACACCAGCCCTCACCCTGTCTTCATAGCTCCAGCCCCCTGGTATTATATACCCATCATAGCTTTCTAAATCCTCGCTGGAGTTCCATCTGACAATTTTGCAGTCCATACCAACGGATTTAACAGCTAACAAAGTCTCTTCTTCGCAATTTATTCCGGGAAATAAAATAACAGCTATATTTGGTTTTGGCATTTTAATTGATTATTTAATCGCCTCAACAAATCCTGTTGTCCAGGCATCTTTTAATTTCTTTATCGGCAGATTTATTATTTTTTTATTGTTTTTATTGAAAATTAATTTTTTATCATTGGTAGTTTTACCAATCTCGATCACTTTTATTTTATATTTATCAAATATTTTTCTGGCTTTGCTGGCATTTTTTTTATCAACTTCAAAAACAAATCCGGAAGATTCGCTAAAAAGCGCTTTATCATTCCTTACGTCGAAATTTAAATTAATCTCAGCTCCAATATCCCCGTCGGCTTCTCCTCCTAAAACCATCTCAGATATTGTTGTTGCTAGACCACCATCGCTTATGTCATGGCAGCTTAATAACAGGCCATCCTCAATACAGTCAATTACCCCGTAAAGCATCCCCTTCTCCTTCCTAAAATCAATTTTTGGGACATTTTTTCCAATCTCATTATTTGTTTCATAATAAACACTCCCTCCTAATTCATCTTTTCTCTCCCCAATTAAAAACAAAACACTTCCCTTTTCTTTAAGCTGCATTGTTATAGCTTTTGTGTAATCTTTTAAGATGCCAATGCATGCTATGATAGCGCTGGGATCAATCGCCTTCCCTGTTGTTGACTCATTATAGAAGCTCACATTTCCGCTTATGATGGGCACAGGCTCTTTTTTCCCTTTCAGATTCAGGTTTTCAGCCCCATCTTTAACTCCTCGAACACCTTCAACAAAATCATAGAAGGCTTCCGGCTTTTCAGGATTTCCGTAACATAAACAGTCAGTCAAGGCACTTGGTATGGCGCCAACAGCAGCAACATTTCTCATGGACTCTGCAACAGCATTCACACTGCCTAAATAAGAGTCTATTCTTCCGTATTTTGGATTGCTATCGACGCTTAAAGCAATTCCATAAGAGCTTTCATTAACAGTTAATACACCGGCATCAGCCTCTCCGGGCCTTATTAAAGAATTGCCCATAACCTCAGTATCATAGTGCTTGTACACCTTAGCTTTAGATGCAACATTCGGATTTCCAAGAACTTTCAATAGACTATCATTATAATCTTTAGGCTCTTTTAATTCAGGCTCTTTAAAATTTCTTTTTGGTTTTTTAACTTCCCTGTCATAATTTATCCCGGACGTAACTGCATCTATCGGAGCATTGCATATAATTTTCCCTTCATACTTCACAAGATAATTCTTTTCTTTTGTTACTTTTCCAACAACAGATGCCTTTGCTCCTTCTGCTATATTTGGCAGCTCAAAATCATCATTGTAGATTTTTAAAATTGTTTTGGTAAATTCCTTTGGGCTTATCCATGTAAACCTCTCCTGGGTTTCAGAAGCTGCAATTACGAAAGCTGGAAGGTCTTTCATTGATACGCTGACTTTGCTTAGGTCTAGCTCACAGCCATAACCAGCACTCTGGCATAATTCAGAACTGGCACACATTATGCCTCCTGCACCCATATCCTTGAACCCCAGCTTTATTTTCTTTTTTCTTGCTTCCTCAAAAACCTTGTATGTAGACCTTATCAGGATGTTTTTCAAAAATGGGTCAGGAACCTGGACAGCCCCCCTGTTGCTTTCCCTGTCTTCTTCATCTAATATCAGGGACGCGAAAGCAGCCCCCCCAAAACCCGAGTTATCAGTTGCCTTACCCACAACAATGATGTCATAGCCTTCTGCATTTTCCGGAGCAGAGCTGTGTATTATTTCCTTTTCCTTAACCAACCCCAAAGAAACAACATTCACCAGGCAATTATCATCAAAACTGTCATTGAAATAAACATCTCCTCCAAGGTTCGGAATGCCAACCGGGTTGCTATAGCCTGCAATCCCGTTAATCACTTCATTTGCAATATACCTCACCCTGTTTTTATGCTTTCCGTAAGGATCCCCAAACCTCAAAGGGTCTGCTGTTGCTATTATCTTTGCCCCCATGCATAAGATATCCCTTAAAATTCCCCCTATGCCGGTAGCAGCCCCTTCATAAGGTACAACTTGAGAAGGATGATTATGGCTTTCATGGCTCACCACTATGCCGTATTTTTCTCCACCAATATTCCCCAGTTCAACAATTCCCGAATCTTCCACCGGCCCTAAAATTACATTTGACGCCTTAGTTGGCAGTGTTTTCAGGATTTTCCTGCTGCTCTTGTAGCTGGAATGCTCGCTCCATTGTATGTTAAAAATATGAAGCTCTGTTAATGTCGGATTCCTGCCTATAAGCTTTGCAATCTTCCTCGCTTCATTGACCTTGAGAGAAATAGCATTCTTCTGCATAAACAGCTTTAGCTCAGCATCATTCATGCTGCTTATACCTATTGTTTCAATATCAACTTCACCCACTTTTGCATCCCCAATTTACTGGGAATACAGGGGATATTTAAAGGTTTTTACTGTTTTAATAAATTGCCTCTGATTTTAAGATTTATACTGTTTGATCATCTTATAAACATCAGGACGAGAACACTTCAACATCCTTGACATTTTACTTTTATTACCATTACAAACTACTTCTGCCTTTCCATGATAGTACATTTCAACATATTTTTTTACTGCTTTAATTCTGGAAGATTCATCATAAGGAAGGCTATCAATTGCTTTTCTATACTCGGGAGGGAAAGTCTTAACTAGTCTTTTATAATTTCTAATTGCTAGGTTAATAGAAGGCCGGGAAATTCCTGATATCTTTTTTGTATCCTCTTTACTTTTTGTAGTAGCATATATCAGATTGATAAGATATACTTGCACATACGCTTTTATTGGTTTAAGGCCCGGAAAAGAAGATTCATCAAAAGGAAAATTATTAATTATTATTTTATACGAGATTGGTAAATTACTTTTTTCGTCAAAAGAAAATAAAGGTATATCGCTTTTTTTTAGTGTATCTCCAGCCCTATTATCCAAAACAGACTCAATTATTGATTCAAGTTCTTTAATATCCGCCGGCCACCCATCTCCTGATAATCCTTCTGCGAAATCAGGTTCAGCAGAAATTCCTGTTCCACTTAAAAGACGAATAGTTAATTCAGGAATATATGATTTTCTTTCATTTAAAGGGGGCAATTTTATTAGTGAAAAACCATAATTACGATAAAAATTAAGCCTATCTTCTCCAACATCTTCATCAACACCGACTATTATTCTCGAACCATCTTCTCTGATTCCTCGATCACGAGTTCCTAGAAAATACTCTAATTTTCCCTGCAAACTCGGGGGTAAGCCTTTTTCTCCCTCAGTAAAAGTTGTACCAGGGTCTTCATTTTTAACCGCGTTGGGATATTGTTCAGGACGCCTCCATAATGATGATTCTACTACATCAACTAGATTTCGTGAAAGATTAATAAATTGTTTTTCACTCCCGCTCAAATCGTAAATCCTTTCTGCTACTAACTCTCTTTCTATCATGCTTGCTCCAATAAGAAGAACATCCATACCAGACCCTAATGATTCTATCCTTTTATCAAATGCATCATCTATTACACTCATTTTCAGAGAAAGAAACACTTAATTATTTATAAATATATCTCCTATGAGTACTTTAGAGTAGTGTTATAGTAAAGGGCACAAATATTTGAGCAATGTATATGCCCTTTGCTTATATCAAACCTTGTTTGATGACTTAAAAATCTACGATTTTTAAGTTCCTAGAAACCATTTTGGTTTCTATGAGATTGGAAATCTTGGATTTCCAAACTTACGAACGGACAACTATTGCTCAATTAATCTTGTCCGTGAGTATAGTTTTAATCCTGACACTAACCAAATACTTTTATACATCCTCATCAGCACCTTTCATTATGCTATCTCAACTAAAAAAAGACCTTCAAAATCTAAAAAACCCGGAAACAGCAAAAACACTTCAGAGATTTTTCAAGACCGGCAAAGGAGAGTATGGGGAAGGGGATATTTTCCTTGGAATCAAGGTGCCGGAACAAAGAAAACTGTCCAATAAATATAAAAATCTACCATTAAAAGAAATTCAGGAATTATTATCAGGCAGAATACATGAATATAGATTAACAGCTTTATTTATTTTAACCAATAAGTATACTAAATCAAATGAAAAAGAAAAAAAAGAAATTGTTGATTTCTATCTAAAAAATACAAAAAACATAAATAATTGGGACCTGGTGGATTTGTCTGCTGATAAGATTCTTGGAGATTATTTGTTTGATAAAGAGAAGTCAATTTTATACCAATTGGCAAAATCAGATAATCTGTGGGAAAGAAGAATAGCAGTAATGTCAACTTTTAATTTTATAAAAAACGGCAAATTTGAAGATACATTAAAAATCTCTGAAATTCTATTAAAAGATAAGCACGATTTAATACACAAAGCTGTTGGCTGGATGCTGAGGGAGATTGGAAAAAAAGATTTAACAACTGAAGAAAAATTTCTAAAAAAACACTATAAAACAATGCCGCGAACAATGCTGAGGTATGCTATTGAAAGGTTTGATGAGAAGAAAAGAAAGTTTTATCTGGGCAGATAGTCATTACAATGATTGAGGTGCTAATTTATAATGCTCTATGATTTTTGCAATATTCTCTTTCTTGATTTCCCCATACAATCTTTCCGCGCTTTTGGTAAACCACTTATGACTGTTCAGGAAATCCAGCTGGAATTCTCTCCATTCCGCATCATCTAAAGTTTTCCTGTGATTCGGAGATTCAGGATGAATCTCCAATTCTTCCCTTAATCTGCTTTGCAGTTCCATGTATCTCTTGCCCCCAATATATGACAAATCTGCATCCTTTAAAACCCCTGAATATTTTGATTCTGGAGCCTTATCCGGGTCTGTTTTTTTGATAGCATTTTTGACAATTGCAATCCCTCCTTCTGTATAGTCGTATTCGCTTTCCCCCATATACGATTCTGCGAACTCTGCGCTGCTAATTTCATGCTTATTATAATCTTTTATCATCCCGGTTTCATGAAACACAGCAGCAACCCCCATAAGCAGCCTTTCCTCCAGGGAAAAGCCTTCAAGATCTGCAAGGCGCAATGCTGCCGGAAGAACAAATTCAGCTGTGTGTTCTTTTGTGTGGTAGGGGTATAATTTATCAGTTCTCTCAATATTGTCTAAGATTGAGTAAGCATCTTTTTTTGCTTTTTCCAACTCATTCCTGATTGCAAAATATTTCCTGGTCAACATCCTACTGACAAAAACAGAAGCTCTATTTAAACCTTTCTGTATGTAACTACTTTGAGATAATAACTAATTTCAGATAATCCATTATCTAGAACAAGCCCTTACAAACCCATAGAAAAGAGGCGAAGGGTGTCCAAGTCGGCTCTTGAACTCTGGGTGCGATTGTGTGGCTATAAAATACTTCAATTTTGGCAATTCAATAAACTCCATCAGCCTTTGCTTGTCTTTCCTTACATGATATCCTGAAAATATTAACCCTTTTTCCTCTAATTTTTTTATGAACTTAGGATTAACCTCATACCTATGACGATGCCTCTCTAAAATTGTTTTTTTGCCTTTCTCTAAAATCCCTAACCTGAATAAATTCTTTTTATCTTTCTTTAATTTTAATAATTGCTTTCCATCATACTTCAGCCTCTCTGTTTCCTTGTATAATTTTAAAACTTCAGAATTATCTAATAACATTGCTGCATAAGCCCCTAATCTCATAGTTCCTCCGTATAAACTTTCTTTCATCAATTTTTTCTGCGAAGGCAGTATATCAATAACCGGATATTTTGTTTTTGCATTAACTTCTGTTGTGTTTGCATCTTTCATTCCGCAGACATTCCTTGCAAACTCAACAACCGCCAGCTGCAAACCATAACACAACCCTAAAAATGGAATATTATTTTCCCTTGCAAACTCAATAGCTTTTATTTTTCCCTCAACACCACTACCCCCAAAACCTCCTGGAACTATGATTCCTTTGTAATCCTTTAATACCTTTAACTTCTCAGGATCTTTTTCAAATATCTTTGCATCAATCCACTCTATCTTAATGCCTGCATTCAAAGCAGCGCCTGCATGCTTCAATGATTCATTTATCGATATATAAGAATCCGCCAGCTGATAATCCCCGATATCAACATACTTGCCAACCATCGCGATTTTGATTTTTTTAGATGGATTTGCAATCTTTTTTACTGCCTCTCTCCATTCATCAAAATCCGGCTTTTTCTTTGGCTCTAATCCGAATTCCTTTAAAACTTTTAATCCAAATTTTTCTTTTTCCAGATCAAGGGGAATCCTGTAGATTGTGTCAATATCCGGCTCTGAAATAACATGCTCTGCCTCAATATTAGCATACGTCTCTATTTTATTTTTTCTTACACTATCTAATGGTTTTTTTGACCTGCAGACTATGAAATCAGGGAAAATTCCATTCTCACCTAATAACCTGATTGCCTGCTGTGTAGGCTTTGTCTTCATCTCTTCAATATGCGATGGTGTTGGCAGATAAGTGACTAAAACATAAACGACATTTTCCTTGCCTAGGTCTCTTTCTAAACCTTTAACTGCAAACAAAAACGGAACATTTTCAAAATCGCCGATTGTGCCTCCTATTTCCACCAAACAAAAATCAAAATCATTTGCCGCCTCTGTTATCCTTCTTTTTATCTCTCCTGTTATATGCGGTATGAACTGGACTGTTTTTCCTAAATATTCCCCTTTCCTTTCCCTGTCAATCACTGTCTTGTATATTTGCCCAGTCGTTATGTTGTTCTTTTTCGGTATTGAAAACCCTAAAAACCTTTCATAATTCCCCAAATCCTGGTCAATCTCTCCCCCATCGTCTGTTACCCAGACTTCGCCATGTTCTGTTGGCCTTAAAGTTCCTGCATCATGATTGATGTAAGGGTCAATCTTGACAGCTGTAACATTATAACCATATTCTTGTAAGACTTTCGCTATAGAGGCAGTTGTGACACCTTTGCCCACACCAGACATTACGCCCCCTGCAATGATTATATACTTACTCATAGCCAACACCTCCTATAAAAAACACAGAAATTAGCATTAAATATCGTAGCCGCATTATACAGTAATGTAATAGGTTGTATATAAAATTTGTGTTTTTTGTTTGATTGTTTTCAATATTGAAAATAATAAATTTGAAATGGAAAAAAGGTTTTATAAAGAGATGTTAGGCGTAATTTTTTGTCACCTTAAGGATGTTTACTTAATGGTTTTTCCTCTCATGCAAAACTCAGAAAAACAGGATAACTCTGGAATAGACTCAATGTTTTAAGAAGGCAGATAAACATACTTATATTCTTTTAGGTAATGTAATATTTCATATTCTTGCTTAATCTCGAATTCACGCATTTTCTATATGCTTCTTCAAATCACTGACGCTTTTGAAGCGAATTCCTTTCTGTTTTTTGATCTTTTGAAGTTTTTCTATATATTCAGGTCTAAGTTGAGGTTCTAAAAGCTCTTTTTCATATTGTTCTGCCATAACATTGATAGCTTCACTCTTATCTTTCAAGCCGAACTTAGCCTTAACAATATTCAGAACCCTATTTGTTTGATCCTCAATATCTATTATTGCTTGTACCATAGTATCACCTTAATATGGAGTTAATATGGTATTAATATATAAATATTTTGATTTTCTGGGGCTTATATTTATTTTTCTTGAGTGGTCTCCGCTCACGAGGGAAATTAAAACTCCTCTTAATCGCGATGTTATACAATGTTTTTTAATTTCACCCAAAAACCCAGGATTAAGGTTAAATTTTTAAACAACGGAATTCCACCAATCTGAGATTGGTGGAATGAGTAGTGCTCGAAAACCACCCATAATATTGGTGGAATTCCGAGCGTCAAAAACCACTTGGATGGTATGGCGCTTACACATTCATGCCACCCATCTCTGATGGGTGGTTTTTGACATATTGTTGCATTAGCCCTGTAATATAACGTTATTCAACTTTGGGGGGATGAAAATGAATGAAAAATATTCTGCAGATGATTTAACTGGTTCTTCAAGAGATGATACAGGATTAAATGCTCTGGAAGCAATAAGTAAAGAACATCCTAATGAGGCATTAATAATAAGATGGGATGATAACAAACCGCATTTAATAGACACTTGTGATGACCCCGAATATGCTGTAA
The DNA here is from genome assembly GCA_964585935.1 of uncultured Methanosarcinales archaeon. Lineage (GTDB taxonomy): Archaea > Nanobdellota > Nanobdellia > Woesearchaeales > GW2011-AR4 > BS150m-G64. The sequence continues at coordinate 77,303 of CAZPFO010000002.1, read as the reverse complement.
AAAGAGCAGAAGGTTTAGAAAAAAGTGGTACTGCTATAGAACCGCATGATGTGATCATATACGCAGTCTATGGTAAAGGTGGAGAACAACTTTACCAAACTGATCCTTGGGAAGGTTTATCTTTAGAGGGAAGGGAAGAGAGAAGGCTGGAAGATCAAGTAGATGATTTTGGTGACTAGGTAAAAAAAGAAATCTTCAAAAAAACAGCAAAAGTTCTTGTTAATGCTTGTTTTTTGGGAAGCAAGAAAAAAGTAGTAAAATTAAACGTAAAATAAATGGAGGTAGCGGAACTTCGTTCCTGAACCTCCTCGTAAAAACTCGGAGGTATAAAAAATGAAAAAGAAAGCTAATGTAAAAGAAGAAATGAAAAGGTATTGCAATCCTAAAGGGGGCTATAGTGATTGTGGAGGATTTGCATATGTGCTTGGTTTTATTGGAGCAGCAATATATTACGTATCAACTGCAAGTGGTTTTTGGAATATATTATTGGCAATTTTAAAAGCATTAGTCTGGCCAGTATTTTTAGTCTTTGAATTGCTTAGGTTTTTAGGAGCTTAAGTTACAATTAAGAAAAAAAAGAAATGTAGTGATAACTGTTTGAATGGGGAAGGGGTTTCTTAATAGAGTTCTTTAGAAAGGTGGTGAGATTGTTGAAGAAAAGGAATTAAGTAAGTTCTTTGAAGAACAGTAACCGCTAGTTTTAAATTTTTTTGTTAATGATTAAGAATTTTGATAAGAAAGGAGAGCCTATTTCTGTTTGATGAATCAAAACATTATTAAATAGATATCAGATTCTATGAGTTAAAAAAAGTGGTTTCTATAAAATGTTAATATACCAAGGTCCAAATTGCTTGGAAGGAAACTTTCAAGAGGCATATATAAATATTGGAAGTGAACTTTTTAATAGACTTGACCATAAAGTTTATGTTGGGGGGATTAGACAAATAAGAAATGATGGAATACTAACAACACCTCATCCAAATGAAGGTGTTTGGGAAAAGGTTGATGAATATTATACTGAGTTGATAGATATTTTATCCTCAAAAAAACCTTTAATCTCTACAGGGAGAGAACCCAAAAAAAACCAACAAGTGCCCCTTGATAAACTTAAATCATTGTCGGTGAATGAGTTTGATTTTCCAACAAGCATTACTTCAGTATATATTACAGTTTTAGATATGATGAATTTTGCTATGATGCCTGCAATTGAGTATAGTTTAAGTAAACTTCCAAAAAAAGCATTTACCAAAGAAATGTTTTCTGCTGAGGTATTTAAATTCACTAGAAGTTATGCTACTTCTGCAGTAAAGCACGATCTTGGAGATGGTGTATTTTTTACTGATTATCGTGAAGCGTATATCAAGGATGGAGTTAAATATGATAAATCAAAAGAGGGAAATTTCCATAAGTTTAATCAGAGATTTAATAGATTCGAACTTGATGAGATTGAGAAAGAAAAATATGCAGGTTACATAAATATGCTTAAAATAAAAGATTCAATTGGAATATCAGATTTATTGGCTATTGCTGTTACTGGTTCTGATGCAAATTTTTTCCGCTTATGGAACTTAAGATTTTCAGAAGTTATGTCAGAAGAACACCTATCAATACATCAATTTAAGACATTATCCCAATCTCCAGATATTACTCATGATATTGCAAAAAAATTTATACTAAAAGCAAAAGAAAAAGGCAATAGAGAATTTCTCTCAGATATTAAAACACTAATTGATGAAGCTTATAAAGAGAATAAACATTATTTAGAATTAATATAATTTTTATTTCAAACTTATTTTTTTTCTTAAAAACATCGGAACCCTAGGAAAAACACCAATTGACAGCAATGTTGGCTATAATAAGTTAAATGAAGCAGAGAAAGAAGAGCTTTGGAAGGAATTGATAGCGATAGTTGAAGAGACTGAGTTTAAGAAGCGATATGCAGAGATGTACATGAATGAAGATTAACCGCAAAGGTTAATTTTTTTGTTAATGGAGAGTTTGAAAAGTCGCAAATGCTAATAATCTATTACTGAAAAAAGGAAAAGGAAAAGGTTTTAAAGAAAGAAATAACTAAGAATCTTGGGTGGGAAAGCATATTGTATGAACCAAAATGGAACTAAAAAAAGCAAGAGAGATTGGTATGGCAGTACTTGAGGAGATGCAACCATATCTTATCAAGGGGGAAATTGTTGGTTCTATTCGGCGTCAAAAAGAAATAGTGAAAGACATTGATTTTGTAATTTTGTTAAAAGATGAATTTATGACTAAGCAGAACCTGCTATTAACATTGAAGAGCCTTGGAGAAATACTCATGCGGGGAAAAGAAATCGTTAGAATTGACCATAAGGAAGGGATAAAATTGGATATCTATATAGCTAATAAATCTAATTATGAAATAATAAAATTAATCAGAACTGGCTCGGCTCAACATAATATCAAGATTGCAACAGAAGCAAAAAAACAGGGTAAAAGGTTAAATTTTGAAAAGGGTCTTATCAATGAAAGTACTGGAAAAGTTATCGCTACTTCTGAAAAAGATATTTTTCTAAGTTTGCGTATCCCGTATGTAGAACCTAATAAAAGAGATTAGATATAACTTTGTTTTATTTGTAATCAAAACATAAAAAAATATATAAAGACATAGATATATGTTTTATAATGGCAAAAATTAAGACAACTACTTGGAAATTAGAACCTCATACAGAGGCAAAACATATTATATTGAATAAATACTTGCAGGCTTGGATTCCTATTCAAAGAAGATTTAATCAAAAAGTTCTATACATTGATGGATTTGCTGGACCTGGAATATATGATAATGGAGAAGAAGGTTCTCCTATAATTGCGCTTAAGACTCTTCTAAATCACAAATTATTACCATTAATGAAAGAAACATTCATTTTTGCATTTATTGAACAAAATAAAGAAAGATGCGAGAAACTAAAAGAAGTAATAAGTAAAATTAAATTGCCGACAAGTCCAACAATAAAAACCGAGATTGAATGTGGGGAATTTGCTGATGTTGTTGGAAAAAATTTAGATTATATTGAAAAAAAGAATCTAACATTAGCTCCTTCTTTTGTTTTTATTGATCCTTTTGGATTTAAGGGTATCCCCTTGGAATTAATTGGGAGAATAATGAAGAATCCAAAATGTGAGGTATTAATAAATTTTAATTATGAGGATATGTCAAGGTGGTATGCGAATCCAGAAAACGAAAAGCACTATAACGATTTGTTTGGAACAAAAGAATGGAAAGAAGTATTTAAAAAAACTGATAATCCAAAAGAAAGAGAGAATGGATTACATAATCTGTATCAAAGACAAATGAAGAAAATAGCTGGAATTAAATATATCAGGTCATTTAAAATGAAGAACAAATCTAACAAATTAGATTACTTCTTATTCTTTGGAACAAATAGTTTAACTGGATTAAATGCAATGAAAGAAGCAATGTGGAAAGTAGATGGTATGGGAAGATTTGAATTTTCTGATTATACATACAATAGTAACGTAGGTGGAGGAACCGTTCAAACAGTATTATTTGAACTAGAACCGAATTTTGGGATATTAAAAAAAGATTTATTAATAGAGTTTAAAGGAAAAACAGTAGGCATAACAGAAATTGAGAATTTTGTAAAAGCAGAAACTGCTTTTTTAACTAAACATATTAGGAAACCGATTTTGGATGTGTGGGAAGCGGAAAAACCACCAAAAATAAAGGTGACTTATTCTGGAAAAAGAAGGCCTGGAACATACCCAAAAGATGCTGAAATTGCATTTTTATAAAAACATTTTTATATAGATATATGAAAGTCAATAAAAAAAGGTGTTAATTTGAAGAAAATATCTAGAAAGAGTCTATTATATAAGAGTGGTGTAGAATATGCTGACTTCTCTTTAAATCATATTGTGGGGTGTGCCCATGGCTGTAAATTTCCTTGTTACGCTTTTCAATTAAATAAAAGGTTTGGCAAAGTGAAAACATATTCTGATTGGATTAAACCCAAACTAGTAAGTAACTATGTGGAGTTATTGGATAAAGAAATTCCAAAATTTAAAGAGGAAATAAAATTTGTTCATTTATGTTTTATGACAGACCCATTTATGTACGGGTATCCTGAAGTAAAAAACGCTACTTTAAAAATCATTGAGAAACTAAATAAGAACAACATTAGGTGTACTGTTCTTACAAAAGGGATTCTCCCAAAAGCTTTGTCAAACACAAAGAAGTATAAAGATATAAACGATTATGGAATAACTCTTGTGTCTTTAAATAATGATTTTAAAAAGGAATTTGAAGCCCATAGTGCTACATATACTCAAAGGATTGAAGCTTTAAAATATTTACACGAGAAAGGATTAAAAACCTGGGTGAGCATAGAACCTTATCCAACCCCGAATTTGGATACCAATCAAAACCTTAAAAAACTTTTAAATGGAATCAAATTTGTTGACAGAATCATATTTGGGAAATTAAACTATAACGTTGTTAGTTCAAAATTCAAAAATAATGGATTGTTTTATGAAAAATGTGCGGATAAAGTAATAGAATTTTGTGAAAAGAATAAAATCTCTTATCATATAAAATTCGGCACTAAGAAACTCTTTGATGTGAAAACAAAACAAATTTTTAATAAAATCTGCGTTCCGACAATTAAATAAGTTCATATCCACTTTACGGGTAAGCTAGAGTTCTACAAATTCTTCTGAAAGAAAAATCAAAACCACCTCTTTTTTCCAAAAAAATTATTTCTTTTTCTTCCCGTTAGTTTCCATGACCTTTTCCATGTAGCTTATGGGCTTAATGTCTGTTATTGTTGTCTTGTGCACAACCCACTTCTTATCTTCCTTTGAAAGGGTTTTTCAGAATTCGTTTTAACTCAGATAGAAATAGGTTCTCCATGTTTGCTAAAGATCTTTTTTCTTGTCATTATTTTAACTTCATCTATCTTTTTAGGTCTTCCTCTTTTTGGAGTTCCTGATTTGGTTTCTTGTAAGCGAAATTTATCCCTTACAATCTCCAGTATGATTTGCTGGATTGAGAAGTATGAATATTTCTCCTTTTCTTTGTTTAGCCTGTTGAATATAGGTTCTGGGATTGATAGTAATATCTTTTTTGCCATTTCTATAGCCTGTGAATTATTGATTTTTACCCATTTTTCATGGATATCTGGATATATCTGGGGATATCTAGAGATATCCAGGTATTTAAGCTTTTCGGTTATTTCATAGTCGACAGATTCATTTTGGATTCAAAAAAGGGAAAAAAAAGAATTTTAATCGAATTTTGGTCAGGAATCAGCTTTTACTCATACTCAATAGCCCCAGTCGGTTTCTAGAAATCAATCATTCATATTCTATTGTTCCGGGTGGCTTTTGCGTGACATCATAAAGTACTCTATTAACACCCTTAACTTCATTTATTATCCTGTTGGAAATACTTTCAAGTAACCAGGAAGGGAGCTTTGCCCAGTCTGCTGTCATTGCATCCAAAGAAGTAACAGCCCTCAATGTAATGATATACTCATAAGTTCTTGCATCACCCATGACACCAACTGTTTTCAAAGGCAAAAGAGCAGCAAAAGCCTGCCATGTTTTAGAATAATAACCGGATTTCTTCAGTTCCTCAATATAGATATAATCAGCTTCCCTTAAAATCCGAAGCCTTTCATCAGTTACTTCCCCTAAAATCCTTATAGCTAAGGCAGGGCCTGGGAAAGGGTGCCTCATCAATATATCCTTTGGTATTTTCAATTCCGCACCTAACTTACGAACCTCATCCTTATACAATTCTTTCAAAGGCTCAACAACTCTTAATTTCATTTTTTCAGGAAGAATAACATTATGATGGCTTTTGATCTTGTCAGCCTGTTTTGAAGGCTGCGCACTTTCAATCCTGTCAGGGTAGATTGTGCCCTGGCCTAAAAACTTAATCGCAGGGTTTTTCCTCTCCAGCTCCTTGACCTTCTTCTCAAAAACCTCAATAAAAGTCTTAGCAATTATCTTTCTCTTCTTTTCAGGATCTACAACCCTCCTCAGCCTTTTCAGAAATAATCTGCTTGCATCAATCATATAAAAATGCTTAAATTCGAATTTCTTAAAAGCATCCCTGACCTCCTCAGCCTCATTTTTCCTTATAAGCCCATGGTCAATAAAAACACAATAAATTCTATCCTTAATTGCCCCATGCATCAGAACAGAAGCAACTGTGCTATCAACCCCACCAGAAGCCCCCATTATCACGTAATCATCATTAACTTCATCTTTAATTTCCTTAATTAACTTATCTTTCAAGCTGCCGATATTCCAGTCCTTTTTTGCTTTGCAGATATCAAAAACAAAATTCTTCAAAATCTCATTACCTTTTGGAGTATGCGCAACCTCTGGATGGAACTGCACACCATACAGCTTTTTTTCTTTATTTTCAAAAGCAGCTATTGAACAAGAATCTGTTTTCGCCAACACACTAAAATCATTAGGCAATTTACTGACTAAATCACCATGTGACATCCAGACCTGCTCCTTCTTACCCAGTTTTTTTAACAGAATCCCGTTATTTTTGATGAATAGATTTTTCTTGCCGTATTCCTTCAATTTTCCAGGCAGAATCTCCCCATAATATTTCCCTATCAGCTGCTGGCCATAACAGATGCCTAAAACAGGAATCCCAAGCTCAAATATTCTTCTGTCAGGCAAAGGAGCATTTTTGCTGTTAACAGAGCTAGGCCCTCCTGATAGTATTATGCCTTTTGGATTAAGATTCTTGATCTCAGCAGCAGTTATATCATAAGGCTTGATTTCAGAATAAACACCAAGGTCTCTAACACGCCTTGCTATCATATGCGTCAGTTGTCCGCCAAAGTTTATAATAATTATTTGACTCATTTTAACCCACCCATCACTCTCTTTATTAATATTTTTTGTTCCTTATCATTTGAAATGATGTTATTCGACTTATTATTTTTAATCCTTATTAAAGTTTCTAATGCTTGATTTTTATCTAAATTTCTAAAATATTTACTGTCGTCCCCTATCATAGTTTTTGGAATAAATCCACCGATGTTTAAAAAATCTTCTAAAGATTTGTGAAGAGTGCATTTAATTCTATCTTTTTTAATACTGAACTTTAATTCTAATTTGTCTGTTAATTTTTTCCAATCTTCTCTTAAACTTAAGGGTTTACAGCCCAAGTCAATAGAAGCTCTTATCCGATTATAATATTGTTTTCCTTTGAAACCATACTTTTCTTTTGCAATGTGGAATGTAACAAATCCGTCACAAGACATTGCAATTCTAAAACATTCAAATAAAATCTTTTTATTGGAATTTAATAGATTTTTTATATCTTTTTGGTTGTTCTTGTAACAATATTCTCTGATTTCTTCTATCATAGACTTATGCCAAGAACCAACATACCTTGTTCTTTTTAAATCTGGAGAATGATCTACGCTACTTGGAATCTCATTGAATGATAAGAATATTAAATCGTTAAATGCATCAATCAATTCAGTATTTTTATTGCTGAATCCTAACTCCCAAGTATCTAACTCTTTTTTCTTTCTGAGAGTTGTATGTCCGTCAGTGACGATGAATGAAGCTATTAAGGGTAAGGTATATTTTTTTAACTCTGAATTATCAATATCAGAAGGTAAAATTTCTTTAAGAAAATATTTAATATAATCGCTTTCGAATTTATACGCCTTCTTTTTATTTTCATATTCCTTTACCCTTCTTTTGATCTGAGCAAAAGCTCGGTTACTTAGATTCTTAGGTAAATTTAACTTAGAGAACTCAAATTTTTCAATGTTCTTTATTTTATTTGAATTTTTCATAAAATTACATTTTTCTGGAAAAACTTCATTCCGATTAAAATCAAGAACTGAAAAGCGATTTCGTAGGTATGTTTTATCAAAATCTAAGAACTTATCAAAATTTATTACAAGCAACATATAATAGTAGAGATATAGTTATTTTTAAAGGTTTCGTTTTACGAAACCTACGAACGCAGTGAGTATACTTTTGGTTATTTTAAAGCTTCACCAACAACAAAACAGCTTCCTGTTACTAAGACCAAATCCCCTTTTCCAGCTGTTTTTTCAGCATATTTTACAGCCTTTTTGACGTTTTTTATTATTTTTATTTTCTTTTTAATGAATTTTTTAATATTAATCGGTTCTTCAGCTCTTGGAGTTTTTGCTTTAGTTACTATTATTTTATCAGTTAATGGTTCAATCATTTTAACCATTTTCTTTATATCCTTATCATCCAGAATCCCAATAACCAAGATTATTTTTCCATAGCAGTTTTTTATTCTTCTTAGTTCGTCAATTAAAACCTTGAAAGAAGAAGGATTATGCGCGCAATCAACTAAAACATTTTTCCGGATAAAGTCAAACCTGCCATGCCATTCTACATTTTTCAGGCCATTTTTTATATTATTCTTATTTATGTCTAATTTGTAATATTGGTTTAAAACATCTATTGCAGCTATAGCTATTGACGAATTCACAAGCTGAAAATCACCTTTTAAATTCAATTTTAAATTTTTATAATTATTTATTTCAAACTCACCATTAGCCTTTTTATATTTTTTATTGATAAATAACTTTGAATTGTTTTTATTGGAAATTTTCTTAATAACTGTTAATGCTTTACCTGAAGCTCCTGTAACAACCGGAACCTCTTCTTTGATAACTCCCCCTTTCTCATAAGCAATCTTTTCTATACTCTCGCCTAAAAAATCAGTATGCTCAATATCCACATTTGTTATCACACTAACCAAAGGCTTTACAACATTTGTCGCATCCAGCCTTCCACCTAAACCAACTTCCAAAACCAAAAAATCAACCTTTTGTTCCTTAAAATAAAGAAAAGCCATGGCAGTTATAACCTCGAAGAAAGTCTGCCCAGTAATAAAGCTTTTAACTTTTAGAAAATATTTAATTATATCCTTCTCTGAGATTTTTTTATTATTCACCAGAAATCTGTCCCTGAAATCCTTTAAATGGGGGCTTGTGTACATCCCAACCTTATAGCCAGCTTCCTGCAAAACAGCTGAGATCATCACACAGACAGAGCCCTTGCCATTAGTTCCTGCAACATGCACGCATCGAAGTTTTTTTTCAGGATTGCCTGTTTTTTTCAACAGCCTATTGATATTTCCAAGCCCTAGTTTGCTGCCTTTTGCCCTCTCTAAAGAATACAGGTATTTTATTACTTCATCATAATTCATAGAAACCGCAAATATTTACTTATTAATAAAGGTATTTGTTGATTGAACTTATAGGTAAAAAATCCAGCCATGGCGAGAAAAACCACCAACATTGGCGGAGACCGACCCGGGGATGTCCCTTACGGGGTGGTCGGTAGGGCAAATTGCATAGCAATTTGACCGTCTCCTGCCAATATTGTTGGTGGTTTTTCCAACTTAACCAATCATTATTATTGTTAAATTCATATTTTACTCCTCTCACTTACTTAAACCATAAGCTTTATAAAGCGAATTCTTTTCCCAAAATACAATATTTACATTATAAACAAATTAGAATGGCAGAAGCAAAAAAACAAGAAAAAACCACCAAGATAAAGAAAAAGAACTGGTATTCTATAATAGCTCCAAAACTATTCAGGAATGTTGTTTTAGGAGAAACATTGCTAACCGAGTCTAAGCTGGCATTAAACAAGCCGATTACTCAAAACTTGATGAATCTTACCAGTGATGTCAAAAGGCAGAATGTCAATATAAAATTTATAGTTGATAAGGTAGATGGAAATAAAGCCTACACAAGCCTTATTGGTTATGATATGGTGCCAGGATCCATCAAGAGGCTGACAAGAAGAAGAAGCCAAAAAATAGAGCCATCTTTTGTCTGCGAAACATCAGACAACAGGAAAATTAGGCTTAAGCCATTGCTTTTTACAAGGTCTGCAACAAAAGGCTCTGTCAACGCCAAATTATGCAATACAGCAGTAGAATATTTGACAAGGGCAGTAAAGAAAGTGACCTTTGATAATTTAGTTACCGATATAATCAGCTATAAGCTACAAAGCTCTGCATCAGCGTATTTAAAAAAGATATACCCTTTGAGGAAATTCGAAATAAAATCAATGAGGCTGGAAAAGGAAAAAAAGCCTTCTGAATCAAAGGAAGCAGAAGTAAAAGAAGAAAAGAAAGAGATTGAAGAAAAGCCTGCTGAAGCTAAAAAAGAGGAAAAACCAGCCGAGAAAACTGAAGAAAAGAAGGAAAATGATGTTAAAGAAGGAAAACCAGTTTTAATTGATAATCCTGCTTAATTATTAATCTCCACCCTTAAATGATGGAGAAACACAAATTCTGAGAAGATTGCCATTGACATTATGGACAGCAGTTAACTGAGCATCTTTATATTTTAAATCAAGGCCGTATATGCCTCTCTGCGCCAATACTCTTGCAATAGTAGCATCCCCTTTCTCCAACTCCCCTATTGCGCTGACCATCTGATTGACTGCTGACCCAAGATCAAGATTTAATTTCCCTGTAGACTGTTTTATGCTGGATATCGAATCTTTTTGTCCCTGGGGGAGTCTATAATTACCATCTACCCTGTCTCCATTGTATGTTGCATGAATATCAGGCATTCAGATACCTCCATTAAGCATTAACATTTAGTCGCTAATGCTTATTTATTTAAAAAGTTTTGCCGTGTTTTGGAACAAAAGAGTTAAGTTTTTAAATCAAATTAAATAACTTCAATCTTATAGCCCTGTGGTGTAGTGGTCAAATTCTTGAAGAACGCTTTAAGAAGACTAGGCATAAGAGGTTCTGGGCCTTTTGACCCAGGTTCGAACGCTGTTAAATTGCGCAGCAATTTATGGCTCGAAAGTCCTGGCAGGGCTATTAAAATTCAATTAATCAGTAAATTAAACCATTAGGTGCACAAACAGTACACAATTAGTTGTAATTAGTTTTGTATTGCCTTAAGCTAACTATCAGGTATTCAACAAAAATTAAATAGGATTTTCGTTTTATTTCATAGCTAATTACGAAAATCAGCCAGTGATATTGTTTTATGTGAACTTTAATGCAACAGAAGAAGTTGAAAATTCCTATAACGTGTGGAAACAAGGAATTTTCCTTTTTATTTTAAATTTTCAAAACAAATAATATAATTTAGAAAATTAACAAGAAAATACACAAATAATTGTGAGGGTGTAATATTCCCTAATGATCAAAAATTAATGATAAAAAATGAAACTAATAGCGCAAGGAGCAGAATCTAAATTATTTCTGAAAGATAACGAAATAGTCAAAGACCGTTTCCCAAAAAAATACAGGATTAAAGAAATAGATGAAAGACTGAGAAAATCAAGAACAAAACGGGAATCAAAAATACTTGAAAAATTATCATTGATCAATTTCCCCTCCCCGGAACTGATCAAAACAGACAAAAAAGAAAAAATAACCATGGAGAACATTCCCGGACCGCTGATAAAAGATATATTGGAAAAAGACCTTGAAAACCTATCAAAAGAGATCGGAGAAAAGATTGCTCTCCTGCATAACAACAACATCATTCATGGGGACCTGACGACTTCAAATATGATATTGAACAAAGAAATTTATTTTATTGATTTTGGCTTAAGCTCATTTTCCCATAAAACAGAAGACAAAGCAGTTGATCTTCATCTATTAAAGGAAGCTCTGGAAAGCAAGCATTATAAAATCTGGGAGAACTCTTTTAGAAATATCCTTCAAAGCTATAAAAAGAAAGCATCAAATTCAGAAGAAATAATAAAAAGACTGGAGAAAGTGGAAAAAAGAGGGCGTTATAAAGGTAAAAAATGAATGATATTCTGCTTTTTGTTTTGTCAATAACTGCAATCCTGGCAATTTACTGGGTAGTCGTAGGCCAGTGGACTTATAATAAAATGATGAGGCATCATAAGCCCAATAAATTAAAGGCAGTCATCTTTGATTTAGACGGGGTTATAATTGATTCATTGGATGCATGGTTAAATGTTTTTAATAATACAAGGCAGCACTATAAGCTCCAAAAAATAACAAAAAAAGAATTCATGGAAAAAGTATGGGGCGGCTCAATAAAAAAGGATGCCATGCAGTACTTTAAAGGAAAAACAGTAGAAGAAATAAGCAAACATTACTATTCAAACATGGGCAAGTTTAAGGCAGATACAAAATTAAACCCGGATGTTAAAGAAACACTGGAAAAGTTAAAAAAGAAAAATATTAAACTGGGCATAGTGACAAACAGCTACAAAAAACCAACATCCGAAATATTAGAGCACCATAAGATAAAAAGCTTATTTAACGCTATTATTGGAGGAAATGAAGTAGATCAAGGAAAACCGCAGCCTGATTCTTTATTAGAGGCGTGCAAAAGATTAAATATAGAGCCCCGGGAAGCAGTCTTGGTCGGAGACACAATAAACGACAAAGGAGCAGCAAAAAACGCAGGTATGTTCTTCATAGGCTATAAGATGAACGGAGACTTGAAGATTGGGGATTTTAGTGATTTGGCAGAATTATTCTAATTCTTTACTTATTAGTGGTTACAAAACCAAAAGATTTATAAATAGGAACAAATTAAGATTAGTGAAATGGGGAAACTTAGATTTGCATTACCAAAAGGAAGCTTAAATGATAAAGATAGATGGAGTACTGAAGCTTTATTAAAACAAGCAGGCTTTGATATTAGAGGTTATTCCCCTTCTTCTAGATCTTATTCCCCCGAAATAAAAAATGATCCAGAATTAGAAGTAATTGTTGACAGGCCCCAAAATATGCCTAGAGAACTGCGAGATGGAGTTTTTGATTTAGCTATATTAGGGCAGGATATAGCAGAAGAGTGGAGATTAGCAGGGTTTGGACTGGATAAGATATCTGATTTAGAATATGGATATGCAAATCTGGTAGTAGCAGTACCAGATACCTTAAATGTCAGAAATTTAAATTCATATCTTAAAAGAGTATCAAAAAAAAATATTGTGAGATGTGATACAGAATACCCTTTTATAACTCAAGATAAAATCTATAAAAATAAGAAATATCGAGAACTATTCAATCAAGGAAAACCAATGATCGTATCCAAATTTGGAAAAATAGGTAAAAATACAAGATTAATAATAAATGATTCTTATGGTGCTACAGAATCAGCTGTTAATCCCAAACAATCAGCGGATTTTATTGTAGAATGCTCATCTTCTGGTAAAACCTTAGATGAGAATAACTTAAAAGCAATTGATACTTTAATAGAATCAAGTGCAGTACTTTATACCACAGAAGAGGCTTTAAGAGATCCTTGGAAAAATAAAAAAATTGATTTTATAAAAACAATGCTTGATGGTGTTGTAAAAGCAAGAAAAACTGATTATATTGTTTTTAATATACCTAACAAGAAAAAAGAGCAGATGTTGAAATATTTAAGAAGAGAAAAATTATATACAAAAGAACCAACTATCACAGCTAACGAAGGAAACTATTTGCAAATAGGTATTGAAATTCTAAAATCAAAATGGTTGAATATAGCTTATGGACTTAAAAGACATGGCGCAGATGATATTGTGAGATTAGATCCTTCCCAAATAATAAAATAGTTCTATATTGATGCTTAGAGGAGTATAATCATCACAAATTTTATAAACCAGCTAAATAAGAGAATGTTAAAATGAAACTCCAATTACCAAAAGGAACGCGGGATTTCAATCCCGAGGAGATGATAATGAGGAATAAGATAGTTGATACTCTAAAAAGCACTTTTGAGCTTTACGGCTACCCTCCTTTGGAAACCCCTACCTCTGAAAGGTATGATATCTTAGCTTCAAAGTATGCCGGAGGAGCAGAAATTCTTAAAGAAACATTCAAGCTTAAAGATCAGGGAAATAGGGATCTTGGTTTAAGGTATGACTTAACAGTACCCTTAGCAAGATTTGTTGGTTCTAATCCAAATTTAAAATTGCCCTTTAAAAGATACCAAATTGGGAAAGTTTTCCGTGATGGTCCAGTTGAATCTGCAAGATACAGACAATTTACTCAATGCGATGTAGACATTATAGGGTGTAAGGAAATGACAGCAGAAGCTGAGCTAGTGTCCTTAACAGATTTAGTATTCAAAAAACTGAGTTTTGATTTCACCATCAAGATCAACAACAGGAAATTATTGAATGACATCTTGAAATACTGTAAAGTTGATAAGAGCAAAATCGAAGAGACAATTCTATCAATAGACAAACTCGAAAAATTTGGTTTAGAATCAGTTAAAAAAGAATTAAAAGAGAAAAAGATCAATGAAAAAACAACCAATCAAATATTAAAAACAATCAGTATAAAAGGTTCCAATAACGAAAAAATTAAAAAATTAAAAAAAATAATAAAAAACTCTGAGAGTTTAGATGAAATAGAGCGGTTATTAAATTCTCTTAAATCGTTAAATATTGATGTTGAATTTGATGCTTCTCTTGCAAGAGGATTAAGTTATTATACAGAAACAGTAATTGAAGTCTTCCTGAAAAACTCCAAAGTAAAAAGCGCAGTCTGTGCAGGCGGTAGATATGATAAGATGATTGGCGACTTTTTAGGCAGGGGAGATTATCCTGCTGTTGGAATTTCGTTTGGTCTGGACAGGATTTATGATGCTTATCTTGAAAAAAACAAGGAAGAGAAAAAAACAGTAACTCAGGTTTATATCATACCCATAAACACATTCGATGAAAGCATGAAGATAGCAGAAGAGCTGAGAAGAGAAGGCGTTAATGTTGATATTGACCTGGCTGGCAAGGGCCCAAGCAAGAATTTAAAGTATGCTAATTCCCTGAACATTCCTTACGTTCTGTTTATAGGTGAAGAGGAATTAAAACAAGGCAAAGTTAAATTGAAAAATATGAAAACAGGAGAAGAAAAGCTTTTAACTGCTGCTGAGATTAAAGAGAATATTCCTTAGGTCCTTTGATTATCAATACTTTCTTGAACAACGCAACATGCATTATATAATTGCCGATAGTAACTCTGTTTTTCACTATTGGTGTATTTTACATCACCCATATGCGAAGAAGATCCATTTTTAATTAATCCTATTATTGTTTCAATCCTAGACACATCAATCAGTTCTGAGCTTTTTATACAATCATTTAATCCGTAAATAGACTTCAGTAAAAAATTGCGTTCATTTACTGATAAATTAACCCTATCTTTTGATTTTACTAATATTTCAAATAACTGTGATGCGGTTTCATATATTTTTTCTGTCATTTTTAATCAAGCATTATTTTTTATTTAAAAATTAATCTGGTTTTGTTGTTATTATAACTTTTCCATCATCATCAATCATCAGAGAATGTTCAGCCTGTGAAACAATCCCTTTTGCGCTGTCTGCCAAAGGCTTGTAATCCCTGATGATATTTCTCTGCAGCAATTCCCTTAATGCAAAATTTGCCTTAACACCAAACTTTTTTGTCAGCCACCTTTTTGCAAACGGCAATCCATCATAACCATTAATTTCCTTTAAAACATCCCTTGTTATTTGGCTTCTTACAGGCTTCATATTCACAAGAGCATAAACACTCCCCGTGCCTGAGTCTTGCACAATTCCAGAGCCTGTGGAAGCAAAAGGCTCAATCGCAAATACCATCCCTTTCTCAATTTTAGTCTTATCCTGGGTATCAAAATTAGGTATAGAAGGCTTTGTATGCTGCTTGAATTCATCTAAGCCATGCCCTGATAAATTCCTCACAGGGCTGAAGCCGTATTTTACAATAGTGTCATGTATGGCCCTGCCTATCTCCCCCAAAGTAATTCCCTCCTTGACAACCTTAATTGCCTCATCTAACGCTTCTCCTGACGCTTTAACTAAATCCCCATAATTTCCTGATAAGTCAACTGTGCATGCATTATCTCCTATATAACCGCCAATATGAACCCCTACATCCAGGCAAACAACCTGCTCATCAAACATAGTCTTATCATCCTCTTCAGGGCAGGAATGGGCAGCAACATGATTCATGGACATCTGGACAGGAAAAGCAGGCTTTGCCCCTAACTCAAATATCTTATTTTCAGTTTTCTCAGCAACATCCAATAAAGAATTGCCTTTTTTAATCAACCCCTTGCCGTACTCTAAAACCTGGGCAGCTATCTTCCCTGCTTTGATATACTTATTTTTGACTTCTTCTTCCATGAAAAAGCAGAAACAGGATTTTTATTTAAATATTTGGATAAAATTAGATTTTTTATCAATAATTATCCAATCAATGGTAATGTTCCACACGCACAATTATTTGCGCTTTCATCATCTGCGTTTTTTATCGATTTTTATTTGTTTTAAAAAAATTAAATCAAAAAACGACTGCATATCCGCGCTCACAACTAGTGAAGCAGTGTTTGTGCACCCATTGGTTAATTTTTTTGTTTTTTATTGATTATCCTGATTTCTTTTTTTATTGATTATTTTAACATTGATTGATTTTTTTATTTTCCCTTAAAATTATTTTTAATAATATTATTTGTATGATCTTCTAACTGTTTCCTGAACAAAAATATAATCAAAGAAACAAAAATCATCAAACTGAATATTATAACTGATGTTTCCCATTGCGAAAGCGCCATCCCATTGCCAACTAGATTCAATATAAAAAATCCAGGCAGCCTTCCAAGGAAAGCAATCAAAACCAGAACCCTTATCCTTATTTTTGTCAAGCCGGCTATAAAACAAATCGCATCATCAGGCAGTGCTGGAAGTAGAAATATCAAAAAAAGCGCAAATACGCCTTTGCTTTTTGATACATAGTCAAATTTTTTCAATAAACTCTTGCTGATGGCTTTTTCAACAAACGGCCTTCCAAATTTTCTTGCCAAAATAAAGGCGATATATGATCCAATGGTGGTGCCAATCATGGTATAAACAGTTCCCGGGAAAACCCCGAATATGTAGCCGCTGACAAAGCCAGCTGCCTGCCCAGGGACTGGCGCTATTAACACCTGCAAGACCTGCAGTAAAATAAAGAAAGCAGGCCCAAAAAAGCCAAAGCCCTGTACTATAGCTCTCAATCTGACTGCATCTTTGAATAAAGGCAGAAGAGGATAACTCAATATAGCCAATAAAGCAAAAAATGCAGCAATTAAAACCAGAACCTGTAATGCAGTTCTCCTTTCTTCTTTTGAAGAAAAAAATTTCACACTCTTTTTACCGGCCATTTAAGTATTTTTGATTAAATAGAATAAAAAGATTTTGATTATTTTATCCTTACAGTCTCCAAACACCTTGGAGCATTCGTTTCAACCCTGTAGCTTTTATGCAAAGAACTGGCCAAATCCAGACATTTGGAGTTTTCTCCGTGGTTTATAATAATTTTTTTAGGCCTTGGTTCGCATCTCGAAACAAAATTCATCAGCTCATTTCTTCCCGAATGTCCTGTAAAGCCCTCTATTGTATGGACATCAAGCTTAATATTCAGCATCTCAGGCTTTGCTACGCTTCCTAAATTAAATTCCTTTTCGCCTCTCTGTATTCTTCTTCCAAGGCTGCCCTCACCCTGATAACAGACAAACATCATTGAATTTTTTGGATTGTCTGCAAAATTTTTCAAATATTCAACTG
Organism: uncultured Methanosarcinales archaeon; assembly: GCA_964585935.1. Taxonomy (GTDB): domain Archaea; phylum Nanobdellota; class Nanobdellia; order Woesearchaeales; family GW2011-AR4; genus BS150m-G64. The sequence continues at coordinate 59,712 of CAZPFO010000002.1, read as the reverse complement.
AAGGCCCGCCAACCAGCATCCCTGATGTTGCAATCACAACACAAGGTCCTCCTTCTTCAATGATCTCCTTCCTCTCTTTCTGGCTGCCGACCCTTTTGAAAATCTCAGATAAAAAAGGATTCTGGTCTTTATGGAATATTAATTTTCTTACCATGTTGTTCAGGTACTCTGGATAAGCAGTATGTATTGCAGTTATGTCCCACACCAGGCCGTCAATATAGACAGGGATATTATCAATCAGCCCCCTTCTTACCATGCTCTCTATCAGGACCATGACTTCCTGTGCTCTTCCTGTTCCAAGAACAGGAATTAAAACCTTGCCTCCTCTTTTGATAGTTTCCTGGATTATCTGCTTGCATTCCTCTTCAGGCTTGTGCCGCGGAGGCAAAACGTTTTCTTTGGCGCCATATGTAGCCTCTATCATCAATGTTTCAAGCCTTGGGAAATGCGTTATAGCAGGCTCCAGCAGCATTGTCTTGCCGTATTTCATATCTCCGGTATAAAGAAGATTATGCAGCCCGTTGCCTATATGAAGATGCACCATAGAGCTTCCCAAAATATGGCCTGCATTATACAAGGTGATTCTTACGTCAGGCGTTACATCACTTACTTCATCATAATCCAGGGTTATTGTATGCTTTACCATCTCTTTAATATCTTCAGCATCATAAACAGGGTCTTTTCCCTCTGAACGCTGTATCTTGATAAAATCTAGAGCTAAAAGGGCCATTACATCCCTTGTTGGCTCGGTGCAGTAGACAGGGCCTCTGTACCCAAACTTGAACAGGTAAGGCACAAATCCGCTATGATCCAGATGGCTATGGCTCACAATAACAGCATCCAGCTGGTTTATATCAAATTCAGGCGCTTCTAAATAAGGGTAAGCCTTGTCATCACTAGCCACATTAATCCCGCAATCAAGCAGGACTCTTGATTCAGGTGTCTGTAAAAACAAGCAGCTTCTTCCAACCTGCCTTCCTCCGCCAAGATACGAAACTCTAATCCACTCATTTTTCTTTTCCCTCACCCACCCATCATAAATCCTATGGCCTACTTTATCAAGGAACTTTCTCCTATACTCAGAATTCTGATAAAGGACAGCCCTTATATTCTCAATAATCTTTGACTTTATAGCGGGCTTTCTCCTGATTAAAGGCACCCATAATGTCTTTGCCCTTATATCTCTCAAAATTGCTCCCTGCTTTCCTATGGCCAATCCAGGTTTTTCAGACTCTATGATAACTCTGCTTCTCTGAGGGTCAAATATGACTTCATCAATTCCTGCTTCTTCAGGGATTATCTTTTTAATCTCTTTTTCTGCCTTTTCCATATCCATTGTTATTGCAGGATCCGGCCTTAACTCCACCCTTTTCTTTATCCTGTCAACTACTTCCTTGATCATGCCGTTGTTGTTGAGAAAAAAATCCTTGTCCTTTGTATAAAGAACAATATTAGCACCTTCAAAATTCGCTGCAGATATTTTCTCCCTTGGAAGATTCTGCATAATTTCCTTGATTATTTCGCTCATTTTACTTTAATTTAGAATTTAATTTATTAATCAATTTTATTATTTTAATTTATCATTTGAATTTCTAATCATTGTTTATGTTCTACAGTCACAATTATTTGTGCTTTCATTATCTGAGTTTTTTTATTTGTTATTAAATATTTAAAATAAAAAAATGACTGCACATACACGCTCACAACTTATTGTGCAGTGTTTGTGCACCTAATGATAAATTATACTATTGATAATTTTTTATTGATTTTTAGAACAACTTTTTTAAGCCTCGATTCTATACTCGACTTTTTTTGTCATGACTTTTTTTACGCCTTCTTTTGTTATTGCAATAACATCAATGCCATCACCTGATGCTGAGTCTCTTTGCAAGGCCGCATTAATGCACTTTACAGCTAACTTAGTGCCTTCCTCAATTGAACTATTCTCCTTATATAAAGTTTCTAAAACACCATATGCCATGACGCTGCCAGAGCCTGATGACACAAAATCATCCACTTCCACAATGCTCCCATCAGGAGCCAAGTCATAAAGGTACAATCCTGAATCATCTGTACCGCCAATTAAAAAATGTGAAATCCCGGGTATTAAGCTTAGCTTCCTTATGTTATTATAAACCATACTTGCGAGTAAATTGGCTGCCTCCTTGACACTGCTCGTTCTTCCTGTTCTTATGTCTTTTAGTCTCAATTCAGCCTTTATGTACTTTGTCAATAGCTGCACATCAGAGACAGTACCTGCAACAGTAACAGCAATATTGTCAGTTATTGGCATTATTTTTTCAAACTTTTTGTAAGATATTAAATTACCAGAAGTTGCTCTCTTATCTGCTGCCAATATAACACCATCTTTACATACTAGTCCTACCGTTGTTGTGCCGGTTTTTAATTCTCCATCTATCATCTTTAATCCTTAAGAACTCTTATGTTTTTGTTAATGTATAGGTTATATTTAAATGTATCGGAATTTAATAATATTTTATAAAATTATTATTTTTGGTTATAATCCTCTTTTACACTTGCTTCTCCCCCATCATATAAAGATGAAGACTCGCTTTGAGGTATATCTTCTCCTTGTACAGGTCGTGCTAAATCAACTTTTTTATGAGTAAGTTGGAATAGGGCACTTATATCCTTTGACACTTGTTTAACATCTGGCTTTAGTACCTCCCCCTCAATACCCAAATCACTGGGATGTGTACGATCAATTTCCACTGGTTTTGGTTTCATAAATTTCATTTTAATCCTTTATTATAAAAAATCAATAATAAATCACTTTTAAACTTTTCTGTTTAAAAAATAGGCAGTTGTTTATCCCTTTAACCCATCTTCAAACATTCCATTTAAGGCATCTACAAAGAATTTGCTCTTCACCCACACTCCTGAATCATATTCAGGATCTAAATCTTTATCAGAACTCATGAATAATAATTCCTCATTATCAACCATTATGAATCTTGAGTCTGTCTTGTACTCATTTAATTTAACGCTTTTAGGCAGCTTTTTAGCAGTTTCACTGTCAATCTCGCTGAAAATCTCCACATTGACTTTCTTTTTTCCAAGATCTCCTAAAATATTTTTTAAAACCTTTGCTTTTCTCTTGAAGCCGTCTTTTGTGGTTATGATCTTGACATTCTTCTTTGATTTTTCAACCATGCTTTTGATAAACCTGTTTAGGTTGTCTCTGCCTGTTATAGCGGTTGATAATTCAGTAATATCAATATGCTTTACACCTGTCTTGTGCAAAAGATCCAGTTCCTTGAAAGTGTTTGTCTGCCTTATATTTTCAATAAACTCTGTCTGCATTTCAGCCTTATCTTCTGTATCTCTCTTGACTCTTTCAACAATGGCATCTGGCTGGACAGCTATGTACTTTATTGGCTTCCCAATCTTCATTATAATAAATCCTTTTTTCTCAAGGCTTTCCAGGACATCATAGCATCTTGACCTTGGCACCCCAGAAATATCAGCCAATTCGCCAGCAGCAGCTATCCCCCTGCTTAACAAGGCAGTCCATACCTTAACCTCATAAATATTAAGCTTGAAGTTCTTTTTTAATTCATCTAAAAAGTTTTTTTGTGCTAACATTTTATTATAGTATACCTTGCCCCTTTTTAAACCTTTCTGTTTTTGTTACTTCTAAGTAAGGACATATTAATAGTTCACAACTCTTTTTTTCTAGATAAAGTAAATGAAAATAAAAAAAGTAAAAAAGAAAGTTTATTGCTTTCTCTTTCTAACAATCATCATTACCAGCAATATTGCAATCACTACTATAATTGCTTCTGCTCCAAACAGTAATGCAATGAATGTTCCACTCTCAAAGAAAGATTTCTCCTCAGTTGCGGTTGCTAGCCCTGTTATTATTGGCTGTGTTACAACAGGAGCAGTATCAGCTGGAGGCTGTGTTACAACAACAACATCCTCATCTCCACCTGTTTCTTCATCAACAACCTCTTCTGGTTCTTCCACCACCACTTCACACTCACTGACTGTTATATCAACAATCTCTTCAATGATTTCATCTCCATTGTCGTAATTAACTGTTATATCCAGTGGATAAATACCAGGTTCAGCAGTTTCTGGAATCTCTATTCTGTATGTTTTAAGGTACTTGCTGTCATCTTCGTAAGGATCTGCTGTTATGTCGCTTATTGTAACGACATTATTATACTCTAAATCGTTATTTGAGATTATAAGCTCAACATCTTCTTGGTCTTCACTGCCAGTGTTGATAAGGCCGAAGTTTAAGCTTGCAATTCCGCCACATTTCACTTCTGAAGGTGACAATGTCTTTCTGTAAATCCTCAGCTCCTGCTCTTCTTTTTCAACTTCTAGATCGACATTCAATACAACCATTTGGTCTGTCCCATTCTCATCTTTACCTTCTGCTTCAATTAATACATTATAAGTATCTTCTTCAATCTCGATAGGCAGCTTGAATTTGATGGTTACAGTCTTGTCATCATCTTCCCTTATATCAAACTCGTTAGATTCCTCGTCAATATCTTCTCCATCATCAATCCCTTCAATTGTGACAGTAACTGTTATATCCTCAATTCTTAAATCCTCAGCGTCTGTATAATTATTCTTGAGCTCAATCTTAAAATCAACTGTAGAACCAGGTTCAGCTTCTCTTGTTATTGTGTCCCCGTCAGTAATTCTCCTGTCCCACTTTTCATCAACCTTAACATCCAGCTTATCTACCAACAGTTGCCCAGGTTTAGCATATGCCATTGGCACAACTATCATCATTAGAAAAATCATTCCCAAAATTAGTTTGTTCATATTTATTTTTACCACCTTAAAGGTTAGAAATACACTACTCATATTTAAAGTTTTTGCTATTTTACAATAGTAAACAGTCATGAGCTCCATATAGAAAACTATAAAAATAATCCTCAAAATAAGGCATTATGGTAGGCAACATAGCTAATTTTACAGATATTGACATTTTAAGATGCTTCCTATATATAGGTGAGAGCACGAGCAGGGCTGAATTGGTTGATAAATTGGAATTAGGAGAAGGCACTATAAGGACCATCCTGGACATTTTGAAAGACAACAGCCTTATTGAATCAACAAAAAAAGGCCATTCTTTGAGTGAAAAAGGAACAAAGGCAATAGGCAATATAAAAAGAGAGATTGAAGTGTTAAATAAAATCAGCTACAAACCTCATAAAAACCTGAAAGCCAAAGGAATAGTCATAAAAAACAAGGATAAGATAGAAAAAACAACTCAGCTGAGGGACATAGCAATCAAGAACGGCGCAGAAGCTGCTATGATTTTGGTTTTTGACCAAAAGCTCAAAATGCCTGACTTTGAATGCAGGGAAGACTTTTCAGAGCTGGAGCATCGCTATGATTTCAAAAACAAGGATATTCTGATCGCAACTTTCGCTTCCTCAAGAAAATCAGCAGAGCAAAGCTCATTATCAATAGCCCTAGAATTAAACCAGGATTTGAAAAAGTTTATAAAATCATTAAATAAATAAACAATAAAATCAATAAAAAATCAATCAATGTTAAAATAAATTAAAAAAATAACCAATGAGTACACAAACACTGCACAACTAGTTGTAAATAATTTTGCATTGACCTTAGTTAACTATAACGTTTACAACAAAAAATAAATAGGATTTTCACTTTATACTTAACGTAATGGTGAAAATCAACTGATTGGGTTCCTTTACACCATTGGTGAAAGGAGCAGAAGAAGACGAAATTTTCAATCTCGTTGAGAATCAAGAAAATTTCCTATTTTGTTTTAAAAATGATTAAAAAATAATGATTGATTGATAAATAAAAATTTAAAAATTGATTAAAAATTTGATAAAGAGGTTGAGATGATAATAATTGGCTGCTCGCACGGAAAGCATTTGGCTAAAAAAATAGCAAGTAAGCTAAAAAAACCTTATTCTGGGCTGGAGGTTACCCATTTCCCTGACTCTGAGATAAAATTAAAGTTTAACATAAACATAAAAAAAAAGGTTGTAGTCCTGGTACAGTCATTTTACAAAAGTGTCAATGATTGTGTAATTGAAACATTATTTGCGGCAGAGACAGCAGCTGATTTAGGGGCTAAAAAAGTTATTTTAATTGCTCCATTCTTCCCTTACATGAGGCAGGATAAAAGATTTAATCCAGGCGAATGTATAAGCCTTAGGACAATTGCCAAAAACATAGACGAAGACTTTGATGAAGTATATATAATTGATCCTCATCTTCATAGGGAAAAAACACTCAGCCATATATTCAAAACAAAAGCGCATAAATTAACCGCTAACTCCTTAATTGCAGAATATATCAAAAAAAATATAAAAAGTCCAATAATAATAGGCCCTGACTGGGAGAGCTACAAATGGGCGCAAAGAGTTGCTGAAAGAATCGGATGTGATTTTGCGATAATGCAAAAAGAGAGGTATTCTGCAAGAAAAGTTAAAGTAACCCTAAATAAAAAAGTTGATGTAGGCTCTAAAAACCTGATATTTATAGATGATATGATATCTACAGGGCGCACCTTAATCGGGGCAATAAAGGCAATGAGAAAATTAGGCGCCAAAAAAGTGACATGCTTTGCTGCCCATGGAATCCTGGTCGAGGACTCTCTAAAGAAACTGGAAAAAGCAGGAGCCAGGGTCATAACCACAAATACAATACCCAACAGAACATCTAAGATTGACGTTTCTGATTTGATTGCTGAACATTTAAAATAAGATTATAATTTCTGATAGGCAACAGCAATTGTTGTTCCGAATTTAAATCATTAAACTAACTTTATCTTTTTCCTAATAGAAACCTTTAAATAAAAGAATATTATCATTTATTAAAAAAGATGGCGATAGATATAAACAAGGTAATGCAGGATTGGATAACTTCCTTGAATGCTTATACGCCTAAAATAATAGGCACAATTGTAATTGTGGTTATAGGCTATATAGTAGTGAAAATTCTTGTTAAATTAATAGAGAAGTTCTTTGACAAAGTTGATTTTGAAAGGTCTGTAGAAACATTTATAGAAAATGCATTAAAAGTGATTTTATGGTTCATACTCCTCATAATCATCCTCAGCAATTTAGGCATTAATGTCTCCGGCCTTATTGCAGGCCTGGGGATAATGGGCTTCATAGTTGGCTTTGCCTTGAAAGACACTTTAGGCAATTTAGCATCCGGAGTCTTCATCCTTTTCCATAGGCCATTCAGGGTGCATGACTGGATAAAAGTAGGGGGAGTTGTAGGGGGTGTAGAGCACATTGGAATAGCGGCCTGCGTACTAAAAAGCCCGGATAATGTAAAAATAACCATCCCTAACAGCAAGATATGGGGGGGTGTAATACAAAATTTCCATGGAAACTCTACAAGGAAGCTTTATAACCTTGAAATTGGCATCAGCTACGACTCAAATATAGACAAGGCAATAAGAATCATAGACAATATCCTGAAAAAAGACAAGCGTGTTTTAAAAGACCCTGAGCATCAGATAGTTGTCAAAAGCTTGGGAGATAGTTCTGTCAACATCGCTGTAAGGCCTTCTATAAAAAAAGAGGATTATTGGGGAGTTTACTTTGACACAATCAAGAAAATAAAAGAAGAGTTTGACAAGAACGGAATTACAATACCTTTCCCTCAAAGGGATGTGTGGATCAAGGAAACGGCAAAAGGAAAAAATAAGTAATTTTAATTAATTTTTTATTATTTTATTGATTTTTTTCTTTTTGGTTTTTTATTGGTAACTTTATTTATTGATTTCTTTTTTATTGATAATAGTTTAATTAATTTATAACGAATTCATCTTATTTATTTTTTATTCAACATCCCTTACATTAACAACCTCCTTACTATCTCCTTCTATCCTCGGGCACGCTGTATTGACCCAGAAGTCTACAAATGGGAAGTTTTCCAGCTCATTTAAGCTTAATGTATCAAACACAAAAGTATAGCACTTTTTGCCTTCTTTTTCAAGTTTCTTTTTTATTTCAGACGCTTTTTTGGAATTATTTTGGCCTGGTTTTGTCGAAACCAAAATGCCTACATTTTCCGCGCTCAAGAATCTTATTTTTTTTACTTTTAATGATTTTTTATACTCCTCAATTTCTTTATTATCAATTTCAGAAAAATAACCATTAGCAGGATTAAAACAGAAAACCTCTTTATTTGTGCTCATCGCTAAGCCTAAAGGATGGAACCTCCCGTCTCCGATATAAAGAAAAGCATCAACCTTGCTCTTTATCTTTTCACCAGAAGATGCATCGCATCCAAGAATCTGTCCAGGATATTTCTGGTTGCCTTTTGCAACATATACTTTTTTGTTTTTATCAGCCAGATAATCTTTTATTTTATCTAACTGGCCTGTAAATTGTATTGTAGCAACTAATCCTATGTTTTTTGGCAGCTTTTCTGCTTTGATTTTATCCAATTCTGCGTTTCCCATATATTTTGATTCAATAAATAATGTTTTCATATACTGTTAGTTATTCTGTTTTATTTTTAATCTTATTGATTTTATAAGGTCAGCAGTGTTTGTTGGCCTACTTGATAATTTGATTAAAAACTCTTTCACCACACCGCAGTACAAACAATTATTTTTATACTACAGTTCCAATTTTTTAAATAATGGCTGAGTTAAAGAGGGTTCTGGGATTTTGGACTGTATTGGCTTTGGCAGTCGCCACTATAATGGGTACTGGCATGTTTTTTGGCTCTGCTATAGGCGCTTCTTATTCCGGCAATTCTTCAATACTCTCCTGGGTCATATTAACAGTTTTTGCTGTTTACATAAGCACGTTTTTTGGCGAGTTAGTGTCTATGTTTCCAAGTGCAGGCGGCGTCTATGAATACAGCAAACAAACATATTCAAGGTTTACTTCATTTATGGTTGGCTGGGTTGCGTGGTTAGTGGGGAATTTGACAGTGGCATTGCTTGTTGTAGCTGCTGTTAATTATTTGATTCCAGACCCCTCCCAGATATTATTGAAAATTGGGATAAGCATATTGCTTATTTTGGCATTAAACTTTGTAGCCTACGTCGGAATAGAAGCCAGCGGATTTATTCTAGTGTTGCTTGCAGGAGTATCAATAACTATCTTATTATCGATTATTCTGCCAGGAGTCTTTTACATGGATATTAGCAATCTAACGCCGTTTTTTACTCATGGTTATTTGCCTGTCTTTGTTACAATATTTTTTATTGCAGAAAGTTTTTTCGGCTGGGAATCAGCTACATATCTTGCTGAAGAGATCAAGAATCCTGAAAAGACTATACCCCTTGCTTTGGTTCTTGGAACCATTTTAACAGGCATCTTAGGGATTTCAATAGTCATAGTCTCACTAGGGATAATACCCTGGAGTATTTTAATAGGATTAAACACTCCTTTGTCCTCTGTTTTTGGCGTTATCTTTGGCGAGGCAGCCACTAAAATTATCAATTTTGGCGTTTTCTTTGCCCTTGTAGGCTCTGCAGCAGGAGGTATAGTTGCTTTGCCTAGGCTTATCCTTGCCTTATCAAGAGACAAATTATTTATAGCGCAGCTAAGCAGCATACATCCAAAATTCCATACACCTCACAAGGCAATAATATTCCAGGCAATAGTATCATTAATTGTTTTTGCAATGGCTTTTGGAAATTACAAAACTTTGCTGAGCCTTCTGCTGCCATTAGGGATAGTGATGTATATATTTACAATTTTGGCTGTCTGGATTTTAAGGTTAAAAAAACCCCATATAATAAGGCCATTTAAAGCCCCTTTTGGAAAAGCCGGCTCCCTGCTTATCACTTTGTTTATGCTTTCTTTAGTTGCAGTGTGGCTTCTTCAGGTAGAGGGCGCATTTAATATTCTGGTGCTGGCGATATCTTTTATATTTGTAGGCATACCAATTTACCTTTTGCTGGTCCTCTATTACAATCCTGATGCAATAGTAAGAGTAAACAATTCTCTGGCATATTTAACGCTGTTGACAGAAAAAATGATCCTGCCAAAGGGGGTAAGGGACGAAATTCTTAAGTTATTGGGGGACGTAAGAAACAAAACAATCCTTGAGTTTGGGTGTTCTGTTGGCACTTTAACTCTCCAGCTTGCAGAAAAAGTTAAGCCGCAAGGCAGGATTTATGCAACTGACTTGTCAGAAAATGACCTGATTATAGCAAAGAAAAGGCTCGTCAAAGAAGGGCATATGCATGTCATTATCATCCATGATAAGCACCAGATTAACAGAGTCCATCCTGACATCCCCCATGTAGACTCAATCGTGAGCATGGGCATGATGGGCTATCTGCAGGATGTTAAGAAAGTTTTAAGAGAGATGAGGGAATTGCTGCCTTATGGAGGAAAAATTGTTTTTGTCGACTATGTTGACTTTTTCAAGCTAATACCTAATGTTGCATGGCTAAGCTCTGATCAGGAAATATCCAAGATATTCAGGGAATGCGGCTTCAGTGTTTTTGTAACAAGAAAACAAGGCCTGTTCTGGAATTATGTTTATGTTTACGGAATTAAATTCCACCACGATATACCTTATGTTTGATGGAATTTTCTTTAATTTAAGTGCAAATCTCAGCATCTTTATAATCAAGGCAGATGATTGATTTTAGTTGTTGGTTTTCTTTGGTTAACTCCTGAACAGCAAGCCATAAAGCCATTTGCACTTCTTGTCCATTAATCTCCTTATCAGAACCTCTTTTGAAGATCACATGAAAATCTTCTGCTATCAGGCCCAGCTTATTTTTGCATTTATCATCTGCACTATCACAATATTCTTCTCTGAAATCATAAGTAGTTACAGGAATAGTAGAGATTTTATCAAGTATCTTTTGTACTGCTATCGGCCGAATGTTTTCTTTGTACTCTTTAGACGAACCTGTGGTGAATTGTGCTTCACCTGCGTCAATCTCTGAATAGGTTCCAGTGCCAATCTCCAGGTCATGATCTGGGTTAGTTGTTCCGATGCCGACATTGCCATCGGTTTTTACAACAATACGCGATTGGCCTGCAGTATTGTCATATAACTGAAAATTATTGTTGCTGCTGTCTATCTGTAGAGTATAGACTTGACCAGAAGTAGAGTCTTTAAAATGCACGCTCGGATTTGCGGCTGCTGTCTCTGTCATAATCCAGCCACGAACATGGAGCGTTTCTTGAGGGTTTGCCGTCCCAATGCCGACGTTGCCGTTATGAATTCGCATCCCCTCTGCCATCGCCCCATTAACACGTGTACTAAAAATAAGACTTCCGTCCTCTGAACCGCTTGTGCGATCTACAAATTCTGTACCTATATCACCATAATTAACCACACTTGAACCAAGAAACTTTATATATGCGGCATTGCCATTTGTTGGATCTGTATTTGAAATTATTAGATGTTGCGTGGCACTCAAACTACTATCTCTTTTAATATGAAGGGGTGCCCCAGGACTCGCCGTCCCAATTCCGACGTTGCCCCCATCTAAAAAAGAATCTCCACTAGCTCTAATTAATACTTTTAATACTGTTGATTGATCATACAAAGAAATTTCCCCATCACCATCACCATCAGGAGCTAAAATAACCCTATTATTATCACTTGCATCAGTAATCAAAATACCGTTATCATTGCCGCCTTGAATCTGTAATTTTTTAGTAGGACTCGTCGTCCCAATGCCAACATTACCTGTTGCATCATTAAAAGTCATTAAATTAAGTGTTGGCCCTCTATAAAAATAAGTGTTTCCAGAATCTTTCCAAATCCTAAAATTAGCCCCACCAACATCTTGTATCATAAACCCACCCACATTACTATCAACACTCTGTCTTATATGTAATTTTGAACCCGGCGATGTTCCAATCCCTACATTCCCATCACCATCAACATAAAAGCTGTTGTTTACATTCAGTTTGCCGTTCTCGATTATAACATCTCCTGCAGTAACAAACAAGGCAATTACAAACAACAGAGCTACCGCTATGCTGAACTTTAAAAATGAGGCAAAAAAAGAATTCAATGCAGTTTTTTTATTTAAAACACCCATGCATTTTTTACCATATCTTCTCTTTATTTTTGTTTTATTCATTTTTCACCTCAATATTTATTTTAAATTATTTTTTAATCAATTTTTTAAATTTTTATTATCAATTTTTACCATTTAAATTTTCCGCCATTATTTATGTTCCACATGCACAATTGTTTGCGCTTTCATCATCTGAGTTTTTTTATTTATTTTTAAATTGTTTAAATTTTCAAAAATTAAAAAATGACTGCAGATACACGCTCACCATTGAGGAAGCAGTGTTTGTGCACTCCTTGGTTATTTTTTTAATTTTCATTGGTATTTTTTTATTGAATTTTTTTCTTATTGGTTATTTTTTCATTGATAATTTTATTAAATATTGAATTTTTCATTGATTTTTATCATTGGCTTTTTTTTCAATTGTTTATTTTTCTATTCAAGGATTTCCATTGTCTGTTAAAGTCCCTTTTAAATAAAGATTTCCAGTCTCATCAATGTAATACATCACCTCTCCACTAGAGTCTTTTACAATGAAATCATTGCTTGTTGGAGAAGGCGTTAATGCTGGCTGGTTTTCATATTTGCTTCCATTTATGAACATATCTCCAGACCCTAAATTGATCACTGCAACAGTAATTCCATTTCTATCCTTAAATATGAATTCATCATCATCTGAAACAGGAGGGTTAGGATCATCATCCTGAAATTGCCCTTTCAATATAACATCCCCATCATTTTCAAACCTGATAACATTTGAAATAAGGTTCCTCATTATCAACAACACATTTTCACCAATAGAGCATGCTGACCAGCACTGGCCTCCGCCACAATCACCATCAAAATAGCCATAATAAGATCCAAAGCCCGCGCCTGAGCAGCACTGCCCTACAGAGCTGCAACTGCAGCTATCTGCTTCATGCCTATACCTTCTAAAATTACCAGCATCTACATAATCACAATTAATATAACAGCCTGGATCAGCCGAATCTAAGTAAGTATCGCCATCATCATCCTCTCCATTGTTACATTCCGGAGTAATACCCTGAAGATATACAATGCCTTCTGTTTTTGTAATATTATTAAGGCCGCTGCTTACATTTCCTTCAACACCCGGAGGCAGAAACAAAATATGCTCATACCCAGGGTAAGCAACAACAACCTCCCTATTACCAATAATGCTTATGTTATAATCACTGCCTTCTATTTTACTAGGAATTTCAAAAACCCTTTCATAGCCATTATTAGAGGATTTAGCCAGCTTTACTTCATTATCCACCAATAAAGCTATATTTGCTGCTGCCTGCTGCTTTCCCTCTTCTTCCAGATCAGCCAATTTGTATGTGATTATGCCAAAAAACCCAAGAAATACTATGAGCATAAAAGTGATTAGTATGACGAATTCTATTCCAAACTGGGCTTTTTTGTATGGTTTGATCATCCTGTTTTATTAATCAAAACCTCTCTGCCTTGGTTGATAGACTCTATCTTTACTTTTTTTATTCCAGAAGACGATATATTTACATAGCATTTTACTGTAGTGCACGAATCTGAATCAGAGGTTATGTTGACATCTGAGAAAAAAACCATTTCATTGTTTCCTGATTCACCCTCAATCTCAAAAACAAGCTCCCTCTCGTCAAGGATATAAACATCATTGACTTTCTCAGGCATGTTGATGTCCATGACAATTCTTGAATGCTCGCCAGAATAATAAACCGATTCTGCAGTGCTTATAATTTCTCTTCCTATACCATTTATCTGGGGATAAATCAGCTGGTCTGTCGATTGTTTTGAATAGCTATAAAACAAGTAAGTTGTAGGTACAATTATCATTAGCGTCAGTGCTACGACCATCAGATATTCCAAGGCAGATTGTGCTTTCATCCTACTGTGCCTGTTATTTTTCCTCTTACAGTATGTCTTGGTTGAGAAGGCGTAAGAGGAGCATAGTATGTAAAATTTATTTTGGCTTCAATTCTTTCTCCCTCTATAAACACTCCATATTGGCAGTTGGTAAATACAAAATCCTTCTCTTCACCACTCACCCACTCAGGAGTGTTTGTTGGCCCTGTACATTCCAGAGGCGGATCTGCATTATTCGTTATATCGAATCCCTCTACATAAACCTCCTCCCCAATATTATTCAAAAGCAGGAATCTTATCTCCTGAGTTCCTCCTTCATCTATCATGCTAAAGTCAATACACTTGAATTGCGGCGGGAAATTACATTCCTGAGGAAGATATTTGGTAAAATCAAAGATTCCGAAGTAATAAAGCGCGCTTATCGTAATCAATATAACCAGAATTGCCCAGCCGTATGTAGTAAGAAATTCCAGCGCTGCCTGAGCTTTTCTATTGCCCATTTTGTACCTCTTTTTTAATCAGTATTTTAATCAATTTCTATCATTTAAATATTTAATCATTATTCATGTTCCACATTCACAATTATTTGCTCGTTTTCCAGCAGCGTTTTTTATTTATTTTTTCAATTGTTTTAAAACACTAAAAAATTCCTTCAGAATTTTTGGTGTCCCAAAAATCTTTGATTTTTTAGGATTTTAAAATAAAAAAACGACCGCACATAAACACTCACAACCAAGGAATCACTGTTTGTGCACTCATTGGTTTGTTTTTTATTGATTATTTTTATTAGTGATAATTTCTTATTGATAATTTTTATTTATTGTTTAATTCTTACTAATAATTTTATTAAATCTTGATTATTTTTATTATTGATAATCTTAATTTTTTCTTTTATTCTATTTAACTCTTTCCCTTTTTCACCTTATCAACACAGAAAAAGTAAAATTAGCCTACTGTTGCTAAAACCTCGCCATGGACATCATGGGGGTAGCTTGCTCCACTTTTGACCTTGTTATATGTTATTTTTACCTCTATTTTGGCTTTGCTGCCGGGCTCGAATCCCGCCGAACTCCAGGTGCAGCCGCTCCATGAGAGGTCTTCTATATTCCCGCTTTTCCAATTTGAAGGATTTCCGGAATCGAACGAACTACAGGTAAATGATGTAGCTGTTTGACTGCTTAAGGAAATACCGGAAACTGTTATAATCTCGCCAACATTATTCTTCAATCTCAACCTGAAATTATCGCCGCTTGCATCAAGCAGATGATCCGCACACCCGATCTCAGTGCCGAAGTTGCACCTGTCAGGCAATAATTTGCTCGGGTCTAAGATTCCAAAATAAGCCAAAGCAGATATCATTATTATAATGACCAGAAATGCCCAGCCGTATGTAGTCAGGAATTCCAATGCTATCTGGCCTTTACCCCTGCTTTTAATCGTCAATATCATTTGCGTTTGGATTTTTTTGTTTTTTCAGTTAAAATATCCCTCATTTCTAAAATCAAGCCCCCGTTCATAAGGAGCAGTATTATTGTAGTCAGCAATAAAGCGAAGTTTATGCCGTCTATGCTGATAAGGCCGTTATTATTTGAAACCAAGAAAACGCCGAAGATCAGGCCTAAAATCAATATAACTATAGACGTAATCCCCATAAAAAGCTTATGACGATGGTGCTCCATTTTTTTCTTACCTCTTTTTACATTATTCTCTATCTGGATCATATTTAAATGTTTCGTTTAAGCGGGAGCTAAACCCGAAAATAAAAGTGACAGCACATTCATGAATATAGTATAAAAAATCAGAGAGCCAGCCAAAAACATGGGTATGTATTTAATGCCCCCCCTGATATCATTTTTCTCAACTATAGCTACTATCATTGAAGAAAAAAGCGCGATGACAGAAACTGCTAAATATGAGAATATCTTGAAACTTTCCAGGTCAACCGATACCTGGCCGAATGAAAATGGTATATTGGGGGCATTTTGTGTAGCGCTTGAAATCTTTGACATAAAGCCAGACACAACAATCAATAAAGTATATGAAAGAGAAAAAAGCAATGGAGCTATCAGAACTACTATCACCCCAATAAAGATTATATAGGAAGTAGCGGATGCAACCATATCAGCTTTTAAATTTTTAGTCCTTTTCATATTTTCGACAACCTTATCAATCAATTCTGCTATATTGCCCCCGCTTTCTAACTCGCTTATTATAAGGTCAACAGCGCGCTTTAGGGTAGTGGAGTTGTACTTTTCTGATAACTCTATCAAAGCCTTGTCAACATCGTAACCAGTCATAACTTTTTTTGACACTTCTGCCATCTCGTTTGCCAGGATAGAGAACCTGGGTTTTATTGCAGCCCATAATGAGTTCTCAAAAGACATTCCCCCCTTTAAATTTGAGGATACTACTTGCAGGAAATCAGGAAGCATCTCCTCCAGATGCTTTGTCCTGCGGTAAATTTTCAAATCAAGGTAGAAATAAATAAGCATGATGAATAAAGCTGCAAAGAAGAATTGAGTAACAAACCAGGATGAAAAAGAAAGTAGGAGCAAGGCCAGTGGAGGATATTGTGTTAAAAACGGATAGATAAACAATATATAAATTATTGCTGTAATCAAGGCTGTAAGGTAGAACAAGGCTCCAAAAAATTTGTAGGGCACTGGAGAAATATTCGCTTTTAGCAGGTATTTCCTAAGATAAGGCACAGCCTTCTTAGGGACAAATGCTTTTCCAAACTCGTCTAAAAATACTAACTTAAGCGGCATAAAAAAACACCTATAGCTCCACCATTGGTTTTATTGATTTAAACAATGAAATAAATACCACTTGTATTAACGCGATAAAAAATAAAACAACAAAAAACACAACATTGTCAATTGCAAAATTTATGAAACTTGCAAAAACAATAAACATTACCATCCCTATAGACGGGATGACTATTGCTCCAAGCATATAAAAAACTACAATGCTGTTGAGTTTTTTGCTGTATTTTTTTATTTCTATCTCTTGTTCATCTTCTATCTCACTTATCACTGATTCCAGGGGGGTACTGACGTCTATGCCTAGTTTCAGTGCGTTATTAATCTGGAAGAGGATTTTCCTGAATTTTTCAGAAGGGGAATAGTTTGCGGCATTTTCAAGCGCCACCTCTACAGGAGACCCTGTGTCAATATCATCCACTATCTCCTTGATAGATTTGGCTGTTATGCCCCTGCTCTGGGCAGTCTCCATCAACGCATTCATGATTGGCTTTCCAGAATATAGTTTTACCAGTAAATACTGGCCTACAAATAAGATTTCCTGGTTTATCTCCCTTTCCCTCTTCTTTATTTTGCCCTGTATAGTTAGAAGAGAGAAGTTGAAAAAGACAAAAAACATAACTGCAAAAACCACTATAAGCAGAAATTTAGGCGCCCCTGCCTTGTCGAGCAAGAAAAAAAAAAGAACTGTGGATAGGAAAGCAAAAAGCAAAGATTTTTTTAGGTTCCCGCCCATAAACACATCTGGGGCTTCTTTTATATGAGCCATCCTAAGGTCTTTTTTTAAGTTAGGATACAGATGAGCCAGCCAATGAGCTATATCTGCGATTTTTCCACCCCTTTTTCTTTTAAAAATGGCTTATCGAGATAATACTTTGACATAATAAGGCCTACTTTATTGATATCATTAATGTTTTTTCTCACCATCCAATGAAGTATCTTTTCCTTTCCTTTTAAATCCTTATTTATTTCCTCTTTTGAAAAGCCTGTGTAAAGATTTAAGGTTTCCATTATGGCCTTGGGTTCATTAACCTTCTCCAAACGCCCTTTATGGGCATTTAACTGCATTAGAACGTTGGGGTCGCCATTTGGTAAAACTTCCGCTATCTGCAACATTCTCCTCTTCCCTGTTCTTCTGTTGAGATTTTGAACAACAATTAAGGATAATGCAGAAAGTATTGCTTTTGGCAGGTCAATAGGGGGAGTTGTAAGCCTTATTACTGTTTCCCTTGCATTATTCGCATGCAAAGTTCCATACACAGAATGGCCTGTATGCATTGCTTCAAACAGGACCTCCGCCTCCCTTTTACGCCTGATTTCTCCAACTATTATTCTGTCAGGCCTCATTCTTAATGAGTTGACAATCAAATCAAGCATACTCACTCCCCCTTTCCCTTCCGGGTTGGGCAGCCTTGTTTCCAAAGGAACCCAGTGCAGTATGCTGGGCAATTGAAGCTCTCTTGTGTCCTCTATGCTGAGAATTCTCTGGTTAGGGGGAAAGAAATTTGAGATTACATTAAGCATAGAAGTTTTACCAGAAGCTGTACCTCCCGTGATTAGAACTGACAGCTCGTTCTGCACAGCCATCCAAAGCAAGGCAGCAGCCTCGTATGACACAACATTGTCTTTAATAAAATCAGTAATTGTCCAGGGCCTTACTGAAAATTTTCTTATGGTTATTGTATTGCCTTTTGATGAAATAGGAAGCAAGGTTGCATTTACCCTGTCTCCTGTTTTCAAATGAGCATCCATTAATGGGTTCAGGACTGTTATCTCCTTCCCAACATCCCTTCCAATGATTGAGGAATAGTGCCTGATTCTGGCCTCATTCGGCACTTTAACATTTGTTTTTAGCCATCCATATCTTCTATGGTAAACCCATAGCGGTTCTGTAGCGCTGTTTATCACAATCTCCTCAAGGTTTATGTCCTTTAATAATATCTCGATATTGCCCAATCCTATATTCTGCTGCAGGACATAATTAACAAGCATATCCATTGTTTTTTTATCCGCATTAGGGAAATATTTTTTTAAAAGTTTTAATATTTTTTTTCTAAACTGCTCTTGGATATCCTTAACAATAAGGCCTTCAGGGCCTACTGCAAGATCTTTTGTTTCTTCTGCTACAAATTCCTCCCTAATCTTCTCCAGGACTATTTTAGTCGTATCAGTGATGTTTGTAATAGAAATAGTGTATAAGGGCACAGCCTCCCCCTCGACATATTTAATCACGACATCTACAATTATATCATTGACCAAAAGTTCATAAGATTCTATGATTTTTTCCTGCAATCAATACACCCTTTTTGTTGAGAATGCCCTCCACTCAGCGCATGTATAAACTCGAACATCAAAAATAACGAACTCTTCTTAAATTATACTATAGATCTTAATTGCCTTCTTTTATGTGGCTTTTATTGCGCTTGGACAACAGGCTCCCTATTTTTCTTTTTATCAATTCCCCTTTTAAATTTTTTTTTGAAGCGCTTTCTGCAGCCACATTTGGCATTTCAGGGGAAATAGACCTTTTGAGATTGTTTGGCAGAGGTGGTGCTCCGGCTATTTTAGGCAGTGGCGGTCTCCCCGGTACTACTGCACTCCTTGCAGGAATATTTGTGCTATACTTTCTTTTGCCAGCATCTCCCATCCCAAGCCTAAGTCTGGATTTCAAATCCCCTATTTCAAGAACAATTGTCATCTCTTTGTAAAGTTCCAGAATCTTAGCGCCTAATTCTATTTTTTCAAGAAAAAAGCCACCTGGCAGTGCATTATACCCATCGAAGCAGTTTTTGTAAAGTTGTGCTGATTTTTCAACTTTATGTTTTTGCAATGCTATTTTAGTTGACTGAATAAGATTATTAATGCGGGATAGCTCAAAATTGAAATTCTGGGAGAATACCTTCTCCACCCTGTCCTTTAGTTCCCAGTATAATGGCAATATCTCATTTATATAAATCACTTTTTTTTCCATAGAGAATTGGGAGTGAATCTTGTTGTAAACATCTATCATCTCTGAGTAAGCAATTAAAGCAGATTCAGCTTTCCCTTCTTTCAGGCTCTTCCTCACACCCACTATCAAACTGCGAATAGTGTCTATTTTTGCTGTTGTTTCGCTTTGCAGGTTGTTTACAGAGCCCTTTAGCCTGTTGCTTATATGGATTAAGTCATCATACATTCCTTGTTGCCAGGTAAATTTATCCTCAGTTATTTTAAGCCAAAGCTTAGAATAAAGCTTTTCTGCCTGTATTAAATCATTTTTTTCAATACACTTGCTTATCTCTTCCAAAATGCCCTTGTACCCTTTAACAATTATCGGAGATACTTCCTCATCTATAACAGGCTCTTCTATCTCCTGCCCTTCTTCTGCAGTTTTTTTATCTTCTACAGGTTCCTTTCCTGTAAGCGAACCTTCCTCTTTATCCAAAAATTCGTCTATGTCCATTTTAGTTGCTCTATCCTCATAGATAAGTGAGGTATTTCTGCCATAACCCTTCTATTTTTTCAGGATGTATTTTTTTTTCTTTTGCTCTTTCAAAAAATTGCTCCCTCACACCCCCTAACTGCTTTTCAAGGTATTTTTTCCATAAGCCTCCTATCTTTTGGTAGGATATATCTCTTGATTTTGATTTTTCATAAAATTCCTCTTTTGAAATCAAAACCGGCGCTTCTTTTTTTCTTGTTAAGGAATGCTCTTTTGAGTCTTTTTTGCTTAAATAAATATAAGGCGTTGTAAATTTATATTCTATGCCCAGCACCTTTTCTTCAACCAAAAAATCAACCAATGCCTGAACCGTTTTTGTGGGTATCTTCAATCTTTTTGCTGTCTCTTCTATCGTGACTTTTTCTTTGCTCATGACAAAATCAACTAATTGGTCTGCCGCGGTCTGTAGGATAGTGCTCTTTGTAACCATGTCTCATCTAAAGAGGCAATCTATATAAAAACTTTAGTTATTTTTCAAGAGTGGTATCATTTAACAGGTTCGTTCCCCGCCTGTTACATTATATTTTATAGTATAATCAAAATCTAACTTAAATCCATCAAATTCATCCCAGATTTCCGTTATATTGTATAGTTTTTCACACTGGTCTTCGTAAGTATCATTCCAGAAGTGATAATCAACATAGCTTTCAATCACGTCAGAAGGAGCTATATTATTCGGGTTAACAACAGATTCAATGCCGCAACACTGTGAAGGTTCAAAGGTGTTTGTGAATCTCATTAAAAAGCTCGAGGCATTAGTGCCCTGCCATCGGAAATATGTGTCATTTCTTATGAATTGTTTTAAGGCTGTTGCATTCCATTCCCCTAATCTTATATTAGTCTGCACAACTTTCTTTTCATAAACCCCGTCTGTGTTTACATAATACAAAGGATCGTAAAGATTGCCTGTGCCTAACTTTGTCTTTATCAGGACATTTTCCCTTCTCCAGAATGCTGTTTCCGACGAAACCGTATAGTCCAGGCTGAGCATTACATCAACCAACCATGGTGTTGATTGGTTAATAGAAACATCTGTTACTGTAATGTTCATGTCTATATTCAGATTGTCTTTTGCAATCGCTTTTATTTTGTCAGTCCAGTTCAGAAGCGTACTGTTCTTCATGATATCTTCTCCGGTAATGTCGTCAATTTTTGTGCCTCCTTCTATAGTCCCAAACAATACAACCTCCTTAAAATCCCCTTGCAAATCTGTGAGAAAACTATCCCTTTGGTCCATATAATAAGTTAATGATATTAGGGCCTTATATGTTGCACTCTGCAATATTCTTTCAAGATATACTGCTTCAAACTCTGTTATAAAATTGTCAATTTTTGATACTCTTGTTTTTAAGCTTGGAAAATCTTTATCAAAGCTCGTCTCTGTTTGTGGATTAAAGACCATCATAAGAACCATTACCAGAAGGATAGCTATGAAGGTAAAAAATACTCCTTTTTTATTATGTCTTACTGCCATACTAAAACCTCTACCTCATAAGGTCCAAATAAATCCAGGGTATTGTTTATTGTCCCAAAACTGAATTTTTTTGATGGAAACAAAACTTTTGCATTGTTTTTTGATGTTAAAAACTCCTGAGAAGGGCTTTGAGGGTATACTCTTATACCTTCAATCGAAAATTCATATTTGTACTGGACCTGGATTAGATTTTCAGTCACGTTTGTTATTAGTTTTTCCGCAGTATCAAGGTCACCATTAACATAGAACTCCCCTAGTTGCTGCAGCAGTGTCTTTTTTTCATCCTTGATATACCCTTCCCGCACCAAAGTGCCTGAAGGCCCAAAATAAGGGTTGTTGAAATCCTCTATTTTTGTTTTTGCAAAAAAGTCCAGTACATCTTCTGCCAGATTTGTTGTCTGCCCTTTTTCCGGCGTTCTCGTATAAGCAGCTAGGAGAAGGCTAACTCCCATAACCAGGACCCCAAGGGCAAGCAAAGCATCCAAAACAAAAAAATAACCCCTTTTGTTTGCCCCCCATCTTCTTTTTTGACCGATTTTAATCATCTTGACTTGAATATTGCCGGCAAGTTCTGACCAACTTAAATTTTCCCTGCTGGCCAATTAACCTTTGAATAGCTTATCTTTTTTTCTGTTTTATTTTTTTCTAGTTCTTTTTATTGATTTTTTGTTTTATTTTTTATTATTAAACTTTTTAATGGTTTCTTTTTTTGATTTTGGTTTAATTTTTATTGGTTAAATTTTAATAATAAGCTTAACTCAAATCCAATCCATAGATTGTATCTATCTCCGAAGCTGTTAAGCTTCTGTTAAATATCATTACTTCGTCTATTAAGCCATCAAACCAATCTATGTCGCTTTGAACATACCCAGATATCTCTGTGATGCCGCCAGTACCTCCTAAAGGTGTTGTGATTGTGCCTGTATTATCAAGTGTTCCATCAATATACATTTTGTTGTTATTAATTGGGTTAGAAGAAAGTGTTGTACTAATATGATGCCATTTATTTTGTATTAAAGCCATATTACTACTAGTACTCATATAAGGATTCCATCTCCTAAAAGTTATTTTGTTATTGCTCACAAGTTGGAAGTGCCAATTCCAATTTGGCTTACCAATGATTGTATCGCTAATTGTAGGAGTATTTGTAAAATTAATCCAAGCTAAGATAGTTATATTAGCATTTAGATTTGCAATAGAAGGATTATTTCCAAGATTAATTTCATCATTAATACCGTCAAATTCATAAGCCTGATTTGCATTCCCCCAATTATCTGTTGTTAATGCTGGACAATTTGTACAAGTTCCAGGATTTCTATTCATCTCATCATCAATTCCATCGCTAGGATCATCATTCATTCTATACCATGAAATCAAGCCATCCATACTTTTCAAGTACTCAATATCGCTTAAACCAATCTCTCCGCTCTGAACTACTGCAGATATCTCACCTTCAACAATGCGGTTAAAAGCCCCTGTATAGTTGATTTTCAGCTCCAGCTTCTTCTTATCCCCTTCCACAAACCCTAAGCTGCTAAAATCACATCTAACATCGATGTTTTTTATGGTTTTTTTGGACCATGACTCTCCAGCCATAGGAGAAGTACAGTCTAGCTCAGTTCCTTTGCTTGATACAATCACATTGTTAATCACAACATTCTCTCCCAGATTGTTCATTAGCCTTAGCTTCATCCCATCACTAACCAAGCTGGAGCTCTTGCAGTCCAATTTAGAGCCAAAAGTGCACACATCTGGTGTGAATTTAAACAAATCAAAAACCCCGAAGTAAGCCATAGCACTCACCATTACCAGCACAATTATTATTGCCCAGCCGTAGGTAGTAACAAATTCCAATGCTGCCTGAGCTTTATGGTTCATCTGCCTCTTTTTTCTAGTCCTTTTTATTGATTTTAGGTTAATTTTTATTGGTTAAATTTTCAATCATTGATTCCCCTTTATCAGATCATTAGCTCAGGACAATTAACTGCACACAATCCCGCTGATATTGATGCTCTGCGAGCCTATGCCAGAAGCATTGTCATCTGAGGAGTTCTGGAACACTATCAAATTTCCATTTTCATCTTCAAAATAAATGCAGAATTCATTGTTTACCCTTAGCTTTCGCTTTAATTCGGAATAATCTTGGCCTAAAACGTTTTTAATTTTTGTTTCATTCAAGCTTTCGCCGTTTACCAGACTGATAGTGGAATTTTGCAAAACCGCTTCTTTTGAGATTCTTTCTGCCTCCTCATACAAATCAGAAACATCTCCTGATGTTTTGTTTGTAACTATGCTGTATACGATAAAAAATGCTATTATGAAAATGACGACTGCCAAAGCCACATCCATAGACCAAGCCTGTGCTTTAATTTTAATCACCGCAAACAACAGTCACCATTTTTATTGGTTTTCCTTGATAAGTGACTATCCTGTAAAATTTAACTAAATTTTTATAAGGACAGTTAATGACGGTGTCTATTTGAGTCACTGCACCAGGCGTACCCTCACAGCATCTAACAATATTGTCTGAATCATACTCTACCTGCCATCCACTTTGTGCCAGATCGCATTTTGTTTTGGCAATGTTATCATAAAACTGGCAGCTATCTCCTCCATCAGTAAATCCATCACACTCTTCATGGCACCTGTCGTCCAGCAAATAAGTGCAGTCTGCTTCGCACACAAGGCCATACGTCATGGTAATATTTATTTCTGTTTCAGCTGTTAAGCCCAGAGACACATCAGTCACTGTACTAACAACATAATCTTCTTTAGATGCCACTAATGAGTATGTTCCGCATGGCACATCCATTTCATAATAACCCCCTGCTGCTGTAGAGGGATACTCTGCTATCATGTTTAAGCCATAAAATAATTCCACTTTTACACCATCTAGAAAACCTTCTTCATCACTGACATAACCTTTTATTGTTGCATCGCACTTGCAACAGACCTGAGTATCGTAATCAAAAGGACCAGGGTCACACTCCCCAACAACAGCATTAGTAGAGCTGGAAATCGAGGCCAGGCATGTATAATCGCTTGCACAGCTGCCAGACCGGTAATTGCATGATACCTGAGATGGCGAAATATTCACTAATACTGGATAATTGTTGTTAGTGCTAATTTCCACATGCGCATTATTAGGGCCGCTCAACCTAAGAAATGTTTCGCCACTATTGTCTGTACCTAAACCAGGGACTCCGGAACAACAAATGCTATAAGGGTAAGAATCAAAACTAGGGTCAGCAACATGAGCATTTGGAGTAGCAGTTAATTCCAGCATCTCTACTTCTCCACTATCACAAACACCCTTAATATCACATGTCAATAAAGCAGAGGAAGAAAACAAGCTGACTAAAAAAATTAAAAAAAGCATTAATAAGTATGGTTTTTTCATCAATATCCCTCTTTTTTGTTATTAATGATTGAATTGATTTAAATATTTTATGTTTTGGCTGATTCCTTCTAGAAAATATTTTAGAATTATCTCTCATACTGCCCTTTTACCTTATATTCATCAGAATTCAGGACCTTATTATACCTTCTTTCATACTCTAAATCAAATTTATTTTTTTTAAAGAACAGCCTGTAAAAAATATAAACCCCGATTAGTGCATAAACCCCGATCCACATTGTATTATCCATAACTTCTACAAACCAATTCATCTATTTAAATCTTTCCTTGTTTTCTCTATCCAATGTTGTCCTGTAAAACAGAAATCTTTTTAAATAAGTTGTTTCAGAGTTTGTTTTTGATGCAACATGGCAGAAGATGAAGAAAAAAGCGATAAAGAAACAATCTATGATGAAGAAGGCAGGGAAGAGCTGGTAGACGACGGTGAAATAAGCCCTGAAGAAGCAGGCTTTATGAAGGGCTATGAAGAAGCAGACGAAGAGGAGAAAGAGGAAGGCGAAGAAGAAGGAAAAGAAGGCGAAGAAGAGGAAAAGGGAGAGTAAGCAAAAATAACTTTTTTTCTAAGAGACATCTCTATGTTTTTCAAAAGATAAACTTTTCTTAACAATAACTTTAAAAACTAACTTGCATTATTTCTTTTTACAATGGAGAAAAAAGCAGAGTCTAATTTACCAACAGAATATGGCAACTTTAAATTAATAGTTTACGAAGACCATAATAAGCTGCAGCATATAGCTTTGGTTAATAACATCAAAGATAAAACTGTTCTGGTAAGAGTCCATTCTGAATGCATGACAGGAGAAGTTTTCCATTCCAAGAAATGCGACTGCAAACAGCAATTAGAAAAGGCATTGGAGATTATTGGCAAAGAAGGCGGTGTTTTGCTTTATCTGAGGCAGGAAGGCCGGGGCATAGGATTGACAAACAAAGTCAAGGCTTATGCTCTTCAGGAGCAGGGCATGGACACTGTAGAAGCAAATGAAAAGCTTGGCTTCAAGGCAGACGCCAGAGATTACACAATAGGAGTTAAGATCCTTGCAGATCTGGGTGTAAAGAATATCAGGCTTTTGACAAACAACCCTAAGAAAATAGAAGGTTTAGAGAAATACGGCATTAAGATTGTTGAAAGAATACCTTTGATCATTAATCCAACAAAGGAATCTGAAAAATACCTGAAAACAAAAAAAGATAAATTAGGGCATTATTTGGAGGGTAAGGGAGTTGTTGAGTGAATTCATTTTTTAAATTATTAATGTTGGGGGAATAAATGGCAAAATATATGCCCATTCAATGGAACAAGGCCACTATTGAAATCATTCCTGTTGAAAGTAATTATAGTGGAGGAGACTGTTGTAAAGGTAGCTGTCGCACCCTTACCAGTGTTATAGAATATGAATCTAGAACATTAGATGTTATCTTTAATTTGTCCGATGGAATCCAAACTATAGTAGCACCTCCTGAAGAGAAAGATATAGGATCATTGGAGGAGAGAATTCCCAAAAAAAAGATATTTAGAGTAGATTATGACCAAATAAAAGAGGGCTGTAAATTTCTAGGAGGAGTTTATACCTCATATGCAGAGAAGCTATTCTTCGAGAAAGATGGCAAAGCAGCACCAATAACCACATTTAAGCCTAAACTAAGGCATAAAAAAGGCATGCCTTTATTGATGAGTTATGGATTTCCAATTTCTTCTGAACCTAACGTAAAGGTTATTTCACCTACATCGCCCCAAAAGGGACTTTATGATGGAAGATTAGAGTTTGTTTCGAGATTGCCAATAACTGATGATGAAATTAGTAATGAGATTTCATGGATAAATGGAGAAATTGAGGAAAGGACAGAAATCAAGGGGTTAAGAGGGAAGTATAATTTTTTAAAACCCTCATTACGAAGGGAATTTGAAAAATTAAGAAAGAAATTATTTGATGAAGAAGGCTACATCACAGATGATGAAAATATTCTACTCACTCCTGAAGAATTTTATTTCTTACTATCTCTACCACCACTTCATAATCTCCGTTGGAATTGGGATGATACTCCAAGTTGCTGAATAAAATAATCAACCCTAAAACCTAACCAGTTCCATGACTCTTGCAATATCCTTCTCTTCTACAACAAATATAGTGTCTGTCCAGCAGGACATTGTCTCAAAGATATTGATGTTATTCTCTCCCAGCAGGGAATAAAGGTAAGATATCAGGCCGGGAGTTGTCTCAATATCTTTTGGGCTCTTTAACGTTATTTCTGCCAGGTTTTTATTCTCCTTGACTATCTTATTTTTAAAAGCGCTTTTTAGACTGCCAATTAAATCTTCTGATGTAATAACAGTAATTGCTGAAACCCCTTCGATTATATGGAAGATTTCATTTTGCTTTTTTGCATTTTTCTCTATTTCAATCAGATTAGGCATATGGATATTTTTCTCCAGGACCAAAACTATGATCTTATTTTTCACTTCTACCTTGCTCTGCCTTAATATGCTCAATACCTGGTCTTCATTGGAATGTTCAGATTTTATCTTCCTGTAGTATCTTCTGCAGGCTATCAAAACAGCATCAAAGTTTTTCTTTAGGTCCAGGTTCATATCATCACATACCTGCCTTGTCAAAGAGGAATAATTAATAAGCCCTTTTTTCAGGCAGTCTTTTACTGACGGATGCTCTTTTATATAGCCCTCTGTAAGCTTTGTTATGTTCATTTCCACCCCCCGATGTCCCTTAATACATGATAGTATAAGGCCTGCTGATCAATTGCGAGACTCTCTGGTTTATCTCTACCTTCCTTACATCAATCCACTCTGAAAGGTCTTTTTGGTACATGAAAAATAGGAGCCTTTTTGGCTCCCTGCAATTTACAAATTTTTTATGGAACGTTTACACCTTGTTCATTATAGTACCCTCTCAAAAAGATGCACCGTTCATTATTAACTATTTCATAACTTATATTTAAATGTTTTGTTTCGGACATAATAGTTTTGTATAGAATATTTAAGCTTAATATTAGACAATGTCCAATATTAGACATTTTTGTTTGATTTGTCCTAAATAGGGCAATAGGTTTAAAAACAAACTGCGCCTTTCAATGCTTATGAACCAAAAAGTTATATTGGCATTTTCAGGAGGCTTGGATACTAGTTTTTGTGTCCTCTACCTGAAAGAAAAAGGGTTTGATGTAGTTACAGCTACAATTGATACAGGGGGATTAAGCGGCGAAGAGCTTAATAAAATTAAAGCGCGTAGCAAGGAACTTGGCGCGGTAAAGCATATCAGTGTTGATGCTAAAAAGGAGATATTTGATGAGATCATATCCAACCTGATAAAAGCAAATGGGTTGTATCAGGGAATTTACCCAAATATGTGCGCAGACAGGTATGCAATAGCAAAGCATCTTATCAGCATAGCAAAAAAGGAGAATACAAAGCTTGTTTCGCATGGCTGTACAGGGGCTGGCAATGATCAGGTAAGGATAGATGTTACACTTAATACATTAGCACCTGAGCTAAAGATTATTGCTCCAATACGCGAATTAATGATAACACGGCCAGAGGAAATAAAAATTTTGGAAAGCAAAGGATTCAAGATAGATAAAAAAGTAAAGAAATATACCATAAATGCAAATATTTTTGGAGTAACTATCTCTGGAAGCGAGATTGATGAAGGCAAGGAGCCTGATGAAGAAGCATGGCAGATAACAAAACTTTCCAATGATGATCCGGAATATGTCGAGATAGAATTTAGGGGAGGATCCCTTGCTGGATTGAATGGGAAGAAAATGCATGGCTCTGATATACTGGCAGAGCTTAATAAGATAGCAGGAGCCCATGGTTTCGGCAGAGGGATCTATTATGAAGACGAGACCATAGGCATTAAAGGAATACAGGCTTTTGAAGCCCCTGGCTTATTGCTGCTGATAGAAGCGCATAAAGCCCTGGAAAAAGCAGTGCTTACAAAAAAACAGCAGAAAATTAAAGCGATACTCGGGAATGAATGGGCTGATCTCGCTTACAATGGGCTGCTTTATGAGCCTTTGGTCAAGGATATCCAGGCATTTAATGATTCGAACCAAAAAGTTGTTACAGGCACTGTAAAGATGAAGATAGATAAAATGAATATAATACCTGCTGAAATCAAGGCAAAAAAATCTTTAATAGACGAAGAAATTGCCAGCTATGCCCAGGGAGGCACATGGGAAGGAAAAGAAGCAGAGGCATTCATTAAATTTTATGGAATGCAGCAGAAAATAGCATCAAAAAAGTCAAAATGAAAGACCTAATATCTTTAGCTGAATGGGGCGAAAAAAGCATACTAGATTTAATCAGCCATGCATCTCAAATAAAAAAACATCCTGAGAAATATTCAAACAGCCTGTCAAACAAGACAATGCTCATGATATTTGAGAAGCCCTCATTGCGCACAAGGATTTCATTTGAAGTGGCAATGACTCAGTTAGGGGGCCATGCAATCTTTGTTGAATCAAAAAATGCTCCATTCAAAGAAAAAGAGTCAGTAGCAGACACTGCAAAAGCATCCAGCAGGTACTGTGAGATTATAATTGCAAGGTTGTTCAGCCAGAATGATATAGAAGAGCTTGCAAATAACTCAATAGTCCCTGTAGTAAATGGGTTAACAGATACATTTCATCCATGCCAGATATTATCTGACTTAATGACAATATCCGAAAAAAAGAAAAAGCTCAAAGGCCTGAAGCTCTGCTTTGTGGGAGATGGCAACAACAACATAACCCACTCGCTGCTTTTAGGATGTTCAATCATGGGCATGGACATTTCAGTTGGCTGCCCAAAAAAACACACGCCTCAGCCATGGATTGTGAATATTGCAGAAAAAAATGCAGGAAAATCAGGATCAAAAATTGAAATATTGGATGATGCGAAAAAAGCAGTTAAAGGGGCTGATATCGTGTATACAGACACATGGATGAGCTATCAAATTCCAAAAGAACAGGAAAAATCCCGGATAAAAACATTCAAACCATTTCAGGTTAATAAAGAACTGATGAAGGCTGCAAAAAAAGACGCTTTGTTTATGCACTGCCTTCCTGCTTTGCGCGGATACGAGCAGACAGCTGAGGTCATAGATGGCAAGCAAAGCATTGTCTTTGACCAGGCAGAAAACAGGCTGCACATGCAAAAGGCAATAATATTGAAATTATTGAAAAAGATATGGTTAAAATGACAAAACTCTGGCAAAAAACCTACAAACTAAATGAGGAAATTGAAAAGTTTACAGTAGGCAATGACTTTTTGATAGATAAAAAACTATTGGAATACGATATCTATAGCAGCATTGCCCACGCTACTATGCTTAAGGAGATTGGAATCTTAAACAAAACTGAATTCACTAAATTAAAAAAAGAATTAGTTGGAATTCTAAAACAAAAGAACAAGTTTGAGATCAAGCTGGAAGATGAGGATATGCATACAGCTGTTGAAAATTACCTGGCAAAAAAATTAGGCAGCTTAGGCAAAAAGATACATACTGCCCGCTCAAGGAATGACCAGGTTTTGGTCGATACACGGCTATACTCTAAAAAAAATTTAATCGAAATTAATAAGGCGCTGGCAGAATTAACCGGAACCATAATCAATTTTGCTGAAAAGAGCAAAAAAATTCCAATGCCGGGATATACTCATACAAGGAAGGCTATGCCTTCTTCTGTGGGCCTGTTATTTGGTGCCTATGCAGAATCATTGTTGGACAATTTTGAATTGCTTGAAGCAGCCTATAAACTAAACAACCAGAATCCTTTAGGCAGCGCTGCAGGCTACGGCGTTAATCTTGAAATTGATCGTGCCTTGACAACCCATCTGCTGGGCTTCGAAAAAACGCAAAATAATGTTCTCTATGTCCAGAACAGCCGCGGAAAGATAGAATCTGTTACTGTCTTTGCTCTTTCAAAAATAATGGAAGACCTGGCTAAAATCTCAAATGACTTAATCATGTTCAGTATGGATGAGTTTGGCTTTTTCACATTGCCTGATGAGTTTACAACAGGCAGCTCTATAATGCCTCAAAAAAAGAATCCTGATGTTTTAGAATTAATAAGGGCAAAATCAAGTATTTTACAGTCCAATTTGTTTCAAATAAACAATTCACTTTCAAAAATGCCCTCAGGGTATAACAAGGACTTGCAGCTTACAAAAGAACCATTGATAAAGAGCTTTGAAATAACATTAGCCAGCATAAGTATCATGAACTTAGTATTAAATGGATTGAAAGTAAACAAAGCAAATTGTATTAAAAGTTTAAGCAAAGATATCTTTGCAACTGATAAGGTTAATGAGCTGGTTAAAGCAGGAGTTCCTTTCCGTGAAGCGTATCAAAAAGTTTCCAAGGAGCTTGACAAACTAAAGGATATAGACCCTGTAAAAAACATCGAATCAAAAAAACACTTAGGAGCAACAGGAAATCTGGGCCTGGAAAAGGCAGCCTCAGCCTTAACCAAGATTAAATCAAAAACAGCTAAACAGGAGTCTGAATTCAATTCTAAACTGGGGAGTTTGGTAGGGTAAAAATGCAAATTCTGAAGAATCATCACCTGCCCAAAGGATTTGAAGCTCTTGGAAAATCTATTGGGGTTAAAAAATCAGGCAAGCCTGATTTTGCAGTTATATATTCGGATAAATTATGCAATGCAGCAGCTGTTTATACTAAAAATGCAGTTAAAGGCGCCCCATTAGCTATAACCAAAGAGCATCTTAAAGATGGGAAAGCGCAAGCGATAGTTATAAACGCAGGGATCGCAAACGTATGCACGGGCAAAAAGGGAGTCCAAGATGCAGGGACAACTGCAAAACTAGCAGCAAAAGAACTCAATATCAAAACAACAGATGTTTTAGTTGCTTCAACAGGAGTTATTGGCGCTTACCTTCCAATGGACAAGATAAAAAAAGGAGTAAAAGGAATAAAAAAACAGCTTTCAAAAAAACACAAGGCAGCAGAAGCAATATTAACAACAGATTTGATAGAAAAAGAAGTTTATGTTAAAGAAGACAATTTTACAATAGGAGCAATTGCAAAAGGCTCTGGAATGATACATCCAAACATGGCCACTATGCTTTGTTTTATACAGACTGATGCAGACATTCCATCAAATAAGCTAAACATGATGTTAAAGAAATCAGTTGACAAATCATTCAACATGGTAAGTGTTGACATGGACACCTCAACCTCAGACATGTGCATTTTGATGGCAAATGGTTATGCAGGAGAAGTTAATGAATCAAAATTCCAGAAAGCTCTTGATTTTGTATGTGTAGAGCTTGCTAAAAAAATAGCAGCTGACGGCGAAGGAGCAACAAAACTTATTGAAGTTATTGTAAAAAACACTAAAGACAAAAACTCAGCTAAAAAACTGGCAAAAGCAATTGTAAGCTCAAACTTGTTCAAATGCGCAGTTTACGGCAACGACCCGAATTGGGGCCGTATTTTCGGAGCAATGGGCAATTCCGGAGCAAAATTTGATGAGTCAAAGGTTGATGTTTATTTTGCAGACAAAGCAATTGTAAAAAACGGCGTATCAATAAATTTCAATTGCAAAGAGATAAAAAAAATCATGGGCAAAAAAGAATTAAAAATCCTGGTTGACCTAAAAGAAGGAAAAGAAAAAGCAACAGCTTATGGCTGCGATATGACTGAAGATTATATAAAAATTAATGCAGATTATCATACTTAAAATGAAACAACTGATAAAAAAAGCAAAGATGCTGATTGAAGAAGCGCTTCCATATATTCGTAAGTTTAAAGGCAAAATATTTGTAATCAAATATGGCGGAAATGCTATGATAAACAGCAAGCTCAAGCACTCAGTAATGAAAGACATAGCTTTCCTTAAATCATTAGGCATCAAGCCAATTATTGTCCATGGCGGAGGCCCTGAAATAACCAAAGAAATGAAAAAAGCAAATCTAAAGCCTAAGTTTGTAAATGGATTGAGGGTTACTGATGGCTCAACAATAAAGATAATAGACAAGGTTTTCAAAAAAATAAATAATGAAATCAAGGGGTTATTGAAAGAATTCAAGGAGCAGGGCGAAACAGTAACCGGATGCCTGATTGCAAAACAAAAAGACAAGAGACTTGGGTTGGTTGGCAGAATAACAAAAGTAGACAAAAAGAAGATATTAAGCGTAATAAACAAAGGGTACGTTCCTATCATTTCGCCATTAGCCATAGGCAATGGAAAAAAATACAACATAAATGCTGATACAGCAGCAACAAAAATAGCAACTGCACTTAAAGCAGAAAAACTGACAATTTTGACAGATGTTGATGGTGTAATGGAAAAAGGAAAATTGATTGCGCATTTATCAATAAAAGATGCCCATAAACACATCAAAAAAGGAATAATTTCAAAAGGAATGATCCCAAAAGTTAAGGCATGCATAGAAGCAATAGAATCCGGCTGTAAAAAAGCCCACCTTATTAATGGAACAATAACTCACGCAATATTGTTTGAGATTTTTACGGATAAAGGTATCGGAACAGAGCTGGTGAAAAATGGAAGCAAGTAAGGTAAAGCAAAACGAGAAAAAGTACATAATGCAGACCTATAATAGGTTTGACCTTGTCATAGATCATGGAAAGGGTGTTTATGTATTTGATAAAAAAGGAAAGAAATACCTGGATTTTATTACAGGCCTCGGCTGCATCCCGATAGGGCACGCCAATAAGGAAGTCGCAAAAGCGATAATCGAACAGTCCAAAAAATTGTTCCATGTAAGCAATCTTTACTATACTGAGCCGCAGGTTGTGCTGGCTGAGAAGCTGGCAAGGCTGTCTGGGCTGAAAAAGTGCTTTTTCTGCAATTCAGGAGCAGAGGCAAATGAGACAGCTATAAAATTAGCAAAGAAAGTAACTGGCAAGACAGAATTTATAGTCTGCAAGCAGTCTTTTCACGGCCGCACACACGCTAGTTTAGCAGCTACCTGGAAAAAAAACATCAAAAAGCCATTTAACCCTTTAGTACAGGGCTTTAATTTTGTTCCTTATGATGATCCAAAAGCTGTTGAGAACTCAATAACAGAAAACACAGCAGCAGTAATGCTCGAGCCAATACAAGGGGAAGCAGGAATCATTGTTCCGGATAAGGATTATCTGAAAAAAGTTGCTGAGATTTGCAAAAAGAAAAAAGTATTATTGATTTTAGATGAAGTTCAGTCAGGAAACGGCAAGACCGGGAAGTTTTTCGCTTACCAGCATAATGGAATTTTGCCGGATATCGTAACTTTATCCAAAGGTCTTGCAAACGGAGTTCCTATTGGGGTTTGCATTTCAAAATATGATTTTGATAAAGGAGACCATGCAAGCACTTTTGGAGGGAATAGCTTAAGCTGCACAGCAGCAAATACAACTC
Source organism: uncultured Methanosarcinales archaeon (assembly GCA_964585935.1). GTDB lineage: Archaea > Nanobdellota > Nanobdellia > Woesearchaeales > GW2011-AR4 > BS150m-G64. The sequence continues at coordinate 25,341 of CAZPFO010000002.1, read as the reverse complement.
TTGATTATATTTCAAAGCATAAGCTAATGGAGAACGCGTCTAAAGTCGGAGATTATTTCCTGAAAAAATTAAACGAGTTAAAAAATAAAAATCAAGCGATAAAAAAAATAAAAGGTATCGGCCTTATGATAGGCGTTGATATTGAAGGAGACGCTAAAAAGATTACTGAAGAGTGCCTGAAAAAAGGTTTGCTGATCAATAACGCAACTCCGAATACGATAAGGTTTCTGCCGTCTTTGATAACAAATAAAAAGCATGTTGATGGGGCAATGAAAATACTTGAAGAGGTATTAGCAAATGTATAAAGCCGGAATAATAGGCGCATCTGGATATACTGGATATGAATTAATAAAAATCCTGAGCAGCCATAAGAAAGTTGAACTTGCTGTTTTGAATAGCAAGAGCTATAAAGGAAAAACAGTAAAAAGCCTTTATCATGATTTTACAAATGGAAATTTAAAATTTACAAATTATTCAATTGATAAAATAAACAACATGAAGCTGGATGTTGTTTTTTTAGCCGTGCCCCATACAAAGGCAATGGGATATGTTCCAAAACTAAATTGCAAAATAATTGACTTAAGCGCAGACTACCGTTTTAAAAATCTTCAGGACTATGAAAAGGTTTACAAAGTAAAACACAAGGACAAAAAAACAAAAGCAACCTACGGATTACCAGAACTTTTTAAGGAAAAAATAAAAAAAGCAAAATTAATTGGGAATCCTGGATGCTATGCAACTGGTATGATTTTAAGTTCTTTTCCAATGCAAAAACAAGCAAAGTATTTAGTTTTTGACTGCAAATCAGGATGGTCTGGAGCGGGAAAAAAATCAGTATATGCTAAAGATGGCTCAGTAATAAAGGATAATATAATTGCCTATAAACTAACAAAACACCGCCATAAGTATGAGGTTGAGCAATTCATAAAAACAAAGTTAAGCTTTACCCCGCATGTCATTGACACTTTCCAGGGGATGATGATAACTGCCCATATTTTATTAAAGCATAAAGAAGACGCTGGAAAAATAAAAAAAATATATGAGGATTTCTATAAAGACTGCCCATTTGTTGACGTTTTAAGCAAAGCTCCGGATGTGCATGCTGTTCAGGGCACTAATAAATGTTTGATTGGCGGCTTTGAAGTAGACGAAAACAACCAGCTGGTTGTTATTGCAGCGCTTGACAACCTCATAAAAGGAGCATCAGGCCAGGCAGTCCAGAACATGAACTTAATGCTCGGTTTTGATGAAGTTGAGGGTTTGAGTTAAATTATTGAAGCCAAATAATAACTAATCAAAGAAGCAATAACTCCGGCTAAAACACCTTTTACTATCTCGATTTTCTTGATTTTTATATAAGCAGCAAACACAATTAGCATGACAAAAACCAATGATACAAACAGGGTATAGAATGAGTCATTATAAAACAGGCTTGTAAACACAACCAAGACAACAGCCCTTGCTATGTGCTGGTTTGAATTTTTTACAATTTTGGATAATACAAATAAGATTGGCAAAGCAATCAATAATTGATAAACAAAAACAGCATATTTTCCGACAACAGCCCTCGCCATAACAAGAAGATAGAATGGAATAGAGCCTAAGGCTAATGTATCACGTGCAAACTCTTTTTTCCAGTCCTTCATTAAAGATATATTTTTTTAGGTTTTTATAAAGTTTTCCTAAAGTTCTCAAATTTACTAATTATATAATCCACAATAACAATCTTTATTAATAAGTTCCAACATTCTCTTTTTTTTAATGAACTTCATATTTTTTTTAGGAGGTATATTTCTGAGGGATTATTCATTCTTATTTAAGGGGTGTATTCTATGTATGCAGCACTAGCTCTTAATGACGGCACTGTCCTTGAAGGAAAGGGCTTTGGGGCTGAGAAAGAGGCAGCAGGAGAAGTTGTTTTCAACACATCTCTGGTAGGGTATGAAGAAAGCCTGACAGACCCTTCTTACAAAGGCCAGATTCTTACTTCAACCTACCCATTAATAGGCAATTATGGCGTGAGAAAGGGAAACTTTGAATCTAATAAGGTTCAGGTAGAAGGCTTTATTGTAAGAGAATATAATGATTTCTATCAACACAGAAATGCTGTAAAAAGCCTTGATAAATTCCTTAAAGAATTCAATATTCCGGGAATCCATGGGATTGATACAAGATTTCTTACAAAAAAAATAAGAATTCATGGTGTTATGAATGGTTCATTAATTGTTTCAAAAGATCCAATTGACAACGAAAAAATTTTAAATTTAGCAAAAAAACAAAAAAACTATTCAGAATTTAATTTTCTTGAAAAAGTAAGCGTAAAAGAGCCAGTAAAACATGACTGCAATGGCGAAAAAACAATAGCATTGATAGATACGGGAGCTAAGCTCTCAATAATAAGAAACTTTCTCAAGAGAAAAATAAACGTTATCCAGCTCCCTTACAATACAAAGCCACAAGAAGTTCTTGACCTAGAACCAAACGGCTTGTTTCTTACAAACGGCCCAGGAGACCCTGAAAAAGCAGTTGATGCAATCAATCTTGTTAAAGAATTGCAGTCAGAAATGCCAATAGCAGGAATCTGCCTCGGCCACCAAATTGTTTCTCTGGCTCTAGGCGGAAAAACATACAAGCTTAAATTCGGTCATAGAGGAACAAACCAGCCTGTCAAGAATTTAGAAGAGAACAAAGTTTACATCACTTCTCAAAACCATGGCTTTGCAGTTGATGCAAAAAGCTTAGACGAAACTGAATTAGAAGTTTCCTACATTAACCTCAATGATAATTCAGTTGAAGGAGTGAAGCATAAGAAATTGCCAATTCAAACAGTTCAGATGCATCCAGAAAGTTGCCCAGGGCCCAAGGATATTGAGCATATTTTTGATAAGTTCGTAAAAGATTTGAAATAATCAATAAAAATAATGATTAAAATGGATAAATTAAACTAAGAAATAATTGATAAAAATGCCAAAAAGAACCGATCTTAAAAAAATAATGGTAATCGGCTCTGGACCAATTGTTATTGGACAAGCCGCTGAATTCGATTACTCAGGTACACAAGCCTGCAAAGCTTTAAGAGAAGACGGCTATAAGGTAGTCTTGGTTAATTCAAACCCTGCAACCATCATGACAGATACTGATGTTGCAGATAATATCTATATTGAGCCGCTCAATCTCAATATCCTTAAAAAAATAATCAGGAAAGAAAAGCCTGATGGCTTACTGCCAACAATGGGCGGGCAAACTGGATTAAATTTAGCAGAGCAACTTCACAAATCAGGAATTCTAAAAGAGTTAAATGTCGAGGTTTTAGGCACATCAATAAAGACAATTGAAGCTGGTGAAGACAGAAATAAATTCAAAGAGCTGATGAAAAACATCAATGAGCCAGTGCCAGCAAGCGCAATTGTAACTTCTATGAAAGAAGCAGAAGATTTTGCCAAAAAAGTAGGATTGCCATTAGTAATAAGGCCTGCCTACACTCTAGGTGGAACAGGCGGCGGAATCGCAAAAAACCAGGAAGAGCTAAAAAAATTCATTGAATCTGGACTGCAACAAAGCCCAATAAAACAGATACTTCTCGAGCAGGCTATTTTAGGGACAAAAGACTGGGGAGAATTTGAAATGGAAGTAATGAGGGATAAACAAGATAACTGCATCATTATCTGCCCAATGGAAAACTTTGACCCTATGGGAATTCATACAGGTGAAAGCATCGTAACAGCTCCTACACAAACTCTAAATGACCATGATTTCCAGGTCCTGAGAACTTCTGCAATCAAAATAATAAGGGCCTTGAAAGTAGAAGGAGGCTGCAATATTCAGTTTGCGCTTAATTACAACACAGGCAAGTACATGATCATTGAAGTAAATCCAAGAGTTTCAAGAAGCTCAGCCTTAGCTTCAAAGGCAACAGGCTACCCAATAGCCAGGATAGCTGCAAAAATAGCTATTGGAATGACATTAGATGAAATACCTAATGACGTGACTAAAGAGACAAAAGCATGCTTCGAGCCAACAATAGATTATGTTGTTGTTAAAATTCCTAGATGGCCATTTGACAAGTTTGAGACTGCTAACAAGGAAATTGGAACTCAAATGAAATCCACAGGAGAAACAATGGCTATTGGAAGGACTTTTGAAGAAGCTCTGCAAAAAGCAATAAGGTCATTGGAAGTTGGAAGATTTGGTCTAGGTTATGATAAAAAAGACAAGCCATGTGCAAACAAAGAAGAAATAATCCAAAACCTTAAAGTTGCAACTCACAAAAGAATGATGTACATAAGAGACGCAATTAAAATAGGAATGACTCTTGAAGAAATACATGAGTTAACAGGAATAAACAAATGGTTCCTAAACAAGGTAAAGAATATTTATGAAGATGGAAATAAAATTGAATTAAATGAAAAATCAATATTAAATGCGAAAAAATCAGGATTCTCAGACACGCAGATTGCGCATAAATTAGGAAAAACAGAGAAGGAAATAAGAAACTTCAGGATAAAAAACAATATCCTGCCTACATACAAGATGGTTGATACATGCGCTGCAGAGTTTGAAGCTGTAACTCCTTATTTATATTCAACTTATGAAAAAGAAGACGAATCCAATCCCTCAAACAACAAAAAAGTGATTATTATAGGCGGAGGCCCGATAAGGATAGGCCAGGGCATAGAGTTTGATTATTGCTGCGTACATTCAGTATTTGCATTAAGAGAAGAAAACATAGAAGCTTTGATAATAAACAACAATCCTGAGACTGTCTCAACAGACTTTGACACTTCTGATAAATTATATTTTGAGCCTTTGACTTTTGAGGATGTTATGAACATTATCGAGAAGGAAAAGCCTTATGGTATTATACTGCAATTTGGAGGCCAGACACCTATACACCTAGCAATGCCCTTGCATAAGGCAGGAGTTAAAATTTTAGGAACAAGCCCTGAAATGGTTGATACTGCTGAAGACAGGAAGAAGTTTGGCGCTATATTGGAAAAACTAAGCATTCCGTCTGCTCCGTGGGGAACTACAATGTCAACTGAAAAAGCTTTAGAGATTGCAAACAAAATAACTTATCCTGTTTTGGTAAGGCCTTCTTATGTAATTGGGGGGAGGGCTATGAAGATTGTAGATGATGATGAAGAATTAACTGAATATATGAAAGAGGCAGTCAAGGTAAGCCCGGAACATCCTGTTTTGATTGACAAATTCCTGGATAATGCAATCGAGCTTGATGTAGATGCCCTTTCAGACAAAGAAGATGTCTTTGTTGCAGCAATAATGGAGCACATTGAGGAAGCAGGGATCCATTCAGGAGATTCTGCCTGCGTTATTCCGCCTCAGACAATCTCTAAGGAAGTAAAAGATAAAGTGATTGACTATACAACAAAGATTGCAAAATCCCTTGAGGTTATTGGCTTAATAAACATCCAGTATGCTGTTAAAGACAATGAGGTTTATGTTTTAGAAGCAAACCCTAGAGCTTCAAGAACCGTGCCTTATGTAAGCAAAACAATAGGAATTCCACTGGCAAAAATTGCAACAAAAATAATGATTGGCAAAAAAATAAAAGATTTCAATCTGGGCAGTTATAAAGAGCCTAATTTTGTGACTGTCAAGGAAGCTGTTTTCCCATTCCTGAAATTAGGAGGAGTTGATCCGGTTTTAAGCCCTGAGATGAAGTCAACTGGAGAAGTGATGGGCATTGATTATGATTTTGGAAAAGCTTTCTACAAGGCCCAGGAATCCGCTTACAACAATTTGCCAGCTAAAGGAAGCTTGTTATTCAGTATTGGTAGAGATCAAAACAAAGAAACATTTTTGCCAATAGCAAAAGAATTCTCTTCCCTTGGATTTAAAATTTATTCGACAGAAGGCACCCAAAAGTATCTGGTGGATAATAATATAGAGACTTTTGCAGTGCCTAAAGTTCGCGATAACCCAAAAATAATAAACATGATGAAAAACAAAGAGCTTGATTTGATAATTATCATACCCAAAGGCTCAAGAGTTGGCAGTGACGGCTATAAAATAAGAAGAAACGCGATTGAATTAGGAATCCCAATTGTAACAACAATAGCAGGAACAAAAGCCTCATTAAAAGCCATACAGAGTTTAACAAAAGGAGAAGTTTCTGTTAATTCTTTGGAAGAGTATTATAAAGAGTTTGGTGATTAAGAGGCAACCCTAATAAAAAATTAAATTAATTCTCAATCATATTCATAATCTCTTTCTTTTCATTCAAAAACTTCTTATAAGACCCAAAGTTGTTAAATGCGCGCAAAAAAATTAGCCTATGGTTTTTGTCAATTGCATAAACAATATGCATCTTATCTTTTAAAGCTCTAAAGATATGGTTTCCTTCAATTGTTTCTTCAAATTTATGCAATCTTGTGAAGTGCATATGCTCGCAGTCAAGAATAAGATTTATATTAAAATCAGGGGCGTCTCTTTTGAAATGCTTAGAAACAACAACATCATTGACCAAAGGCCTTAACTGCTGGAAATGATCGTGGCAATTGATACACTTCTGTGTTTTATTTGAGCATTGTATCATAAAATCTGAGAAGTTAATTTATTATATATAGTTATCTTTTTTTGGTTTAATCTAGCTAAATGCAGCATTTTTTACTTTACAACCAAAAGATTTTTAATACTGCTTTTATTAACGCATCAATTATGGATAAGCTCATTTTTTTGCCACATTGCCTTAGAAGCACAGAGTGCCCTGCAAAATTAGCCAGCCATGGGTATAACTGTATAAACTGCGGCAGATGTAAAATTGGCGCATTTAAGAAAACAGCAGAAGAAAAAGGCTATAATGTTTTTATTGTTCCTGGCGGGTCAATGGTTAAAAAAATCCTTGAAGATTTTGATGATCCTGAAGTTATTGGAGTTGCTTGCCAATCAGAGTTAAAGGAAGGTAATGAATTGGTTAAAAAAAAGAAGATTAAGGCAAAATCCCTCCAATTATCAAAAGACGGTTGTGTTAACACAGAAGTTGATTTTGACAAGCTGTACAATATGTTAATATAACCTAAAATTATTGAGGTGAAAAAAATGTCAGAAAGAAAAGAAGCTTTGATGAGGATTGTTGTGGTGATAGTTTCAGGAATTATTTTAGGAATATGGAAGGCATTGATACATATTCTTGTAATAGTGAACTGCATCATTACTCTGATTGAAAACAAAAGAAACAAAGGAATTGCAGAGTTCAGCGAAATCTGGAATACGCAAATATATATCTTCTTAAGATATATGACCTTTGTTTCAAACAAAAGGCCGTTTCCATTCAACGAGCTGGAAAAGAACATCTCTAAGTTTGAGAAGTAATAAACTACTAAAACACAAAAATCAGTTATTCATTTCTTTCTCTTTTCTAATCTTATCAATCATTGTTTTAAACCCTTGCTCTTTTGATGTACAAAAGAATTTTCTGCATGATTGAGGCCTTTTTGAATGAATAGAACATTTGCCCCCCTTAAGATATATGCAGCTTCCATCATCTTTTTGCGAGATTATATTTGCAGCATTCATTTGTGCTTCATTAAAATCATTCTCTATCCCAAAACTTTCGAACTGGGTCTTATATCTACTTGATTGGTACTCTTCTTCCGTAAGGTTTATCAGGAAAAGTTTACAGCATACTCCGCATTCATGACATTTCATAGTAATTTAGTAAATAATATCAACCTGGTCTGAAGTTATTGTAATCTCCCTTGGATTGCTCTTTTTTTGATTATTTTTTACTTGAGTTTGATTGCCTTTCACTTGAGGGAGAATATCTTTTAACTGCGGATTCATATCAACCCCTTTTTTGAAGTTTATGTTCCCGCAATTCATACACCTAAAGTATGTTCCCCATTTTCCAGACATAATATCAAGCCATTCTCCGCATACACATTTTAAGTCTTTCAACTCACCGTCTTTATGGCTTTGACAGACAGGAACTCCCTGATTGTTTTTGGTTACACTTATTTTTCCGCAAAAAGGGCAGTTAGCAATCTTTGACTCTCCGTATCTTTTTGGTATCCTCATGAGAATTTTAGTTCAGGATTTGTTTAAAATGGTTTTGTTTTTAGGATTAAATAAATTTTTTAAAAACATTTATATATATAACCAAAAAAGAGTTTATAATGAAAAAATTATTTTAATTTATTATCCTTATTGGAGTGTTTAACTCTATTAACACCCAACAACGGCCAATGTTTCCCGACTCTCCACAACAGCGGTTTAAGTCCTATAACACCCGAACATAAAGAAAACTTTTTTACAAAAATAATAAACTGGTTTAAATCCTTGTTTTCTTAACAAATTTTTCTTCTCGTGAAGAATAATGCACAAAGCTCCACAAAAGAGTTACCACTCCAGAGGAAAGATTTATATATTGCAGGTCAATTTCTATCCGGAATAACCGGAGCGTATGCATATGTCAATATCTGATATGATTTATAAACCAACCTCAAACTATGGGAAACTTATTGTTGCTACTTCTGCTTTTCTTTTCATAACTCTAATAGCATACCCAACTTCAAAAAATGATTATATCAGATTAGATCATTATGCCAAATCCAGTATCAGTTTGCCGTATAAAAAGGACAAGAAAGAAAAACCAAAGCAAGTCCCCACAAGTCCTTTGGAAAAAAAAGCTGAAGAAATCTCAAATAAGGCTGTTTTTAGGGAGGATGAGCAAGAACCGACTAAAGGGCTTGAACATGATGTAGAGCAGCCACCAATACCTTATAAACCTAAAGAAATGATTACTAAGAAAGCTGATAAGGAAGAAACAAAAGAAAGTACACCACAAACTGCCATTTATCAAGGTGCTACGAAGTGGTCTGGTAAAAACCGAGTTAGGTATGTTCACCATTTTATAGGTTCTGGCTTCCCTGGTTATTGGCATGGGCCTTCAAGACAAATAGAAGAATATTCTCCCCCTGTAGACAAATGTACAGGCTGTCAAGAACCCGAACCACCAATTGTCCCTGAACCACTAAGTGCAATACTCTTTATAAGTGGTGCAGCGGTTTTGGGGACCAAAAGATTTTTTAAAAAAAGAGCTTCTAATTAAACACCTTGTCAATATTTTTCCCTAACACCTTATACTCCCCTTTTTTTAAATTTCCAAGTTCTAAATTTCCTATCCTTATTCTTTCCAGAAAAACAACACCGATATCCAGCTCTTCAAAGACTCTTCTGATTATCCGATTCCGCCCTTCATGGATTATTATTTCAAGGACATTCCCGCCAAGTTTTCTTACTTTTGCAGGAGATGTTTTTCCATCATCAAGCTTTACCCCTTTCTCAATAATCTTGATCTGGTTAGCAGATATATCCTTGCTCAGTTTAACCAGGTAAGTCTTTTTTATTTCGTATCTGGGGTGCATGACTTTATTTGCAAAGTCACCGTCATTTGTAAGCAGCAATAAGCCAGAAGTATTATAATCAAGCCTTCCAATCGGAAAAACCCTTTCCTTGACATCAATATAATCCATAACAGTCTTGTATCTTGCATCAGAAAGGGCAGTAACACAGCCAACAGGCTTGTTAAACATTAAATATACTTTATTCTGCCTCTGGATTAATTTACCGTCAACTGAAATCTTGTCACTTTCTTCTGCCTTGTCCCCGATAGAAATAACCTCGCCATTTACTTTAACCCTTCCTTCCTTTATCAACTCTTCTGCTTTTCTCCTTGAGCAATAGCCGAAATTGCTTAATAATTTTTGTACGCGGTGCATAGAAAATAATTATTATCGATTTAATATAAAGTTAACCTATTTTTGAATAGAATTCAATCCCCATTGATCATATACCGGTCTTTCTCAATAGCTTATCAACAGTGGAATCTATTAATCCAAGATCAATGTTTTGATAACCTTTAGACACCCTTAGTTTTAGTTCAGCCATAACATTTCTGATTATCTTTTGCTTTATATAGCAAATATCTTTATCAGGAAGAGGCGTATTCACCGGATTAATTTTTTTCCTGTACTTCTTTGCAATATCAAGGCTAATTGATAATTCTTTATTGTAATGATTCCTGATATTTTCTTCTTTGATTGCTTTTTCAAGTATCTCATGAACTGCTGAATTTGACATATTGCCTATAAATAATTCAATTAACTTGTTTCTGTTTTGACTCATTTTTTATGCCTTCTAAAATATTATTTCTGGCAATATTATAAATTTTTTTATATTTCTCTAGAAAACCCCCTTTTGATAATGTATTGCTCTTTAATCTTTCTACTGCATCATGCCCAAAGGCATTATCAATAGCAGAATCAATGCCTGTCTTGGACACCTCTTTTTTATTGATAAACCGATTTATTGCTATCAGGTTCCTGACCATCTCATATTTTTGATCCCCCGTTAATACATCATAATTATCAATCAATGTTTTGCTTTTTAAAAGGTGCAAATCAAGCAATTTATAATCTATTTCATTTTTTGGCTTGCATATAACCCTTCTTTTCGATACACACCTGTTTAGCATAACCCTGTATAATGGATCTATAGAAAATCCCTTGACCAATGCCTTGGAAGTTATTTTAATGAAGTGTATTCTTGCGCCAGTCTTCCTCTCTAACGCTTCCTTTATATGCGCTATATCCTGTTTTTTTTCAGTGACCATTATGATGTCTATATCATTAAATTTAAATCCTTTGTCCAAAAAAGACCCTGTTATGATAATATTGTCTGCATTAGCTGTACTCTTAAAAATCTCTTTTATTATCCCTACCTTTATAGGCTCTAAATATCTGATGTTATAGAAGAAAGGCTTAAACTCTTTTTTTGGTTCTGTTTCCAGCTGCTTTACAAGCACATAGCTGCCTATAGGAAAATCTGACCTTTTCTTTGGAATGTAAATCTGGTCCATCCTGCTTCCTTTGCTTATTTTGCTTATTAATTCTTCCATATTACGTAAAAATACGTAATAATATATAAATGCTTCGGTTATGAAATTCCAAAACAGTAACATTTATATACCAGTATACATTTCACTACATTAATAAAACTGTAAGGGGTGTAAAATATGAGAAAAATATGTATATTCAATATAAAAGGCGGTGTAGGAAAAACAACAACATCAGTTAACCTTGCAGCAGGCCTTGCAAGGAAAGGAAAGAAAGTTCTTTTGATGGATATGGATGCTCAGGCAAGCATCAGTAATTGCCTTGAAGCAGAGGATATAAGTAAAAATATGTACCATTTTATGGCTAATGGCGCAGAGCTTGCAGAGTGCATAACCCACATGGGAAAGGGCCTTGATCTGGTGGCAAGCAGCGAATCTTTAAATGAGATTGACTCTGAATTTGCAAACAAGGTAAATAAATATAATGTTATAAGCATAAAAATGGAAAAGAGTAAGGGGTATGATTATGTAATTTTTGACTGCCCGCCTCATTTCGGAATTATGACAAAAAATGCATTGTTTTATTCTGATGAAGTGTACATTCCAGTCTCAACAGACGTATTGGGCCAAAAAGGCCTGAAAAAAACCATTGATTTAATTTCAAAGATTGACAGTAAAAAAACTATAAAAATTATTCCAACCTTCTTTGATAAGAGGTTAAAAATATCAAAATCAATTTTGAATGATATCCAGAATGAGTTCTATGAAAAAGTGACAGACCCGATCAGGGCAAATTCAAAACTAAAAGAAGCGCCGAAGAAAAAAATGTCAATTTTTGCATATGCAAAAAATTCCGCAGGGGCAAAGGATTATGAAATACTCTTGAATAACACTGTTAATAGTGAAAAGATAAGCTCTAAAGAGCAGGCAGAGATAACAGCAGAGTGTCCGGCGTAAAGATAATCATGGCCATTTCCCCTTTAGAAGAATTTACAGGCTGATATATCAGATCAAACTATTTCTTGTATTCTGAAAATAGCAAAAACAGTAAAAAACCACTGGCAAGAACATAAACCCGGGAAACATATGGCTCAATGACAGCCTTAATTAGTTCAGATGAGTGCTCAAGCGACTCTGCCGCAACCATCAAAAAAAGCACTATAAACATCTTAGCATGAAAATCACCTTTTAAGACATTCCAGGTTTTATCTTTGTTAATTTTCAATATCAGGATTATTAGCGCAGTTACACCAAGTACTATCTGAATGGGGTTTGTAATTTCAGTAATCATTTTTTCCCTCCTTCGAGAAGGTTAATTCCATATATTATGAAAATGATATAAGCTAATGTCTCGGACGTTTCCTTTATCAAAATTGCGAACTCCCAACCAATTATAAGATTCATAATACTGTATAATGTAAAAAGAAATAATACAAGTGTCAGCAAAAAGAACAGATCCTTATTATGCTTCTTAACAATCTTTTTTTTATACTGCATCAATATTATCAATATGAATGAAATAAACATAAGTGCAGAAAAAATCGCCCATGCAACAGTTGCCATCAGCATTTACCTCTTTTATTCTATTATTCAATAAGGGGTATATATAATTTTCGATGTTTTTTAGGAAGGATCAAAAGGCATTAAGTAAAAAATCAATATTGTTTTCTTTGCAGTTAGCTCATGATGTTGCAAAAGCATTAAAGACAACGATTGAGGAATTGTTTGTTTTTGATTGAAAAAATATATAAACAAACAGCCTATACCCCTTTCTATGATAAAAGCAGTTATATTCGATTTAGACAACACCTTAGTGGACTTCATGAGAATGAAGATGATCAGCTGTGACGCAGCTATAAACGCAATGATAGGCTCTGGCCTGAAAATAGAAAGAAAAAAGGCATTGAAGATCCTTTTTGAGCTTTACAACAAGTACACCCTTGAAGAAAACAAAATCTTCCAGAAATTCCTGAAGGAAGTTGAAGGCAAAATCAACTATAGGATACTGGCCAGCGGAATAGTGGCATATAGAAGAGTAAGAGCGGGCCTTCTTGAAGCTTACCCCGGAACAGATTATGTACTGTTAAAGTTAAAAGATAAAGGCATAAAACTGGGAATATTGACAGACGCTCCAAAACTCAAGGCATGGTTAAGGTTAGCGTCAATGAAGCTTAGCAACTTCTTTGATGTTGTTGTTGCCTTAGAAGACTCTAAAAAGCTAAAGCCCCATAAGCAGCCATTTAAGATAATGCTCAATAAGCTGAAAATCAAGCCGGAAGAATGCCTCATGGTGGGGGACAGGCCTGAAAGGGACATAGAAGGGGCAAAAAAAGCAGGAATTAAGACTTGTTTTGCCAAATACGGCAATCCTGCTGGAAAAGCAAAAGCAGACTACACTATAAAGGATATAAGGGAGATTTTGAAGATTATTTAATAGTCAAGTTTTAAATAAAAACCAACTTAATGGTTGTTTTCTAAGAATACCATAACTTAACAATTAAACAAAAATAATCGATAAAACCCGGCTCTACCCAAACATTTATATACTTTATAGGTAAAATCATACTAAAATTAGGGTGGAATACCCTTATATTCAAACTTCGAGGTGAATTTCAATGGTAGAAGGAAGATGTATGAAATGCAAAAAACAGGTTGAAATAAAAGACGGAAAAGAGGTAGTTATGAAGAACGGAATGAAGGCAATGAAGGGTGTTTGCGGTAAATGCGGCACAAAAGTCTTCAGAATACTGGGAAAAGCTTAATTTTCCTCTATTTTTCTTTTTTCTTTTTAAGGTAAGGCAAAACCTTATAGGCTATTATTGCAACAATAATAAGAACACTCCAGAATACTATCCCGTTTATTATTTTCAATATATACAATATTAAGTTTGAGACTATAACCGCAACTAACGCCAAACCCAGTATTTTAAGTTTCATTTGCAATAAAAATAAAGAAAAATGGTGGTTAAATATCCACCCCCACGTAACTTTCTTATGGGAATGGTGGTATAAAAAGCTTTGTGTTTTTGTCGAGGAAAAAGGTATACTAATATATTTTTTGTAAAGCTTTCGACTGGAAATCCGGCTAAAATTACTTATACTTTTTGCGAATATCTTTGGCAGAATTAGTAATAAGAAAACTAAGGTTTGCAAAAACATAAAGCATTAAAAATGCTTCTGTAACAACAGACAATAGAAGATTGTTTGACATAATCCTGAGCAAAGTGTAAAAGATGCCATATTGGCTGAAAATAAAGACTATTGCTGTCAATAACAAGGCAATCAGGTAATGCCTGGTCATTTCCTTTCTCCTTAAGTCTCCCTTGAGCAGTATAGCAAGAACTATCAGCAAAACAATATTCACGCCAAGAGCTATGTAAGTTGTTAAAGTAAATAGAAGATAAGCTATAAAAACAATAAGTATTATCAAAACAACCCATTCTATCATTTTATTAGAATTATATGTTCCATATTTAAAAACTTTACTTTATCAGAAGAAATTAAAAATATATTTCATAACAAACAGCAATAAAAGAAGAAGCAATAACAAAAGACCAATAAGGTAAGGTATAAATTGAGTATTCATTTTAAACAATATTTGATATTGTATTTAGCTAATTCTCTTATAGCCTAGCATATTTTCCAATTACCTCGATTAAAGTACCTTCATCTCCAAAGCTAGTATCCTTAATACATCCTCTAATTGCCTCGATTAAAGCATCTTCATCTCCAGTAAGATTATATTCTACAAATTTGTCTGCACCTGATTTCAAGAATAAATCTTTTTCCCTCTGCCATGCAATAATCTTAGTTTTTGGATGGTTTTCTTTTATCCATCCGATATCTTCTATGGCAGATTCTGGCTTATATGTAGTTTTGCTCCAGCTCTGCCCTACCACATAAACATCAGGAACTCTGACCCCAAATATTGTTGTGATGGGTCTTTCTGAGCTTAAAAGATTGACAGTTCTGTTTATATCTAAAGCATGAATATCAATACCTTCAAATAAAGCAGTTGAAACTTTAGCTATATTAAAATTATTAACATTAGCAACTGTATCATGAATCAGAATATAAGGAAGGTTTCTGGGTGGGTTTTTATAAGAAGGTTCCATATAAAAAAGGAATAGTCAGAACTTTATAAAAGTTTTGTTGTATTTTCTACTGAGCAGAAATAAAAATAAGAAGGATAAGTAAGAATTAGGCCTTTATGTGATTTCAAAGGATTAACCTATCAATGTTCAGTAATTGGTAGAGATACTATATTTTGTCTTCGATCATACTTTAAATCAACAGCAGTTTTAAATTTTGCAATATAATCTGTAATTTGACTGAATAATTGAGTAAATATTTCAGGATTTTGGCCAATTTGTGTAATGAATACTATGATATTTGCATTTTCTAAAATCTCAGAAAGTTCTCTATAATTTGAACTTTCTGTTCCCCCAAATCTATCAGGTTCGGCTTCTGGAGTTAATGTACATGATGTATCTATATAATTTCTATCGAAATTAAATTTTCCGAAGGGAGTTCCATAAAAAAGAACTTGTGCCTCTCGACGAACAGCACCACAATAATGGATCATCCCATTTATTCCGGCATGAATCTTATCTACCCCTTCAGGATATCTTAAAATAAGTGTTTGTATTCCATTTTTTATCTCATTAACTTCCCCGGGCTTAACTGATTTAATAATTTGCGGGTCTCCAGTAAAGTCCCTACCCACATAAAAGTCTAATCTCTTTGACATATTGTTAAGAAATCAGGTGCTGTTTTTATTGTTTTCTAAAATACCCGTACTGAATAGAAGTAAAAATGGTGCGGGGAGTAGGATTCGAACCCACGTAAGCACTAAGCTAACAGGTGTCTTCATTTCATCGCACAAAGAACACCATAAAATGCCTAAGCCTGTCCCGTCTGGTCTTGCTTAAAGCAATTTGACCACTCCGGCATCCCCGCGTATTATTCAGAGTATAAGCAGATGTTTAAAAATTTAACTGTTTATTTTTTTGTAATAATAGAATTCTATTGATAATCCCTTCTTAGGATTCCTGTAGATATAAAAATCATAATGTTTTGTTTCAAGAACTGCATAGTCTTTATGATATCCGCCATTTGTTTTTATACTTACATGAGGCGCACTTTCTGTAGGATAAACATCTATACGTTCCTTATGTGATGCTCCTAGAAAATTTCCCATAACTATTGCCTCTATAATAACCATGTGTAATTCTTTAGGCGTAGAAGTATTATTGACTAATAAATCAATCAGTTCAAATTGTTTCTCATGGGAAATTGTAGTTTCAGCAAAAGCACATATCAATTTATGTTCTACCATATCCAAACCCCCAACTTAACTATAACCACTATGTAATACTAATAAGTATATAATTTTTTTGTATTTTTAGCTATAATTTCTTTCCTACTTATCCTGGTCCTAAAAAAATTCTTTCTCATACTTCTTGTTAATATACCTATATAGTGAATGGATAATATTGAATTCTGATGTATATGAAGAACTCACAAGAAAATAATGTTTAAAAGATATAAAATATTACTCTACTTCTTCTGCCACTTATAGCTTCTTAATCTGGAGCTTTTGCCATAACCGCATGAGCTGCACTTCTTTTTCCTCATATGGTATGTCCTTTTACCGCACCTTCTGCAATGTGTCATATTCAACTTTCCAGACTTCTTGCCCATTGATGCAGTTCCTTTTGACATTTTAGAATTCTTACTCGGGTGAGATTACTGTTATTGTGTCTCCTCTTATAAAGACAGTGCCAAGTTTTTTCTTTATTTCTCCATTCTCCCTTTCTTCTGCATCATCCAGCACAACATTGATGTGGATGTCAAATGCATTCAACTTGCCTATGTACTGCCTGTCGTTTTTTAAGTCAACTATTACTCTTTTGCCTCTTGCTTTGTTCAAGGCATCTAACGGTCTAGAAGTTTCCATTTTAGCACCCCTCAAAAAAATTTAAACATATTGAAGGATAACCATCCTATATATAAATGTTGCTAAAATTATTATTGAAAACCCAAAAAATTAGAAACCTATATAAATCCCCCATAGTTCTCACTCAATATGGCAATTTCACAGGCAAGGTCAAGGAGAAAACAGACAGGTGCTTTGTATAAAGACTACAGGAAGAAGAAAAAGCACGAATTAGGCGGGCTGCCATCCCTAACAAAAGTGGACAAGAAGAAATCCACAAAAATAAGAACCATGGGCGGCAACAGCAAGATAAGGCTTTTAAGCGCAGAGACAGCGAATCTGCTTAATCCTCAAACAAAAAAACACGAGCAGGTGAAGATAAAGACAATACTGGAGAATCCTGCTAACAGGCACTTTGTAAGGCGTAACATAATAACAAAAGGCTGTATTGTTGACACTGAAAAAGGCAAAGCTAAGATCACTTCAAGGCCAGGCCAGGACGGGACTGTAAATGCAGTTTTGATTTCTTAATTTGTTGTTACTTTTCGATGGTTAAAAATAGAAAGATTTAAAAAGAAACAATTCTATCTTCCTTTTCATGAGAAAATCTAAAAAAATCTCTAATAAGCAGTTAGGTCTATTTACTGAACAAGCAAATACTCAAGATAGTAAATCTGCTAGTTTAGATAAAGTTGTAATCTACCATAAAAAGAATTTTGGAATAGAGATTCCTTATCTTCTCGAACATTTACCGCAATATAACAGGCACTTAAAACAAAATTGGCAAAAGGAAGAAGATCTAAAAGATGATAATCTCCTTCTTACAACTATGTTTGGAGGTATTGAAAATTCAAGAGAAACGCCCCCTGAGATATTCGAGGGGTTGAATGCCCTTGAGATTTGCCTGATGGAAGCAGGAATTTTCAAAAGAAAATTTTTATTTTTTAATGATATGTTAATAAAACCAAAAAACAAGAATCAGTATGCAGAACCAATGATAGTCAAAAGAAACCCTCAATTGTATGATGAAAGCAGGATTAAAAAGGATGGTCATTTAGATGATGATAAGGGCCTTTACGAAATTATGGAGCATTTATTGAGTGCAACTGCAATTAAACCAATACATAACAGATATAAGAAAAATTGGATAAGAATTTTTCAATTAGAAAATCCAGAAAAAAAACAAAAAAGATTCAAAAAGCTAAACCCTTACAATCCTTCAACATTAAAAGAAAGAATGGATTATATAGGAAGAGAATATCCGGCTGAGGTTGAAAAATTCAGAGAAGCCCTTGCACAGCCATTTATACCTCAGAGAATTGTGAAAAAAGATAGATTTGGAAATCCCACAGAAATCATAAATGACTGGGGTTTCCATGTTCCGGGTAAAACATATAAGAGGGGTGTTAAAGGTAAATCATTTTACGCACTTAGAGAATATGCAGGTCAGATACACACTCATTTTAAAAATATGGAAGAGAGCATGCAAAACAAAATAAAGTAAGCCTTAAATATACAACTCAATTCTTAAGTTTTTATGATAAAGAGAATCTTCAAAACTCTTCACACTTCTTTCAACTCCCAGCACTGGTGGCCTGTGACCAAAGAAAGAGAACTGATTCCTAAGTACCATAAAAAAATCAATCTTTCTGAAAAGCAGCGTTTAGAAATAATTTTCGGAGCTATATTGACACAAAACACTTCATGGAAGAACGTAGAGAAGGCCATCATTAACCTAAATAAAAACGATTTGATCAATGCTGAAAAAACCAATAAGATAAATACAAAAAAACTCGCAGAAATAATAAGGCCAGCAGGCTACTATAACCAGAAAGCAAAATCATTGAAAAACTTCTCTCATTTTTTATTAAAAAACTATAATGGAAGATTAGGAAAATTATTCAATAACAAAGTTATTGATTTAAGAAACGAATTATTAAGTGTTAAGGGAATTGGCCCTGAGACTGCGGACTCAATAATCCTCTATGCAGCCCAAAAGCCGATATTTGTCATAGACGCCTACACAAAAAGGATCTATTCAAGAATTTTCAATGTTAAAAAAGATTTAAATTATGAGGAACTGCAAAATATTTTTGAAAGGAATTTAAAAAAAGATACAAGGCTGTTTAACGAGTATCATGCTTTATTGGTCGAGTTAGGTAAGAATTATTGTAAGAATAGAAATCCCTTATGCAATAGTTGTCCTGTAAATGATGCTTGTAGATGCAAAACAAACTTCATCCAATAATTAAAAAACTCTATAAAACAAAAATATTTATATACTCTAAATAAAATAAATCAATAAAAAGAGGTGAAAATGGGTTTTTTTGGTAATATGGCTTTCTGGAAAAAGAAAGATGAATTCTCGGATATTGGGATTGATAAGCCAGCGGCCTTTGGCTCTGATTTAAATTCAGGATTGCCTTCTGCTGATGCAGGCTTTTCCTCAGGAAACCTTGAAGGGGGTTATGGAATGCCAACTCAGCCGCAAGCGCAGCCTGCACCGCCAGTGCAAGCGCCTATCCAGCAGCCTTCATTCCAGCCTCAGTTTGAGCCGCCCTCACCGCCTGCACCAAATGTTGCAGTAGAAAAAGACTTTGAGGTTATATCCAGCAAATTAGATGCGCTCAGGGCAACATTAGACAGCATAAACCAGCGCCTTACAAACATAGAAGCCATTGCAAAAGGCGAAGAAGAACACCACACCAGGAAAAAGTATTATAGGTATTGAAAATTTTTAAATTAGAGGTTTCTTAAGTTTTATTTTCTTATATACAAGCCTTCAAAATTATATAAATCTAGCTAAATTAAATTATTTTAAACCATAAAGTTTATATACTTTCAAGTAGTAACTACATTAATGAAATTGCCAGAAGAGCATAAGGAGGAATATGGAGGAGATATTTTTGTTACAGTCTACTTTAATCCTGATGAAGGTTACATGGCCTCAATTAATAATTCTGTTGATGAAGTTATTAAAGAAAGGCGAGCTAAAGAAAAATATTTCAACTCCAAGGAACTTAAAACTTTTATTGAGGTTAATGTTTCTTTTTGGGAAAGAGTATTTAATTATACAAAAACTCTTAATAAAAGCCCAAAAAAAGAAGAAATAAAAATTGAATTATCAGATATCCTCAATTTTCAAAAGGATGCAGAAACCGAAAAACCTCAAAAACCTTTATAAACAACCTTGTTCTTTATCCCTTTAATGAAACCTAAAAAATACCTGATCGTTTTCTCATCAGCATTATTCGTCATTGTTTTTGACCAACTGGCAAAATTAATCATAAGAGCCAGTTTAGAATTAAACCAGAGCATGCCGGTAATAAAGAACATCTTCCATATGACATATACAACAAACACAGGCTCTGTTTTTGGGATTTTAAAAAACTTCCAGCTTCCATTGATATTCTTTACTGTAATGGTTATTGGCTTTATCCTTTATTATATTGACAAAATTAAAGAAAAAGAGAAAGCACTGCAGCTCTTCACCGGATTTATCCTGGGAGCAGCCATCGGCAACCTGATTGACAGATTAATATTTGGCCATGTTATCGACTTCCTGGACTTCAGGATATGGCCTGTGTTTAACATTGCAGACAGTTTCATAACTGTAAGCGTCATTTTCTTCGTGATTTATTTTTGGAAGAAATAGTTAATACTAAAAATTCTTATAAACAGCTTCTTTAACACAACTATCTGCCTTGTACCCTTTCTTCTTAGCCTCTTTTTCATCATCAAACCATACCTGGTTTGACTTCTTTATCTTTTTTGCCCAGTCGCATTTTGGAGCATGGTATTTAGATCCTGACTTGCTTGCAACATACTTCCCTGGCTTGAATTCCTTGGTTACTTCCTTAGGCTTTTCCTCTACCGCTTCTCTTTCCTTTTTCGGGATATTCATTACTGATACTAAAAAGCCGACTAATGCTGATATTATGATTATAAAGAAAAAATCAGGCCTTCCTGCTATGTAATACACGAACAATATGTCAATCAGTATTAATCCAAAAATATAAGATAAAAATATCCATCCCCACCTTGCATTATTGTAGATAGCAACCATGGATATTATGCTGAAAAATGCTGCAGCTGCAAGCAATATTAATTCAAAACCAAGGAAAACCCTGTGCAGCCCAAAAATCATGTTTATTAAGCCTAGAAAAACTATAAGCATGATAACATCAACAACAAAAAAACTAAGTTTGGATTCCCCCATCGTAAAAGCCTAAAAAGCACAACTGGTATTTAAATATTTCTATTCTCGAGTGGTAATAGATTAAAATGCTTCAAACTCTTCCAGCTGCTTTAAGTAACCCTTCTTCTTTAAGAAAACAACCTGCGTGTTTGTGTATTTATACAACACATCCCCTTTCCCATCCCCGCTGTACTCCCAAGGCTCAACTATGATAGTATCACCTTCTCTGACCCAGAGCCTTCTTTTTAGCCTG
Organism: uncultured Methanosarcinales archaeon; assembly: GCA_964585935.1. Lineage (GTDB taxonomy): Archaea > Nanobdellota > Nanobdellia > Woesearchaeales > GW2011-AR4 > BS150m-G64. The sequence continues at coordinate 4,097 of CAZPFO010000002.1, read as the reverse complement.
CCGGGTATTCTGCATACTCTTGTCTTGCCATCCAGGCACCTGACCCTTACTCTGCTTGCTCCCAGCCTCTGTTCTAAAATACCAAGAACTTGCCTACCCCTTGGCAGCTTAATCCTGGTTATTTCCTGCTGGATTTGCTGCTGCCTTTCCTCTTCTTCTTTCTTCTTGCTCATTCAGAAAATAAATGTAAGTCTGTTTATATAGTTTTCTATGAAAATTAAGATATACTTAAACGCCGGCAACAACAATAATGGCGGCAAACGGTCAACTTCATTGCCCTACGCGACACCCCGAAGTGTCTGCGCCATTGTTGCTGCCTCACCTGACAGAAACAATAAGTTTATAAAAATAAAATTAATTCTACTGATTATGCCGACGTGGCACAATCCGGTACTGCGATGGCCTTGAGACGTTAAATTTCTAAAGGAAATTTATGGCGTCTAGTCAGCCATTTTCCTTCGGGATATCCCGGTTCAAATCCGGGCGTCGGCGTTTTTACTAATCTATATCTCTTTGTTACTACTAATTAGTATATACAAATAGAAAGATTTATATATAGGTTGAACTTACAAGATATAAAATGATACAACCTACAATAGCAAAAGAATATGAAATACCTGGTAGTAAATTGGGTGATTTTATTAAGAGTTTAATTGCTCAGGCAAATAAGGGAGTTTATTTTCTTTCTGAACAAAATAGAAGCCTAGTTGTACTTGGCCTGGGTATTAACAAAGGTAGAGTAACTTTGGATAAGAAATTGGCTGAATTAACCGGTTCAAAATTCATTGTCTTTGACCATGAAAATGATCCATTTCTACATCAACACTATGAAGATTGGAAGGATATAGGTAAAGAATACGGCAAAGAACATCATTGCTAAATTAATACTTTCTTCTTAAGAACTATCACTTTCCTTCTTTAGGCAATAATATCGGTATTCCTTCCTTAATAGGGTATTTTCTGCCGCATTTAGCGCAAACAAGCCCTTTTCTGTCTTTTGTATAGTTTAAATCCTCTCTACATAACGGACAGGCTAAAATATTGAATAATTCCTTTGGGATTGGCTCTTTCATTTTCATAAAAACTCCTCTTTCACCCAGTAAAAAACGAAACATAGTCACTTCGTTCCTAGCTTCCGCTTTTCCTCTAGAAAATCGAAAGCTTTATATATGAAATGTACTTCCCCTTTATAAATATTGTTGTGGTTTGATAAACATATTGTAATAAACCAATTTAAATAATTTTTGTTTTTGGGGAGCAAAAAACGATAATAATTTACTTAAAAATCTGCTATAGGTGATGTTCTAATGCCGGAATTAGTCAAAAAATGCCCAGAGTGTGGCGGAATTAACTTGTTTTGGAACCGTGAAAGAGGAGAAGTTATCTGCAAAGACTGCGGACTTGTTATTGAAGACAAGATGGTTGATTTCTCGCAGGAATGGCGTGAGTTTGATTCTGAAGATGGTGAAAAAAGACGTAGATCTGGCGCTCCTATGACCTATACCCAATATGACCAGGGTTTAGGAACTGAAGTTGGCCAGAAAGCTGATTTATTCAGGCTAGGTGGAAGGGAAAGGGACAAGTTTTTCAGGCTAAGAAAATGGCAATACCGTATTTCAACAGCAATTGAAAGAAACCTAAAATTAGCATTAGCTGAATTGAAAAGAGTAGGGTCTTATCTAAAGCTTCCAAAGTCTGTTGAAGAGGAATCTGCAAGAATATACACCCTGGCTGTGCAAAGAGGCCTTGTCAGGGGAAGAAGCATGGAAAGCGTTGTTGCAGGAGCCTTATATGCTGCTTGCAGGCGCCATGATGTTCCAAGAACTTTAGATGAGTTATCAGAAGCATCCGGAATTGAGAAAAAGGAAATTGGAAGGACCTATAGGTTTGTAACAAGAGAGCTAGGAATTACAATACTGCCTTCAAACCCTGCTGATTATATTGCAAGGTTTGCTTCTGCTTTAAAATTAAGCGCAGAAGCCCAGTCAAAATCCATAGAAATTCTTGAAAAAGCGCAAAAAGCAGAGCTTACCTCAGGAAGAGGCCCTACAGGAATAGCAGCTGCAGCCCTATACGTTGCTGCTTTAATGCACGGCGAAAAAAGAACCCAGAGAGAAGTAGCAGATGTTGCAGGAGTAACTGAAGTTACAATCAGGAACCGCTATAAGGAGCTGCTTGACGAATTAAAGCTGGACAAAGAAGTCAAGAAAGGGAAAAAGAAGAAAAGGGTTAAGAAGAGAAAGTGACCATTAAAGAAAATTATGTTTCTGAAAGAGTATCAAGATTATTGCAGGGTTTAAGGGAAAAAGGTCTTATTAATGAATTAATAGAAGCAAACACCATATTCTTAAAGATATCTGGAGGAGTAGATCAATTATGTCCATTAAGGCATGAAGATTTCACAGATATGTTACATGGCAATCCAAAAAGAATTGAAGAAAGGGAAGAGCTGTTAGCTCAAGGTTATGATATCCATATAAAACCCTACGAAAAACTTTTAGATTCTTCTTCAGAAACTACCTAAACACAATCAAGTGTTGTTCAAGGTTTATAATCTTGCCATCTAATACAATTCCTTCCTTCCTCAATAATCTTATTTTTTCTTTATTATTTAATCTGCCTTTATAACCGCCTAGACTTCCATCAGAATTAACAACCCTATGGCAGGGTATTTCTATAGGATGTTTATTGTTTCTTAAAGCATTCCCAACAGCCCTGTAGGCTTTAGTCTCCAGCTTTTCTGCAATGGCCTTATAGGTTGTTACCTTGCCTTCTGGAACCTTTTTGCAGAGTTTGTAAACTTTATCCTGAAACTGGGTAGCCATTTTCCTCCCACTCGGCAATTCCGCCTAAAACATTGATTACGTGAGTGTAGCCTAATTTATCAAGTATTTTGGCAGCTTTTTTACTTCTTTTTCCTGATCTGCAGTAAACAATTATAGTACTATCCTTCTTGGCATTAATCTCTTCATACCTTTCTTCAAGTTCATCATAAGGTATTAGGATGGATTTTTTTATATTCCCTTGGTCATATTCATCAATGTATCTAACATCCAATAAAATAAAATTTTCTTTATTATCAATTTTTTCTTTCAGTTCCTTAACTGTTATGTTTTTCATCGTATATACTCATTTTACTAGATTTACTAGTTTATCCAAATTCTTTTTGCTGATATCTTTCTTGTATCTTTTCGCAGCAGCAATTACCTTTTCTCTGTCCACTTTGATCCCCTTCTCTTTCAATAAATCAATCATGTGCCCTGAGATCAGATAAGAGCTGAACTGCGTTACATTAACCGGCTCCTTGCAGTAATGGCACCTTTCAAAGTCAAGCAGAACAGGTTTTTTTGCCCTGTCTATGATGATATGCTTGTAAGGATGCTGCATCTCCTCCTTGTTTATCTTCAGCTTATCCATCCTGAAGCACTGGATAAAAATCCGCTTTATTATCTTTTTAATCAAAGTTTTATTTTTTTCATCTGAATGCTGCAGAAACAGGGGAAAATGCTCGCCATCAGCATATTCATATACAAGAACATCCTTCTTTTTGTCATAATGGATAAATTTCGGCCCAATTCCTTTTTTGTTCAGAATCTTAAGAAAATTAGCTTCGTTTTCTATCCTTCCGGTAGCTTCACTTTTTGCCAGCTTTGTTTTTAGGACTACTTTCTTTTTTTTATAGATTCCCTTAAACAAAAGCCCCCTATGCCCCTTATCAAAATATTCAATATGGGTTATCTCTTTTATGTCCATGCCTGATAAATAAACAGATAGAATTATTAAACATTGTGATTTTAAAGCAGTTTATTTTATCATTAATCAATTTTTAAGTTTTTAATTTTTTAATCATTGTTTATGTTCCACAATCACAATTGTTTGTACGTTTTCCAGCAGAGTTTTTAATTTTATTTTTTTCGTTTTTGACAAATAAATAGGAAAATTCCTTTATTCCAAACTGGATAGGAATTTTCAGCCGCTTCTGCTCCATTAATCCATGATATGGAGGAATTAATTAGCTGATTTTCACCATCACGTTAAGCATAAAGTGAAAATCCTATTAAATTTTTGTTGTAAATAAACAGATTAACAAATGGTGC
>CAZPFO010000001.1:11348-99567 GCA_964585935.1 uncultured Methanosarcinales archaeon | reverse complement strand
GCAGTTCCTGCTATACCTGCATCAAACAACTCAGAAACTTCTGTTGGAGATAATGCTTTATTATAAATAATTACTTCATCTATTTCTCCTTTAGCATCATATTGAAGTTGAGAATCATCCACAACGCCAATATAAGTTCCTTCTGAACTCTGCCAAGAAGCTTGGTTAACTGATGTAAAACCACAAAGAGTGTTTCCCACTTGATTCCCATTCAAATAAACTAAAGTATGTGTTCCATTATAAACTCCAACAATATACTGCCAAGTATTATACTGTAAACCACTTCCTACAGTATCACAAATATTTGCACCGATTCCGTCATCAGAAAGTTTAAAACTTGGTCCTGACCAAGGATCATAATAAAGTTGAAAAAAATATTTATCCCATGCAAATCTTCCTAAAATAGTTGCCCAACCTGGAACTGTATCAGAACCATTAATCCAAGCTGAAAAACTGCATCCATTCACACACAAATCTGAAAAATCACTTCCTGTTCCTATCTGGATATAATCATCATCTCCGTCAAAATAATATGCCTGATTTAATTTCCCAGTTGTTTGAGTTGCTCCAATTATTGTTCCATGATTTAAATTCCCAGAACTATCATTCGCATTTCCATCAAGATGATACAATGCAGCAACATTTGAGCAGTTTGTTGTAATATCAGCATAAGCAATGCTAGATAAAATTAATAAGAAAATTAACGAAATTATCACCTTCTTTTTCATTCTTTATTAAATCTGCAATAGAGTTTATATTATTTTCTAATTACAACCTTGTTTCCAAACCCTTATAGCAGAAATCAACTGGCTCATAGAAACATCAGCAGAAGAAGCAAACCATCTTTGTACAAAAGCATCAACTTCATTCTCATCAACACAACCGTCAACAATCAGATAATCTGCATTGTGGCATTGTATTATCCCATCGCAATTATCATCAACATTCAGATTGCAGAGTTCTATTGCATTTGGATGGATTGATGGATTATTATCATTGCAGTCTAAATCTGGATAAGTGCAGTCATTTGATGCCGGGTTTCCATAACCATCTCCGTCAGTGTCTGTGCAAGAAGCAACAACACTTCTACCATAAAATCTCTCCCTAGCAGGAATTGTTCCATTCATTGGATTTACATCTGGTCCAATCGGAGGCCATGAAAGTCCTCCAAACCAAGAAGGCTTTGAAGATAAATAAAGTGAATTAGGTAACTGAGCATCTGGATTTATATTGTAACATCCTGGTTCTGTTACCTCATTACATTTCTTTATAGAATTTGTGAAGTAATCAAAGTTTTTATGTCTGAACATTGTTGTAAAAACACCTGTGTCGCCACCAGTGAAATCTTCTGATTCACTACTATAACCTGTCCTATATATAACGCTGTTCGTGGAATCAGAATAAGGTTCGTTGTACCTTTCGTAATGGTCTTCCCAGCCAAGAGTGCCAAGAACATTACCCAATATATTCATAAAATGATGTTTTCTTTGTATGTCTATTACTCCAAGCCTAAAAAAGGAACAAGGAGTTCTCTCCTGCTCAATCCTATTTCTAAATATTGTATAATATGAATGAGTGCCAAAATATTGATCAAATCCAATTCGTCCATCATCAATTATATTGCCTTCATAAAGATTCATCATTGAGTGACCACCGTGACCAAGGACAGAAACACGGCAAGAAGGTGAGTCCGGGTCCCATCTATTATCAGTTATATAGTTATAAGATATTACATTGCCAGCATCAGCACCCTCCATTGAAATAGGTAGTACTAATTTATGAAAAGTATTATCTTCTATTAAATTATCACTTGCATGGGGTCCAACAAAAATACCATAACCCCCATTAGTACCATACTCTGCCACATGATCTGGTTTTTCATGTATCTCACTTTTCTTTATTGTAATCCTTGATGCCTGATATAACCAAACTGCTCTTCCCATCACGCCGTGAAGTTCAATATCATATAACCAACTATCAACTGCATTAATAAACCATACATGACCAGCAGTATTACCTCCCTGACTTGAGGTCATTGCATCAATTGTTAAAGATTCAATACCTACCCCCATTATTACAGCATCTAATTTCATGGCCTGAGGTGAATAACTTATATCAAATTCATGGTATAATTGAGGATAAATATCTACTACATCATTGCTTACCTTATTAATAACCTTTACAACCTGGGCCATGGCACGACCATTTCTCCCCACATGAGTAGCACCAAAATCATCAACAGGAGGAATACCATTAGGATCATTTAATCTATCAATTATAAGATAGTCATTAATATTCCAACCATGATCTGTCGCTGATAATTGAGTGCTGCCTTTTGTAAGACCAGAAATCACATCTCTCCAAGGACCGCAATTTCCTGTGTTATCAGTAACAAGGCAGGTACCACCAGAAACATGAAACACGTTTACACTCGAAAATCCAGGTAGAGTCTTTATTATAGTCAATCCCTGTCCAGCACCTCGTATAGTTACATTGCTAGGCATATTAATCTTAGATCCTACATAATAAGTTCCTGTGTTCAGATATACAACTTCATCAGATCCGCAACTGTCCAAGGCTGACTGAATTTCAGATGTTCTGTCTGTAGTGTCGCCTGTTTCACTTAATGTTGCACAAATTGTTGTCCTCTCAGGTATTCCTCCCTCAACCCCAACATTTCCTTCCCAAGTTATTCTTCTATCATCAGGAACTATATCAGTTACAGGAGATTCTGAGTTATCACTAGGACCAGAACAATCAGGGTCTCCGGGTGTTGAACCATCAGTACATGTTGCTCCGATAGTATCACAAAATCCATCTCCATCATCATCAAGACCATTATTACATTGAGGTAAAGCCTGACATACCCCTGAAACACAAGATTCTGAAACAGAACAAGTCAAATAATCACCAGAACAATCTTCATCGATTGTATTCCCACAAGTTTCTGTTGCTCCTGGATTAATTGTAGCATCACTATCATTACAATCTACAGTTCCACAACCTGTTACAGATTGATTATAACCATCTCCATCATTATCTGTACAACTTGGTGGAGGAATACAAATTCCTGAACTACAAACATCTCCTCCTGTACAACCTCCAACTTCAATATCACAATCTAAAGTCCTCCCACATCCATCACTCCAACCACTACCACATTCATATCCTAAATCAACACATGTTTGAGAAGTGCAAGACCCACAAGTTACAGGGGTTCCTACCAACCCAGAATTATATAATTCACTAATTTCTGTTGAATTTAATGCCCTGTTATAAATAATAACTTCATCAATTGAACCATTAAAATGTTGAGCAGGAGAGTACCTCCTTCCAATAGTTAAACCAGAACCAGTTAAGACTGGTCCTCCATCTTGGTTTACTATTCCACTTTGAATACCATTAATATAAAATGTAAAGCTCCCATCAACATCTCGAACAGCAGTAAATAATTGCCACTCATTAAATAAAAGAGAAGAAGATTCAGACCATACTAATGTGTTACCATTATCATTAGAACAACCTATTCCCATATCCCAACCAAGTAAATTACACATAAACTTACCATTACTAACAATTGTTCCGTATCCTATCTCTCCTGTTGTCTTAGAATATACCCAAACACTTACAGTAACTGCTCCTATTCCTATTGGATCATTGTTTACATTAACATAATCATCATCCCCATCAAAATCAAAAGCTCCATTAACTTTTCCTGAAGAATTATAAGTAGCACCATTAACAGTCCCATCATTCCCATTCCCAGAACTATCATTCGCATTTCCATCAAGATGATACAATGCAGCAACATTTGAGCAGTTTGTTGTAATATCAGCATAAGCAATGCTAGATAAAATTAATAAGAAAATTAACGAAATTATCACCTTCTTTTTCATTCTTTATTAAATCTGCAATAGAGTTTATATTATTTTCTAATTACAACCTTGTTTCCAAACCCTTATAGCAGAAATCAACTGGCTCATGGAAACATCAGCAGAAGAAACAAACCATCTCTGGACAAAAGCATCCACTTCATTCTCATCAACGCACCCGTCAACAATCAGATAATCAGCATTGTGGCATTGTATTATACCATCGCAATTATCATCAATATTTAGATTGCAGGTTTCTGTTGCTCCTGGATTGATTGATGGGTTATTATCATTGCAGTCAAGACCAGAATTAGTGCATGATGATGAAGCAGGATTGCCATAGCCATCATTATCACCATCATTACAAGTTGACGCTTCATTCCTTAATGGATGGGGATATGTATAAGGTTCATAGAAAACTTCCCAATTATTTGTTGATGTACATTTGTAGAGTTTGCTATTCTGTATAATATTCGGATCAGTTGTTGCTATTGTGGCTGGATTAGCACTTGTTACCCAATAAGCAACTCCTGGATTGCAAGTTCCTGTTGGTGGAGAAGAACCAATACCAATACCAGTTGCACAATCAGTTGTTGTACATGTAGCATCATAAATCCACCAATCCTCATTTAAATCCAAATGGTCAGGCTCGACACATCGGTCTGGATTAAATAGAACTGGATTTATCTCAGTCAAATCAGCCCTCTCATTATTAAAATAATAAGTATTGCTTATGTGCATTGTTGGGCTTCCACAAGAACTCCAATAAGTCCAATCATAATCACAACCACTAGCAGTTTGAGAAGTAAATTTAAACTGAGGTGTCTCTTCTGAATCAAAAATATTATTGAAAACTAAGCACTCACCATCTCTCTGATTTATTGGAACACCTTTACCAGGCATATTAATAATTTTGTTACCATAAACTTCACATCCAAATCCACCTGTTTGACCTACTTTATTATTATGGATATCCCATAGTTCACCATTTACACCATTATGATTTTGTATATTATAATTATTGTATCTTACAGCATATCTTCCACCTTGTCCACTTTCTATCCAAGCCCAATCTCCAACATTTCTCGTAAAACTTATATTATTATCCTCAAAATATAGGTTCTCGTTACCATATTCTACACCCATTTCATTACCATAGTTGAATGGATAAAATTCTGATGGATCCCATCCTTGACAATCACCTTTTTGGTTAGTAATTCTTGCCATCGAAGTTACATCTATAAAATCGTTGTTGTAAACTACACCGTAGACATCACCACCTTGAATCCTAATTGCTGTACCTCCATCAGCTAAATCATTTAATTTATTATTATAAAATTTAAGAGTAGCTGCAACTGATGCATGATTATTAGATATGTAAAAAATTGAATTTTGCCCTGAACCCCCAGCAGCTAAACCATTGCCATTAAATTCAAATCCTGAAAAGTCAATAATCTCATCTCCACTAACATACCATCTTATTGTCTGAGGCATAGAAGTAGATATTATAGTGTTTCCAACACCAGCACCCTTTAAAATTAGATCTTTGTCTATTATAAGTGTACTAACCCATGTACAAGTTCCAGCAGGGACCACGACTGTATCGCCTGGATTTGCAGAAGCTATTGCTGAAGAAACATCTGCATAAGAACATGATGCAGCAGGAATTACATTTCCTTGAGGAGTATATTCATAAGCACCAGCATCAGGAGCACTTCCTTCATATGAGAGTGAAATTCCTTGACCTTGTGTCCAAGTTAAACTACTAGCAACAGTTATTGTGTTAGTTGTATAATCCACATTTATTATTTTTACTCTTTGGGTGCTACCTTTTAATTGAATAATATCTCCTTCAATAATTCCCCAGCCATTCATAAAGTACCCGGCGTCATCAACAGTAAATGTTGTGCCAGAACCAGTTAGAGAAGTAATTGTTGTTAGAAAACCTCCTGAATTAATAGCAGGGCTGTTAGATTGCAGATTCATGTTAGGTAAGCTCGAATCCATTGGGTTCCCTGGTGTTAAACTAGCATCTACAAATAATGGATCTCCTTGAGTATCTCCATCCCAATTACCATCAAAAATCTGATCCCCAAGGTTTACATTATAAGCTCCATAGACTTGATAATGATCATAATAAATATTATTTTTAACAGCATTGCCGGTAATTATTAATGGACCATCGTATATTGCAAACCCAATAGCACTTGTAAGTGGATCAGGTCCTGTGGCCATATTCCAACCATTATGTAAAAATGCATTATTGTAAATTTTATTATATATTATGTCTGAATTATAAGTGCTTGTTACTGACATCTCAAGTCCTGCCAGGTCATTATAGAAAAAGCTATTTTTTCGAACAATATTGTAACCAGTAGCCAAAGACATGCCAGATACACCCCAACTATCACATGGAATATAAGAGTAACCAATTCTATTTCCTTCAATCAGGTTTCGCCCAGAACTAGCAGGATATCCGCCTAAATAGATATTTCGATTCCCCTTACCTCTTGTCCAAGCTTCATTATGCAAGTAGTTATTACGAATTATATTATACATACCATAAACACCAAGTATATGATGCCCTCCATGAAACAGGGTATTGTCTTCAATGAGGTTATAATTTGAAAAATCATCATTTACATTTTCATTTCCAATATCAAGAACTGAGCCCTCATCTGAACCTGCAACAGTACATTCCCCATATTTTGAAAAGGTGTTATGATGAATCCAATTATATGATGAACTTCTATAAATCTTTGAACCGCTCCACCCTATGTTTCTACTTTGATCAAAAATATTATAAGCAATTATATTATAATCGGCATTATTTTCAAACCACAAAAATTTATCCAAATTGTAAAAATTAATTCCTTGAACTTTGATATATGACTTTCCATTCAAATGGATACCATACGTGGCATCCTGAATTGTAACAACCTCACTTCCATAATTCTGATAAGTTATTCTTTGAGATGCTGTGCCTGAGTTTGATGGATTAATATAAATCCCGTTATATGTTCCTGCCCTCAAATAAATTGTATCTCCTGCAACAGCATTTGAATTAGCTGTATTTAATGAACATGGTGTAACAATATTTGTGCATTGGCTCCAAGTAGCTGTGCCTGTTGAAGAAGCATAATAAATATTTCCTGTTGGGGGGACTATACAATTAGAATCTGCACTGTCAGTATTTCCATCACAATTATTATCAAAAGTATCAGAACAAGTAACATCACCAAAAGGTCCTTCTGTTGCTCCTGGATTTACATCTATATTAGTATCATCACAATCAACATTGCTTACACCTCCACAAACAGATGTTGTATTATATCCATCACCATCATTATCTATACAAGAAGACTGAGCTTCACAAACTCCATTATTACAAACAGGTGTTGCACCTCCACAACTTCCACAACTCCCACCACATCCATCACTTCCACATTGTTTTCCGACACAATTCGGAATACAAGGCCCACAACTCACAGGGGTTCCTGCTAAACCAGAATTATACAGCTCACTTACCTCACTTTGATTTAGAGCTTTATTGTATATTATATATTCATCAATCAATCCATTAAAATAATATCCTCCTTGATTACCTATCAATGATGAAGAAAAGTCTACTGAATTTAAACCAACATCCCATGTGTCACTCCATTTGTCAAGATTAATACTATTCCTATAATATCTCGCTGTTGAGCCTTCCCTTGTAATTGCAATGTGAACCCAAACATCGATGTTTGAGTCAGTAGAAGGCCCTCCAATATAACCGTTAAAAGCAAGATAATTAGATGAAGGAGTTATCAAAACCCTATTATTACCATCTATCGCCCAGAAAGGATTATTGCCATTCACCTCTGTTGAAGCATTAGAATTCATTTTTATCCAACCAGTAATAGTAAAATCAGATAATGTTTCTAAAGCACTATTTAGTTGAATATAATCATCATCTCCGTCAAAATAATATGCCTGATTTAATTTCCCTGTTGTCTGAGTTGCTCCAATTATTGTTCCATGATTTAAATTCCCAGAACTATCATTCACATCTCCATCAAAATGATATAATGCAGCAACATTTGTACAATCAGTTGTTATGTCTGCATAAGCAATGCTAGATAAAATTAATAAGAAAATTAATGAAATTATCACCTTCTTTTTCATTCTTTATTAAATCTGCAATAGAGTTTATATTATTTTCTAATTACAACCTTGTTTCCACACCCTTATAGCAGAAATCAACTGGCTCATGGAAACATCTTGAGAAGAAACAAACCATCTCTGGACAAAAGCATCAACTTCATTCTCATCAATACGCTATCGCAAGGATTATCATCAAAATTCGGATAAATCACCATTTTATTGGGAACATTTCCAAAAAAATAATGAAAAAGAATCGTATTAATACCTGTCAAAAGAAAAAATTTAAATAGAAGAACACCATTACAGCTATTAATGACAAAAATCAGCCTGATGTGGAGCAGAACTGTATCTTCAGTTAGACATTGCCACATCAAAGGTTATTAGATTTTTTGTCATTCCTTAACGACCTTCTGCATTGTTGTCTAAATTTCTATGAGGTGTTAAAAATGACTAAACGAGGTGAAAAAACTATGGAACTGGAAGAGTTTTTGAAAGGGTTAAATATAATAGATATAAATGACCCTAGAGAGGATTTCAAGAATAAATAAAATGCATAAACCTGAAGATTTACACAGGCATTTTTATATTGGATGTTGTTGTTAGATATTTCTATATTAAACAGTTAGTTTTTTATATCCCTGCTGTATAACCATTAAGCAAGCGAGGGTGCCCAAGCGGTTAAGGGGAGCGATCTTTGAGGAAGTTCCTTTAAAGACTTCAAGCTGCAACCCGCTTATTCAAGGGTTCGAATTCCTAATAAGGACGAAATTCCCTTCCCTCGCTTTTTTGACTTTCTTTTGTTTTTTAAAAATTGTTGGAGCGATGCAATGCCATTGAGGGGTTTAAACCAAAAAAGAAAGTTTTATTAATGGAGAAAGGAGACAATAACCATCATGGCAATGAAAATATATAACACTCTAACAAGAAAAAAAGAACCTTTTAAAGAGATTAAAAAAGGTTCTGTAGGCATTTACTCATGCGGCCCAACAGTTTACGATTACGCCCACATCGGCAACTTCAGAGCTTATATGTGCGCAGATATTTTAAAGAGATACTTAAAGTTCAGAGGCTTAAAAGTAAAGCACATAATGAACATAACAGATGTAGATGACAAGACCATTAAAGGCTCTATAGAAAAAAACAAATCATTAAAAGAGTACACTGAAGAATATACAAAAGATTTCTTTGAGGATCTGGAAGCTTTAAACATAGACAAAGCAGATATTTTCCCTAAAGCCACAGGGCACATAAAAGAAATGGTTGCTATAATAAAAAAACTCTTAGATAAAAAAATAGCCTACAAAGCAAAAGACGGAATTTATTTTGATATCTCTAAATTTAAAGACTATGGCAAACTGTCTCATACAAAAATAAAAAATCTTCAGGCAGGCGCTCGTGTTTCGCAAGATCAATACGAAAAAACAAGCGCAAGTGATTTTGCCCTGTGGAAAGCCTATGGCAAAGAAGACAGAGATGTTTTCTGGGAAACAGAGATAGGCAAAGGCCGCCCGGGCTGGCACATTGAATGCTCTGCCATGTCCACCAAGTACCTTGGCCAGCCGTTTGACATCCACTCTGGAGGCATTGATTTAGTTTTCCCCCACCATGAGAATGAAATAGCTCAAAGCCAGGCTTCATTAGGAAAAAAGTTTGTCAATTACTGGTTCCATAACGAGCATTTGCTAGTCGATGGAAGAAAAATGTCAAAAAGCTTGGGAAACTTTTTCACCCTAAGAGACTTATTGAAAAAAGGCTACAATGCCAAGGCAATAAGGTACCTTCTCCTCTCTGTCAATTACAGGCAACAATTAAATTTTACAGAAGAAGGTATTAAAGCAGCTGAAAACGCTGTTCAGAGATTAGACGATTTCATTAAAAAAATCATTTCATTAAAAAAGAATTCTTCTGGAAAAAACAATCCAAAAATAAAAAATCTAATCGAAAAAACAAAAAAAGACTTCATCAAAAAGATGGACGATGATTTAAACATATCAGAAGCTTTAGCGGTTATTTTTGAATTTATTAGAAAAATAAATGCAAAAATGGCTCCAGAAGGAATAGATAAGAGAGACGCCAAAGAAATCTATGATTTTATGCTGGACATTGATTCTGTTTTAGGTGTCTTAGAAGTAAAAGAAGAAAAGCTCCCAGAAAAAATAAAGAAATTAATAGAAGAAAGAGAAGCAGCAAGAAAAGAAAAAGATTATGCTAAATCAGATAATCTAAGAGAAAAAATCAAAGATAGGGGTTATGATATAAAAGATACTTCTGACGGTCCAATATTAAGCAAATTTAAATAAAAATATCAACTTCACTATCCACTTTAGAGTCTCTCTTCAACTTTTCAAAAACAATCTCTTCTGCATTTGTTGAAGCTATAATATCTTCTTTCACCATCTCAAAATCCTCTTTTGAAACCTTCCCTTTTGCAATTATTTTCTTAACAGGGCTCTTCAGAGACATATTTTTCTCAGCCTTAAAGCGCCTGCTCCCCTCCACTATGGAAACAGCAAAATCTCCAATGGCCTCTGCATCCTTATTGGCTAGATCAAGAGAGGGCCACTTGGAGAGGTGAATGCTTTTATCTTTCTCATGTTTTTTATAATAAAGATGGTAAAGCTCCTCTGTAATGTAAGGCATTATTGGAGCCATCAGCTTTAAGATAGTCAATAATGAATTATAAAGTGCATACTGCGCAGATAACCTGCTCTCAATACCCCTCCTGTCAGGATTATAGAGCCTGTCTTTTGCTATTTCTAAATAATTATCGCAGAATGAATGCCAGAAAAAGTTTTCTGTGTCCAGCTTTGTTCTTGAGTATTCATACTTGTTGAAGCTTTCAGTAGAATCTTTAATTAGCCTGGAAAGTTTCGATAGTAGCCATCTGTCAATTAACTCTAGTTTTTTTGGCTTATCCATCTTATAATCTTTCAGGTGCATGAATGCAAATTTAGATGCATTCCAAAGCTTTACAATAAATTTCTTCCCTGTTACAAGATCTTTCTCCTGGTAAGATAAATCATCCCCTAACTTGGAGCCTGCTGCCCAGAACCTTAATGAATCTGCGCCGTATTTTTCCAGAACAGATTGCGGCTCTACGATATTTCCTTTGCTCTTGGACATTTTCTTGCCATGAGGATCAAGAGCCCATCCAGAAATCATGACATCCTGCCAGGGGTTAATATTGTTATGGAGTTGAGACTTCACAACAGTATTAAAAAGCCAGAAAGTGATTATATCGTGCGCCTGGGGCCTTAAGTTCATTGGGTAAAGCTTGTCATAGATTTTTTTTCCTTTGAATAACTCGGCTGCTATCTGAGGGGTTAATGAACTGGTAGCCCATGTATCCAAAACATCATTCTCTCCTGTGAATTTTTTTGAGCCGCATTTGCACGACTTTTTCGGCTTGTCTTTCGTGGGATCAACCGGGAGGTCCTTTTCATCAGGCAGCATTACTTCAGAGCATTTGCTACAATACCAAACAGGTATCGGGATTCCAAAATGCCTCTGCCTTGATATGCACCAATCCCATTTAAGACCCTTGACCCAGTTATCGTACCTATTGCGCATATGCGCAGGATACCACTTCATTTCTTTCCCTGCTTTTAACAAGTCTTCCTTCAAATCAAGATATTTTATGAACCATTGTTTTGTTGCTATGTATTCAATTTCAGTTCCGCACCTTTCATGAACATTAACATTATGCTTTATCTTCTCAACTTTTTCTAAAGCTCCTGACTTTTCAAGGTCCTCCATGATTGTTTTTCTTGCTTCTCTGGTTGTCATTCCTTTGTATTTCCCTGCTTTTTCATTATAAACACCATCAAGACCCATTATATGTATTGGTTCAGTTTCCGGATGTCTTGTTAACCAGTCTATGCATTCTACTCCACCATATGTGCAGTAGTACACAACACCCGATCCATACCCCATATCTGTTTCAGAATCTGCAGTCAATGTAACTTCACGATTGGTTAAGGGCAGCTTTACTTTTTTACCCAAAAGTTTTTTGTATCTTTTATCATCAGGGTGCACACTTATTCCAACGCACGCAGGCAATAACTCTGGTCTTGTAGTTGCAAAAATAAGTTCATCTCCAGTTTCCACTTTTACTTTGATATAACATAATTGTGATTCCAGTAAAGCATCTTCCATTTCAACCTGCGCAATTGCAGTCTTGCAGTGAGGGCATACCATCATAGGGGCTTCTTTTCTGTATTCTCTGCCGTCCTTGTAAAGGTCGATAAATGATTTTTGGGAAATTTTCTGGCAGTGTTCATTTATGGTTGTGTAGTAAACAGAAAAATCGCAGCTCATGCCGATATTTTTCCAGTCTCGGATAAAGCTTGGCCTTATCTCCTTCAGGGTCTTCAAGCATAATTTGATGAATTCCCCCCTTTCCATCTTTGACCCTTTTACTTTTTTTATACTCTCAACCAGTTTTTCAGTTGGCAATCCATTATCATCAGTTCCAAAAGGATAGAAAACATTTTTTCCAAGCATTCTCTGGAACCTCGCTATAAAATCTTCCTGGGTATATGAAAAAGCATGCCCTAGATGCATCCTGCCGGAAATGGTCGGTGGAGGAGTGTCTATTGAATAAACTTCTGCCTTGCTCTCCGGGTTAAACCTATAGATGCCTTCCTTCTCCCAGTAAGCCTGCCATTTCTTTTCCGCTTCTTTAATATCATAATTTTTCGGTAGCTCCATATTAGTGTTGAGTTAATAATGCTTTTATATAAAATATTCTATTTTAGTCAAAGGTATTGTCAAGTTAAAATAAGCGCTTTTTTTAAATTTTTTTAATGATAATTTAATCCATTAATTTATTTATTCCAGTTCTTCACGAATTTAAATCAAAAACATGAAGCCACAGTTGATACCCTTAATTGATTATTCTATCATTGGATTTTTATTATTCCATTATTCTTTATTATACTTTAAATAAAAATACCTTCCAAGTCCAGCTGCTGCCAATCAAAAACATTAAATAAACTAAAACAACTCCTCTTAAGATGATCCCATTTGTCGAGAAGTACAAACCTAAGGAAATTAAAGACGTTATAGGCCAGGAAAAAGCACTTAAAGAGATAGAAGACATTCTAAAAAATTGGAAAAAAGGCAAAAAGGCGATATTCATATATGGCCTGCCAGGCTCTGGCAAATCATCAGCAGCTTATGCTATTGCCCGCCACTTTGATTATGAAATATATGAAGTTAATGCCAGTGATGTTAGGAACAAAGATCAGATAGAGCAAAAAGTCGGCTCTGCTTCTAAACAGCTCAGCCTTTTCAGCAAAGGAAAAATAATTTTGATTGATGAAGTAGACGGCTTATCAGGGACAGGAGACAGGGGAGGCATACAGGCAATAACAAGGCTGATTGAAAAAAGCTCTTTTCCAATAATTCTGACAGCAACAGATCCATGGGGGAATAAGTTCAATGCTCTAAGGAGAAAATGCGAGTTAACAGAGTTTCAGCCACTGGACCACATATCAGTTTTTAAAATTCTAAAGAAAATTTGCGATAAAGAAAAGATAAAATATCAGGACGGAGTTCTTAAAGGCCTCGCCAGAAGAGCAGGAGGAGATGCAAGGGCGGCAGTAAATGATTTGCAAACTTTAACTGAGGGGAAAAAAGAATTAACCAAGGAAAGCCTGGAAGAGCTTTCAGAGAGAAACAAGGAAAACTCGATAATTGACGCTTTGATAAGAATATTCAAGACAACTGATGTGAAGGTTGCAGCCTCTGCTTTTGACAACGTAAAAGAAGATCTGAATGAGCAATTGCTGTGGTTAGATGAAAATTTGCCAAGAGAGTATACAAAACCAGAAGACCTGGCAAGGGCATATGACAAATTAAGCAAAGCAGACGTCTTCAACAGGAGAATCAGGAGATGGCAGCACTGGCGCTTTCTTGTTTACATCAACTTGTTGATAACAGCAGGAATTGCTGTTTCAAAAGACAAGAAATACAATGAAGTGGTGCAGTACAAGCCCACTGGCAGGCTTTTAAAATTATGGTGGGCAAAGCAGAAGTCAATGAAGAAAAAATCAATAGCTGCAAAGATAGCTGAACAAACCCATTGTTCAACAAGAGAATCCTTAAAGAACACTCTGCCTTATCTGCAAGTAGCATTTAAGAAAAATAAGGATTTCAGGAGCTCTTTAATTAAAGACTTAGATTTAAGCAAAGAAGAAGTTGAGTGGTTAAAGAAGTAAGATTTAATAAAATAAAAATAATATTTATTATTTAAAATAACTATAAAATAGCGTATTTTCTTATATTTTTATGAACCTCAAACCACAAACCATTTAAATAGTCAACTACATTTCAATTTAATATGAATGTAGAAGAATGGTTTGAAAAAAATCGCTTTAAGTACAAAAGCTTCTCAAATATAAAGAAATTAGTAGAATCAAAGAAAAAACAGAAACTGACAATCAGCCTCTGCATCCCTACATATAATGAAGAGGCAACAATTGAGAAAGTAATTTCAGTCCTGAAAACAACATTGATGGACAAGTATAAGCTTCTTGACGAGATTGCAGTGATAGACTCCGGCTCAACAGACAAAACATTATTAATAGCAAAAAAAGCAGGAGCTGATATCTATAAAGCATCAGATTTCTTATTCAAGAAAGACAATACCAGGGGTAAAGGAGAAAACTTATGGAAAGCCCTCTATCTTTTAAAAGGGGATATAATATGCTGGGTGGATGCAGACATTAAAAATATACATCCCAGGTTTGTATACGGCCTTGTGGGCCCTTTATTAACGAATGAAAAACTCAAGTTTGCCAAGCCATTCTACAGAAGACCTTTAAAAGTTGGCGAAAAAATCCAGCCATTAGGTGGAGGCAGGGTTACTGAACTCACAATAAAGCCGTTATTCAACATGTTCTTCCCCCGCCTCTCGGGTTTCATCCAGCCATTAAGCGGGGAGGGTGCTGGCAGAAGGGAAGCCTTGGAAAGTATACCTTACTTTACCGGCTATGGCATTGAAACAGGAATGTTGATTGATCTTGTAAAAAAATTTGGCTTGAATTCGATAGCCCAGGTAGACTTACATAAAAGGGTACATAGAAACCAGGATATATCAAGCCTGAGCAACATGGCATTTGCGATCCTTCAGGTTTTTGCAAAAAGGGCCAACACACTGGGAAAATTAGTTTTAGTTAAAGAAGTAAGGAGCAAATACCGGGTGATAGAACGTGTAGATGGCGAATACCAGCTGAAGAATAAAATAATAACCGAAACTCAAAGGCCTCCGATGATAACAATAAAGAAATACAGGAAGAAATTCAAAAAGGAGCCTAAATGGGTGTATACATAAATAACCTAACCCTTATTATATTAAGATGAAGAAAACACTAATAACAATCCCGACTTATTGGAAGCCTCACCAATTTCCAATAGAAGATATCCCCTATGATTATTCTGTAGATGTTCTTAAAAAGCCGCCCCTGGATAAACTGCTCAACACAATCAAGATATTAAAGGATAAGGATTTCTCTATAGCCATATTGGCAAATACTTTGAGCCATTCAATTGATAAGGAGACAGTGGAAAAGATCAATACCTTAACTAGGAAAATAAAAAAGCAATATGGCATAGATTGTTTTCTAGTTACAGAGGACAAATTAAATAAAATAAAAAAAATATTAAGAAAAAAAACTTTCAATAGCCTATTCGGGTTCTACGGGTACTCTAAAATAAGAAACACCTCTTTGATTATTGGCCAGGCTTTAGATGCAGATATCCTTATTTCAATAGATGATGATGAATATTTTAATGACCCTGACTTCATCAGGAAAGCTAGAGAAAACATTGGAAAAAAAATTAAGGGAAAAGAAGTCCATGGTATAGGTGGCTATTATTTATATGAGAACGCTAGTTATTATATGCGCGAAACTAAGGATTCTGGAAATTACTGGGAAAAGGCAAAAGTTATGAATAAGGCATTTGATAATCTAATAAAGAAGAAACCAAGACTGAAAGATACGCCCCTTATTCTTGGAGGTAACATGGTTCTAAGTAGGAACTTATTCACTAACATACCATTTGATCCGGGAATACCCAGGGGGGAAGATATAGACTATCTTATAAATGCAAAGATGTTTGGTTACAATATCTTTTTTGATAATCAGCTTTCTATAATCCATAATCCAGTCCATACCGGCCGCTCAAAATGGAAAACCATGAGGGTAGATTTTTATAGATTCTTATATGAACAAAAGAAAATAATGAACCAAAAAAATATCAATGGATTAAAAAAAGTAAAGATATCCGATTTAGAGCCTTATCCAGCCTCCTTTTTAGTGGGGGATTTAAGGAAGAGATTTTTAAAGAGCCAGGAATTTTTACTTGAGAAAATATCAAAAAAGAAAAACCCGGATGTTATTAAAAAGATTAAGAAAAATATAAGGGTAGCAAAAAGTCTTACAATACAGGGTAATCCATTTAACGATTTTTTAAAATATCAAGCTAAGTGGAAAAAACTCAGTGAATTATTGAATAAAGATAAAATAAAAAATAAAATAGTGGAGATTATAGAATCTTGATATAGCAAAGATTACAAATATCTGAGCAATGTATATGCTCTTTGCTTATGTCAAAAATCTTCGATTTTTGATGGTATATAAATTATAGGATATAATTTATTACTGGGAAAATGCGTTAGCATTTTTCGCGGATTGGAAATCTATGATTTCCAAACTTACGAACGGACAACTATTGTTCAATTAATCTTGTCCGTGAGTATGCCTCGATTTACAGGGGAAAAAACATGCAAAACATTATATTTACAGATTTGGACGGCACTCTTCTCAATCATGATACGTATTCTTTCAAAAAAGCGATGCCGGCATTGAAGCAGATAAAAAAGAAAAAAATACCCCTGGTAATCTGCACCTCCAAAACCAAAGCAGAGATTGAACACTATATAAAGAAACTAAAAAACAACCGTCCATTTGTTTCAGAGAACGGAGCAGCAATATTCATACCCAAAGACTATTTCAATTTTAAATTCAAGTATGCCAAAAAAGATAAAAAATATTATATCATTGAATATGGAACGCAGTACAAAAAATTAAGAAACTTCTTAAGGTCTATTAAAAAAAACAAAAAACTGAAGATAAAAGGATTTGGAGACATGACAATAAAAGAGATATCTCAAGATTGCGGTTTAAGTTTAAGGGAAGCAAAATTAGCCAAAAAAAGGGATTATATTGAACCATTTAAATTTGAAGGCAATCTTAACTTATTAAAAAAACTAATCAAAAACAAAAAACTGAATTATAGCAAGGGAGCAAACTACCATTATGTTATGGGAAAAAATGATAAAGGGAAGGCTGTAAAAGAATTGATAAGGCTGTACAAAAAGAGATATAAAAACATAAAAACAATTGCGTTAGGAGACAACTTAAACGATGTTCCAATGCTAAAAGAAGTCGATGATGCGTATTGGGTTCAGAAAATTGATAAATCTTACGAGAATAATAAATTCAAACATGCAAGGGGAATAGGCCCGGAAGGTTGGAACAGGATAATATTAAAGGTAATAAACAAAAAATAAATAAACAATAAAATAAAAATCATAATTAAAGAGGTGGCTAAGATAATAGACAAGAAAAAAGCAGAAAAAATTTATAGAAAAAGCACAGAAGTTTTAAAAAAAGTTCAGCTAAAAAATGGAGGCTGCATCGCAACCCCTGAAGGGGAGCGCTACCCATATGTTTACCCAAGAGACCATTCAATATGCATTTTGGCTTTTCTTTCAGCAGGCATGCATAAGGAGGCAAAAAAAGCATTGGATTTTATGCTTAAAGGTCAGCTGGACAATGGAGCATTCCCTCAAAGATATGACACAAAGGGAAATGATGCTTCCTATAAGCCAATACAGATAGACGGCACAGGACTGATTATTTACGCTTTTACAGAATATGTAAAAATAACTGATGATAAAAAATTTCTTGATGAGCACTGGTCTGCTATACAAAAAGCAGTAAACTACATTAAGCAAAACCTTATAGAAGGCAGTAATTTAATCTACACTCCTAATTCAATCCACGAATTTCCTCCAATGGAGGATGGGTTGGAGATATGGGCCAATTGTGTTTGCTGCGCTGCGCTTAAAGACCTCTGTGAATTATCAAAGAAACATAAGAAAAACAACAACGACTGGGTACAACTAGCAAACAAAATACAGGCAGGAATTGAAAAGTATCTCTGGAATTCAAGGGTAAACTCTTTTGTGAAGATCATAAGGATTAAAGAATCCAGTTCTGTGGATATTGATATTGACGCTTCCCAGCTGGCATTATGCGACTTTGGGATTATCCCTGATAATGACAAAAGAATGAGATCAACTGTAAAAAGAATGGAAAAAGAGCTGATAAACAAGGAATTAGGCGGATTGTGCCGCTACCATAAGTATGAAGGCAGAAACAATGGCGGATGGGGCCCATGGCCTCACTTTACCTTAATGCTCTGCAGGCATTTTATAAGACTGAAGGACAGGAAAAAAGCAGACAAATACCTTAACTGGGTTATGAAAATCTCGCATAAAGACATCCTTCCAGAACATATAGCAACTGTAAAGGAATTTGAGGAATATGTTAAAGACTTTGAGGAAGCAGGCCTGTTAAGAAAAGACCGCCTGATAATGATAGATAACACAAGAAAACACCCTTTGTTCAAGAAAGGCATTGCTTACATAACTATTCCCCTGGCATGGCCTCACGCAGAATTTATTAGGACATGGAATCTCTATAAATCTTTCTTTTAACCAAAATGCAGTCTAAACAATCAGATTTTGATAAAGAGGTTGATTTTCATCTTAATATTATCTCAAAATGCTGCAGAAAAGTAAGAAGAGGTATTGGAGTTTTGGCAACCTTTAAGAGAAGCAGACATCCTTTTTTCTATCTAAGAGATAGCGCTTCTATCACCAAAGCTTTAAGCCTCATCTGCCAGGAAACAAAATTCACAGAAAGAGCCTATGAGCTCCTGGAAGGCATAGATAAATTTGTTTTAAGCGTGCAGAGCAAAAATGGTTATTGGGGCCAAAGATACGCCCTTAGCGGAAGAGACCGTTCAATCTACAAACAGGAAGACAATAATGCCCACGGAGCGATAATACTGTTAACTTATCTGATTACTGCAAAAAAGCTGAAAAAAAGGATAAAGAACGAAAGGAAGCATATAAGCGCTGTAACTAAAGCTCTTGACTTTGCAATAGACAGCATTTTTGATAAAGAAAAAAAACTGTTTTATTCAACAACATCAATCCATGAATCTCCAATAGAAAAAGGGTATACTTTATGGGTTAATCTTGCCTACTGGCGTGCCTTAAGTATGGCTGAAGAGGTCAGACAGCATACAAAATACAAGAAAGAGCTTAAGAAATTCAAAAAATTCAGGATAGATCTTGAAAAAAATATCAAAAGATTGCTCGTGCATAACAGCCTGTTTATTGCAAGGCTTAACGGCAACCTTATTCCCGATCTCCGCCCAGACGCAACCTTGATGAGCCCTTTCTACTTTAATTTTAGCTCAAAAAAGTTCAACAAAAAAACAATAAAATTCATGAGAAATGAGCTCTGGGATAAAGAGCTTGGCCTGATTCAGAGGTACCTGCCCCTGCAAAACTCAAATGACTTATCAATCCATAAGCACGCAGGAACAGGGCCCTGGCTCCAATATTCAGCAATACTTGCACAATATTATTTTTCAGTGCATAATGAAAGCGAAGGGGATAAAATTCTCAGGCTGATAAATTCTTATTCTTCGAAATTAGGGTACCTGCCTGAACATGTAAGCACAGAACAGCGCTTTCGTGATTTCATAAAAAATGAATGGAAAACAGGGATAGACTTTAAAAAAGAATTTGACCCCACAATATTATTGCCTAATCTGGATTTTGATAAGATTGTAGAGGAAATCTTTTACATGAAAAACACTTACGAGAAAATTAAGAAAAGAATGAGAAAACGTGGTGGCAATAATATAACCAGGTATGCAATGCCTTTGGCATGGTCGCATGCAGAATATTTGATTGCTATCCTTTACAGGCATAAACACAGAAAATAACTACCTCTTTAATTTTAGCCCGATTCTATTCGCAATATTATAGCCTACATCAAAAAACAATATAGCCAGAAATATGGAAAAATCCTGGATTATAAAAGAAACTGATAATGCAGAAATCTCAAGAAATGGCCTTAATTCAAGTATCTTTTTTATGTTTTTATTGATTTTTATTTTATTAACTTTTTTCAATAATGGATTTTTCAACAACGGTCTTCCATCTGCAAAATCATTTGCTATCTCATCTAAAAAAGCAGCAACTGTAAAAACAACCAAAAATGAAATATTAATTTTACCAAAACCAGAAAATACCACTAACCCTAAAACAGATAATAACCCCATAACATGCGCTTTAGTGTCTATTTTCTTTGCTAATATCAATGCAAATATCGAGCCTATCCACAAAGGTGCAACAATATTGTAATTGCTAATCACATAACCAATCAACAAGCCATAAATAACAGCAAAAATAAAATTATCGCCTTTGAAAAGCCTTAAACCATCATCCTCTATCAAATCCACTAATTTTACAAAAATCCCTGTGAAAAGGGAAATTACAAGCAATAAAATCAATTCAGTCATTTTATAAAAAACAGCCAATAACTAACGGAAATATTATCGTTGCATCGCCATTAACAAAAACATAATTTCCTTCTTCATTTATCTTTGACCACGAAACAGCCTCTTTCGGTCTCGCACCAGATAAGCTCCCATCATATTCTGTTCCAGTGCTTACATAAACAGCATAGTTTAAGCCGTCTCTTATAATATTAACCCCTATTGTATGGTGCTTTGCTATGCCCCCTCCTAAAATGATTGCTCCTGTTTTTTCCGCTTCTAGAACAATTTTGCTTAATTTTTCCATATCAGCTGTAACATCAATCCCAAACTCCTTGAACTTTTGCTTGAAGAAATAAATTTGAAGCCCCAAAGCCCCGTCTGTGATGCCCGGGCAAAAAACCGGTATTTTGTTTTTTGTTGCCCAGTAGAGTATTGAATTTTTGTCTTTAACACCCTTACCCAGCTCAAAAATTAATTCCTGGGGGCTTATCAATTTTTTATTTTTCAATTGCCTATCATAAATTTTTTTAAAGAAAGGCATCAGCTTATCTTCTAAGAGTTCATACCTGTCGTCAGGCACAAAAATATTTCCGATCCTGTTTATCCCTTTCCTGTCCAGCTCTTTGTCGTCAGCATCAAAACTCCCCATTAAAAAAGGCTTCTCTGTCTTTATCAGATCTTCCTCAATGCTTCCAACGCTTGTTATTAAAACATCAACAAATTTATCTTTGACCAATTGCGCTATAACCTCCCTCAATCCGCTGCTCACCATATTCGACGTAAAGCTCAAAAAAACAACAGCCTTGTCTTTTTTCATTTTTTCTATAACTTTGACAGCCCTGCTCAGCTGTGTTGCCTGAAAGCCAATATTATTCATATCTTTAACAAGCTCCCTAATTTTCATATTTTTATTTAATTTCATTCCTTTTATTTCTTCCATTTTCAATCATTGATTATAATTGGTTTTTATTGAATATTTTAATAGTAATTTATTTTTAATTAATAATGGATAATCAAACCTAAGAAAAAGCTAAATTACGAGCCTTTCATCCTTACAAAGTCCATAACCATAAAAAACCTGATAATATTTATAAACATTTTCCTTTTTACCCCTATTATGAGCTTATTGATAGATATACATTGCCATTTGGACCATCCTTTATTCGAAGGAAAGCTGGACGAAACAATAAAAAACGCGGAAAAAGCAGGGCTTAAAGTAGTCCTTACAGCAGGTATAAATCCAGAAACTAACAGGAAAACCCTGGAAATAGCTGAAAAATATGATATTGTAAAGGCAGCCCTGGGGATTTATCCAGTGCAGACGCTGCAGAAAGAGATAGAAACAGGCAGCTACCCTCTAAAGCCGAATATTTTTGATATTGATGAAGAGATAGAATTCATGCGAAAAAATAAAAATAAGATATCTGCAATTGGCGAGTGCGGTCTGGATTATTCCCAAAATGAAGATCCAAAAAAGCAGAAAGATCTTTTTCTTAAACAAATAAGCCTTGCAGAAAAAACAAAAAAGCCAATAATAGTGCACTCAAGAAAGGCAGAAGCTGATTGTGTTGACATTCTGGAAACCTCAAAATCAAAGAAAATAATAATGCACTGCTTCTCCGGCAAAAAGTCTTTAGTAAAAAAAATTGATGATAATGGTTGGTTTATGACCCTGCCAACAAACATTGTAAGAAGCCATCAGTTCCAGTTTATAGCAGAATACCTCCCGATTACCCAGCTGTTCTGCGAGACAGACTCGCCTTACCTTAGCCCTTTTAAGGATAAAAGAAACGAGCCCTCTTTTGTAATAGAAGCCTATAAAAAACTGGCAGAGATAAAGAAGATGGAACTAAAAGAAGTTGTTAACAATGTTTGGATGAACTGGCAGAGAGTGTTTTAATTTTAATATCTTCCATTAAGTATTTCTTTTAATTTAGGAATATGGTGTTCTTGTAAATAACCATCTGGCGCCGCTATCAATTTTGATTCATCATAAAAAGCATTGCTGCCTATCACAACAATATCACTAAAATCTTTTGTCCCATTAACTTCTTTTACCAATTCTAAGGCATCTGTAATCTTCTCGTAATGTATAGACATTTGAACAACAAAAAACATATCAAAGGGTTCTCCATCCAAAATTATGGATTCTGCCCCTTTTTTAGGTGGGAAATCCTTACATTTATCACAGACCACTAATTCAATATTATCTGGAACTATAGTACTAATCAATTTTTGATTATTTGAAGTCCTCTTAGCATTACCCTCATCATACAACAAAACTTTCATTAAAGACCGCCCAATATTTAGTTTTTGTTTAGACTTTAATTTTAATATTTAAACCTTTCCCTCTTAACTATCCTAAAGTGATATCAGATTTAATAAAATCCTTAATCAAGAAATAGTAATCTCATCATTCACTGCAGTTATATACCCTCCCTCTGTATCATTCAAAGTCAGCCTAATATGTTTCACCAAATCAAGGTCTGCAAATATTTTAGGCGTTACGCTTATAGTTCCTGTGTGTGTCTTGCCCTCTGCAATACCAATCGCATACGTGTAGTGCCCTCTCCTTTTGGTTTCATAATCATCTTTACTTTCATCATCATAAATAAAAACCTCCACCACTGGAGTCAAAACATCATTTTTCCCATTATCAATAGTAAATGTAATGCTGCTTATCTCTCCTTTATCTTCACCAAGATCATCCCTTAACTTTTTATCAATATTATCTATTTTTAATGTAATATCTCCCGAAAGCTCTGGTTCTTCATCAACAACAGGTTCAGGTTCTTCTTCAATAACTTCTTCAGCTCCTTCTTCAACTTCCTCAGTCTCATTCTGATCACTTCCATTCACATTTCCACCAACCTCTATAGGTATATTCTCACTAGTTGCTTTAGAACCACAATGGAAGCAAAAACTCAAATCAATGACAATGAAACCGGCTAAAAGCACAATAATGCCTATAAGGACCCCCCTCTCCAAAGTACTCAAAGGCCCGGTAAAAACATTATCCTTCTGCTTAAAATGGCTATGCTCATGATGTTTTGGCTCAGGTTTTCTTTTTGACCCTTTATGGGGCCCTTCTACCACATCCTTAAGCTCCCTTACCTGCCGCCTCAAGTCTCTTATCTCTCCCCGGTAATCAAAATCATCAACATATTTCATTCCCCCCTTGTCAAATTCCTTCTGAGCGCGCTTTTTCACATCATCATGGGAATGCTCCCCATCATCATACTTAAAGTCGTTAAAAATATCCCCTACATCATTTTCCGCATCTTTGCCTTCATGCTTACGGGCCATTTTAATACTAATTTCATAATTAATATTTAAAATTTGTGAAAATACGAAAAATATTTATACCTTCCAGATAAAGATTGTGATAATGAAGATCACAATAGATACAAAAGAGGACTCTGCTGAAGAGATAAGGAACGCAATAAAAATCCTTTCCCATTTAGTTGGAGAAAAACCCCTTGCCAACCAGCCGAATATATTTGAAAATGATTCTCCAGAGGTGACTCCCACCCCTCAACAAAATGTTTTTGGGAACATATTTGACAGCCCATCAACAACAGAAAAACCATCAGAAGAGCCAGAATCAACACAGGAAACAGAGCCTCAGATAGAGGAAAAAACAGATGCAGAAGAACCCTCAGACATCATCAGGGAATACTTCTAAATCTCAATAATCTTGCCTTTTTTCCCAACATTAATGACTTTGGTCTTGCCTATCTTCTCTTCAATACCTTCTGCCTCATGTACATGGCTACAAAGCAGAATATCAGGCTTGAACTTCTCAATAGCCTTTTTCACACCTCCGCTGCCAGGAAAAAATTTAGTGAATTTTTCCATTTTGCTTCCTTCAGGATGGACGTGCGTGACCATTATCTTCTTCTTCAGGTATTTTATCTTGTCAAAGCCCTTCTTCAGTAAATCATAAATCTCCTTTTCATCCATCTGAAACAGCCCAATGTTTGCTCCGCCAGCGCCAAAAATACCTACTGCCTTATACTTCACACTATATCCATGCAGATTCCTCGCCCCATACAGCTCAGACAGAAAATCAGCAGTTGCAATAGTCTCATGATTCCCGGGAATTAAAATCACCTTCTCTTTTCTTTTTACAAAAGGCCCTATAATGTTTTCAGTTGACATCTCCCCCATTGTAAGATCGCCGCACAGTACAACTAAATCTACTTTCTCCTTTTCAGCCTTTTCAGCAAGCTTCTTTGCAAGAGAAGTATCACCATGTATGTCTCCAGCTGCCAGTATTCTGAGTTTTTTATGTTTAATATCTTTTTCCTTAGCCATAATCTAAAAGAAGGAATCTTGGTTTAAAAACATTTCTATCTTTCAATAACCTTTCCTTTCGTCAAATCAATAATCTTTGAAGGCCTCCCTTTTTTCTCACCCTCATAAATCACAAAATCAACACTTCCTTGGATATTCTCGTCCAGATCTTCCAGGGAAGTCATAAAATCATTCCCTGCTTTATTCACTGAAGTCGTGATTATAGGAACACCCAACCACTTCATAAATCCGCTGAACCAATGAGCAGGAATCCTAACACCCAAGGTGTCTAATCCATTATTAACCTCTTTAACAATACAGTCCTTGTTTTTCAATTTCAGAATCAATGTAACAGGACCAGGCAGCCTGTCTATCAATTCTTTCCCTTTCTTATCTACATAGCAATTCTCCAGAATCCACTCTTTAGAAGGCGCAATAACAGAAAAAGGATTCTCATACCTTTCTTTAATCTCTCTTATCTTTCTGACGCTCTTTTCCCTTAAAGCATTGCACCCTAAACCATAGATTGTATCAGTAGGGTTTATGAAAATCGATCCTTTTAAAATTCTCTCAGAAATAAAACCATTTTCAATGTCGCATTCTTCTTTTGTCAGTATCCTCATAAAGTCAGCAAACGTAAGTTTCTATAAAAACTTTATGCTTAAGTATTATAAGTTCCTGATATTATCTTTTCTTACTTTTTGCTGGAAATTAAAGTCATCTAAAAATCCCATTTTTGCCATGTACTCGCCCCAGCTGATGTATTTTCTTCTGAAAAACATTTTCACGCCTCGAAATAGCCTAGCATAAATCCTTGTTCCTCACCTGAAAGATCATCCTCATCAACACAATTTTCAATTCCTTCTGCTGTGTAAATATCTTTTTCTTCCTCCATTTTACAGCCACCTCCCACTAAACTGAAAATCAAAACTTTCAGCTTTGCTTAATGTCAGATTCCTTATCTGTTTGTAAAAAATATCTTTTATTGTTTCATTGCTTAAGTCCATCTTGCCACCTCTTAATATTTTTAAAAAATAGGGGCAGGAAATTTGGTAGGGGTGAATTCTTCCTGCCAGCCCTAAACACACGAAGTGTTTAAGAAATAGTATGGGAGAATTCCTTTATATATCTCACGCGCACAGATGTCCAGTGCTCTTTTGCAATTTATTTTTCTGAAACCTCCAAATTTTGCCATTACAGAGCCTCTCTTCACTGGACATCAATTTTCGATACCTGATTTTTTTACAATTTAGTTCAATATTGAAAATAAATAAAGTAATAAAAAAGATTAAATAAAATTAAATATATTCATTGAATACTACTATTCAAAAAATGAAAAGAATCCACGCAATTGCTTATGGAAGGGTACAAGGAGTCTGCTTTCGTGAAAACACCAGCAACAAAGCAATAGAACTTGGATTGAAAGGTTATGTAAAGAATTTACCTGATGGGGCAGTTGAAATAATAGCAGAAGGCCCTGGAGATAAACTAAATGAATTAATTGAATTCTGCAAAAGCAACCCAGGAAGTTCTGATGTTTCTAAAGTTGATATAAAAGAAGAGAAAGCTACAAACAATTTTAAAGAGTTTGGAATCAAATACTAAAACTCAGTCAGCTTCTTAACACTTTTATAATTAACTATGGTTGTAGAGCCATCCTCCCCACCCATCTTCTTTTCAACAGAAACAAAATTGCTTTTCCTTAGCTTTTCAATCTTCCTCTGGAAAGATTTATACACCAAACTTCCTCCTTTTTTCTTGTAAACCAAATATAGATTACCAATCTTCTTGCCAGAATTCTCTTTTATCATGCTCAGGATATTCCTCTCATCCCCTGCCAGGTCATTAGAACTCTTTATAGAAAACTCATCCAGCTTCTTGACAGCCTCAGAAGCATCCTCTAAACTAATCTTTCTGGAACTTCGAGCCTCGGCATTATTCCCTGCCTCCCTTAGCAAATGCAGCCCACTTCTGATATCTTCCAGCTCAGCAGTCTTCTTCACAATTAACTCAGAAGCATCATCATCCAGAACACCTGGAACAAAAGCATAATCAGCTCTCTGCTTTAAAATCCCTCTTGTCTCTGTCAGATTGTAAGGCTTAAACTCAAGCAGGTCACACATCAATCTTGATTTTATCCTCTCATCCAGGTCATCTACCCATTCCTTGAAGTTGGTTATAAGTATGACTGTTTTTTTGTAAATATCCTCGAGAATCATATACAAAAAATCAAAATCTTCCAGTTTGTCAACCTCATCAAAAACAAAAACAACAGCCTTCTTATTCAGAATCCCTTTTGCAATCCTGAACAACTCATCTGTCTTTTTATTATGTGTCAGCTTATATCCAACAGCATCACATACCTCAAGAATAATCTTATAAGTGGTGTTCTTCTGCCAGCAATTAATATAAACAGGAATAACATCATCTGTCTCTTCTTCCAGCTCCCTTAACACATGCCTCATAGCAGTCGTTTTCCCAATACCCGGAGCTCCGAAAATAAAGACATTCTTTCCATCCCTCTCGGAAAGCAGGGGCTTTATGCAGTTAACAACATACCTCTGCTGCGTTTCCCTATAAGGCAGAAGCTTAGGCAGAAAATCATAATTCAGCGCATCCTCATTCTTAAAAAGG
This sequence comes from uncultured Methanosarcinales archaeon, assembly GCA_964585935.1. Classification (GTDB taxonomy): domain Archaea; phylum Nanobdellota; class Nanobdellia; order Woesearchaeales; family GW2011-AR4; genus BS150m-G64. The sequence goes on along the minus strand of CAZPFO010000001.1, from coordinate 71,968 downwards.
CTTTCATCCCCCCTTAAAACATCCTTAAACATCCCCATATTCGAAGAAAACCTAGGTAAATTTATATATTTTTTTATTCTAACAATCCAATTTCAGAAATTCACAAATCTGCTTCAAAAACGATTTAAAATTGTTCTTCTCTTTTTGGGCTTCTGGAGCAGGAACACCCTCATCCCATACTGCGGTATCGCCCAGATCTTTTATAATAGGGCTTTTTTCAATTACCTTCTCCTTCTCTTCCACGCACCTTTCATTCTCACAATCTTTACCTTCAGGACACCTACATAAGCTGCATTTATCAATCAAACTTCCTTCATCACAATATTTCGGCTTCTCTTTAGAGCATTGGTAGTATATTGTGCCATCATCACACCTCGGTGTTCTTACACCAGAGCATGTACCGTCTGCTTCACACTTCCCGCCATCATAACAGCCGCATTTAAAACAGTTCTCAAGTAAATTTCCCTTGTTGCAATACAAAGGCTTATCCTCTGAGCATTCCCCATACAATGTCCCATCACCGCACTTAGGTATGCATTTTCCATTATCCAAACATGCCTGGTCAGAAGGGCAGCCGCACTTCCCGCAATCAGGCTTTAAAGACCCATCATCACAATATTTTGGCTTAACAGGAGAACACTCTCCATATTCAGTTCCTTCAAAACAGACTTCTCTAGCACCACCCTCGCTCCAAACAGTATTGCCTACCACCCCAGTCTCTGAAAAAAAGATGCCTGCTAACACAACAGCAAACAGAACCAAAACTAGAATATTCAATACACGCCCTCTTTTCCCGTTAGTAATCATATTAAATCAAACCTTAATTTTTGAATATAAATAGTTTTCTGTTTTGCTATCTTTTAAGAGTGTAATCAATCTTTAATGTTCTATCAGATCTTTTTATTCTCTGAACTTCAAAACTCAATATTTTTTACTCTTGGGCGCAATCTTCTTAACCCCACCCATGTAAGGAACCAGAACCTTGGGAACTGTAACAGAACCATCTTTATTCTGGTAATTCTCGAGAATAGCAACCATCGCCCTTGAAGTTGCAATTACTGTATTATTAAGCGTATGAGCAACATATTTTTTCTGTCCATCTGTTATTTTGATATTCAGCCTTCTTGCCTGCGCTTCTTCCATATTTGTTAATGAAGTTATCTCAAAATATTCTTTTTTCCTTGGACTCCATGCCTCTAAATCCGAAGACTTTGCCTTCAAATCTGCTAAATCTCCTGAACAGCACTCTAATTCTCTTATTGGCAGCCCTAGTTTCTTAAAAACTGCTTTAGAATGCTTGTTCATCTCATCATAAAATTTGTAAGAATCTTCTGACTTGCAGATTACCACCATTTCCTGCTTGTTGAATTGATGAGTTCTAAACAAGCCCTTCTCATCAATGCCATGGCTTCCAATCTCTTTCCTAAAGCATGATGAGTAACTTGTCAATTTTATCGGCAGATCTTCTTCATTTAGTGTTTTGTTGATGAACATGCCGATCAAAGGATGCTCTGAAGTTGCTATCAGGTATAAATCCTCGTCTTCTATTTTGTAAGACATTTGTTCTATTTCTTCATGGGAATAAACGCCTGTTAGTATATTTTCTCTTATCATCAAAGGCGTTTCCACATACTCATAACCTTGCTTGACCATATAATCTCTTGCAAAGCTGACCAAAGCCGCGTTTAACAATGCCAGCTCCCCTTTAAGATAATAAAATCCGTTTCCAGAGGTTTTTGCAGACGTGTCAAAATCAACCACCCCTAGTTCCTCTGCAATCTCGACATGGCTTTTAACCTTAAAAGAAGGTTTTTTGGGCTTCCCTATAATCTCTCTAACCACATTTTCCTTATTACTTTTCCCAATTGGAACTGATTTGTGGATCATATTAGGGATGATATACAGAATATCAATAATCTCCGCCTTCAGCTTATCCAAACCCCCCTCAATATCCTTTATCTTTCCAGGAATCTTTTTTGCTTTTTTAACAGCCTTGGAAATGTCCTTGCCTTCTTTTTTGAGATTATTGATCTCAGCAGTTACTTTATTCCTTTCCGCTCTCAATTTCTCAGAATCCTGCAACAGCTTCCTATACCTTTTATCCTTCTCAAGAATTTCATCTACCTTCTTTATCTTTTCATCCTGAAACTTCTTCTTTATATTTTCCTTTACTAAGTCAGGATTTTCCCTTATGAACTTTATATCAAGCATTTATATGCGATTTACTTGATTAAATAAAAAAGTTTCTGTTTCGCAAGGTTAAAATCAAAATCAGAGCAAAATTTATATACAAATTATAAAAATACCTATAATCAGGTGAAAGAATGAACTTCCTTAAACTTGAAGATATGAATCTTGAAAATAAAAGGGTCCTTGTAAGAGTTGATTATAATGTTCCTATCAAAGATGGAAAAGTAACTGATGATACAAGAATAAAGAGAACTCTGAAAACAATAAAATATCTTTTAGAAAAAAACTGTAGACTTATCATCATGAGCCATTTAGGAAGGCCCTATAAGGATTTAAAAAAAGGCGTTCCAATGGAGGAAGTCAAGAAAAAATATACTATGCAACCTGTTGCAGATAAATTGAAAGAATTGCTTAATCAGGATGTTTCTTTTGCTAAGGATTACACAAAGAAAGGAATAAACGATGATAAAATAATTTTACTGGAAAATTTAAGGCTCCATGAAGGAGAAAAAAAGAATGATAGGGAGTTTGCAAAAAAACTGGCAAGCTTTGCAGAAATATTTGTAAATGACGCTTTTGGAACATGCCATCGTGAACAAGCTTCTGTTTTCAGCGTTCCAAAATTCCTGCCGAGCTGTGCAGGTTTCCTGGTTCAAAATGAAATCGAGCAATTAAGCAAACTGTTAAAACCTAAAAAACCATTCATAGCAATAATAGGGGGGGCAAAAGCTGATAAGATTGGAGTAATAAGAAGCCTGTTGCCAAAAGTCGATAATATGATCATTGGCGGTGTTCTAGCAAATACTTTCCATAAGGCAAGAGGAACTGATATAAAAAGTTCTAAATTTGACGATGAAACATTAGAATTGGCTAAGGAGTTTATTGATGATAAAAAAATAATCTTGCCAGAAGATGCTGTAGCTGCAGATAAATATGGTGAAAATGCTAAAAGCAGAAACGTCAAAATTGAGGAAATTCCAGATGGTTGGTTAATAATGGACATTGGAAAGAAAACAATAGAAGATTACAAGGAGATATTAAAAGATGCAAAGACGGTAGTATGGGGAGGCCCTTTAGGTGTTTTTGAATTTAAAAAATTTTCTAACGGAACAAAGGAAATTGCTAAATTCATTTCTGAATTAAACGCAACCACGATTATCGGCGGCGGAGACTCAGCAGCAGCAGTTGACAAATTCAACCTGGCTGATAAAATGACTCATGTAAGCACAGGTGGCGGAGCTTCTTTGCAATTTATAGAAAAGGAAGGCAAACTGCCAGCATTGGTCGCTTTAGAAGAGGCTGCTAAGAAATAGAAATATCCGTTTTTATTGTTTTGTTTATCTCTTCCTGCAAATTATCCTTAATCTGCTCTATATTTATTCTTTCTATCTCTTTTTTTAAATTTTCATTGCTACTATCTATTTTTTCTAAACTGCCCTCAACTTGATTCAATTTTTCATTCAATCCATCATGACTCTTTTTTACCTCGCTATTCTGTATTTTATCCCGGGTTGTTTTCAATTTTTCATTCAATCCATAATATTCTTTTAAAATATCAATAAAAAATTGCTTATCCGCTCTTTTTATTTCTGCCAATGTCTTGTTTTTCTTTTTCTCGTCTAACTCTATATTGCCTTGCACAATATTCTTTTCCAGCCCATCAAGTATTTTTATTATCATCATATCCTTGTCCCTCAAAAGGGAATTTACAGGATTTTCCAGATAGCTTTCAAGCAGCTTTTGATTCTCGAGGACTATCCTTGAATATTTTTTTAATGCCCTCTCCAATATTGAGAAAGAATGGAAAATATTGTTTTCAATTTCCTTAATTTGTCTTTTTAATTCCTCCTTTTCCTCTTTTAATTTATTAAAATCCAGATAACCTTCTGAGTTTTTAACAGATTCAATATCCCCCACCAAGGTTTCTTTCTCCTTCTTTAATTTAATTAATTCTGCCTCTTTATTTTTTAATTCTCCTTCAAAATCCTTTTTCTGCGTTATTTTGTTTTTTATGCTCAAAATATCTTTTTTTATATCCTCAGTTTTGTCTATATTTGAGTTTTCTATGGTAGATTTCAGCTCTTTGACTGAATTTTCAATATTCCTGATATTTATAGCTATATCTGTTACTTCATGCGCAAAAAACTCCTTAAGAAGATGGTAGCTTCTGGTTGTGCTTTTTCCAAGGCTTTCAACAACCTTATTAAAGCCATTGCAAAAATTTAATATTTCACCTGCATCATTCACTATTACTATACGATCAACAAAATTAGAAACCGCTTTTAAGTAAGACTCCCTGTTGCCTTCCATCATATTTTTAGCCCTTGGAGGTATATTCGGATTTTTCAGTTTCGCATTTTTTAAAACTTCAAGATTTGATTTTGTTTTTTCTATCTCAGAACTTATCTTTTCTTTTATGATTTTTATATTTTCATTTAATTCATCAAAAACCATCTTGGATTTGGAATCAAACCAATCTCCTAGAGCGTCTAATGCTATATCCTCTTTTTCCGGCACTTTCTCTTCTTCCTTAGCAAATAACTTTTTTATAAATTTAAACATTTTTATTGGTATCTTTATTTGTTATTTAAGACTTACCCCTATTAGGGTCAAATAGAGTACAGTCAACTTAAGCAGATAAATCAAAAATGAGGCAACAACAATGGCGAGGGCTAGGCGGGGGTTGCCCCATCCGGGGTGCCGAGTAGGACGAAGTCCGTCCGAAGCCAAGGTTGTTGTTGCCGAATATATCTCAAAAATAATCATAAAAGACCTAACTTGACTTCATCTAGAACAGCAAGTTTATTATATATTTTGCGTATATTCAATAGTATGAAGAAAAAATACTCTAAAAAGCCTACAGAACATAGGAAAATAGCTCGAGAAAGAATAGAAACCCTGTTTAAGCAAGCTAAAGGTATGTTTAAGGAAGACCCGAAATTATCCAATAGATACGTCCATCTGGCAAGAAAAATAGCCATGAAATACAAGGTAAGAATAAAACCTGAGCTAAAAAGAAGGTTCTGCAAGCACTGCTACAAGTATCTGGTTCCCGGCGTAAACTGCAGGGTAAGAATGCACGATGGCAAGGTTGTTTATTTCTGCCAAAATTGCAAGAAGTTTATGAGATTTCCCCATGTGAAGGAGAAATAAATTTTATTTATTTTTTTGAGTTTTCAGAAATTCAAGGTAAATAAAAGCTATTTTTCTTTACTCATCTTCTCTCTGACAGCTTCTATCACAAACTCTGCCCTGCTTCTATACGCTTTCTTGCTTTTCTTCCAGATTTCATCCAGCGAATATACTAGGTCCGATGGTATGCTGACATTAACATAATTTTTTCTCATACCGTACATGTACAGTAAGATTTATAAATTAGTTATTGTTACCTGTACTGTACAGATGAAAAAAATAATCTTTTTACTTTGTATTTTGCTCATAGGCTGTTCCGGAGATCATACATATTTCAAACAGAATTACATACAAGCCCACCATACAGATATTGATTATTCTTTTGATGATAGCAAAATGAGTGTCAATAATGTTTATTGCAGAAAGATGTGGGGCTCAAGCATGAATCCTTCTTTTTTTGAGGGAAATGTTGTGTGTCTTAATGAATATACCAATCAAAATTTGAAACAAGGCAATATAATCCATTATACAACTGATGTGGAAAGAATCCACAGGATTGTTTCAATACAGCCTAATTTCATTGTTGTTGAAGGGGATAATAGTCTAGGTCAGGATATAATAAATTACAGTCAGGTAAAAGGAATCTTGGCTATGGTTTTGTATGATTAGGAAAGCTTACTGTATAGAATCTTCTACACCCCAAAAGTGGATTATTCTTTATGGAACAGCCCTAAAAATAGATTTTTGATTTATTTTTTTCTTTTCTTGAAAAAATTTAGTTTCAGTTCATTATTGGAGTTTACGTTCACAGCAGTTTGAAACCAGAATTTCAAGGAAAACATAACTTTATCTAAAATCTTACTTAAAAACCGAGATTTTTACTTTCGGAACTACTGGGAAAATCCAAAACCTTTATAAATAGAAAACCGTTTCTTAAGGCTATGTCATATATAACTAACGTAAGATCTGTAAGGTCCAAGTTAGATTGGTTTATATACTTCTTTTATTTTAACTAGGCCCGGCTTTAGATAACTAAATCTTAAGGTCCTGGCAAAATGCCAGGTTTCTAAATTCCGGGTGCGCATTTTAAGTTTTAGTTAAAAATATAAACAATTAAAAAAACAAACAGGAGGAAAAAATGATAATTGTACTGAAACCAAAAACAAAAAAAGAAGAGATTGATGAAGTAGTTGATAAAATAAAGAAAAGGGGCCTTAAGCCAACAACATTTGAAGGTGTAGAAAGAACAGTAATACATGTTTTAGGAGAAGTAAAAGAAGATGACGCAAATAGCATGAAGTCAGTAAGCTGTGTGGAAAAAGTAGTAAGGATAATGAAGCCTTATAAGCTTGCCAGCAAAGAGCACCACGCCCAACAAACTGTTGTTAAAGCAGGAGATGTATCCTTTGGAAATAGCGATTTCACTATAATTGCAGGTCCATGCTCTGCTGAATCTGAGAAGCAAGTAATGGAATCAGCTAAATTGCTCAAAGAGATTGGAATCAGGGTAATGAGGGCCTCAGTGTTTAAGCCAAGAACATCGCCTTACTCTTTCCAGGGGATGGGGATAGAAGGTCTAAAGCTGTTAAAAAAAGTAAGAGACGAAACAGGATTGTTAGTCGAGACAGAAGTCATGGATGTAAGGGACGTGCCAATAGCAGCCGAGTATGTTGACATAGTAAGAGTGGGAGCAAGAAACATGCAGAACTTCGATTTACTAAAAGAAGTAGGCAAGATCAACAAGCCAGTCATATTAAAAAGAGGTATGGCAGCAACAATAAAAGAATTCCTTATGGCTGCTGAATACATCTTAATGAACGGCAACAAAAATGTCATATTGTGTGAGAGGGGCATACGAACATTCGAAACTGCCTACAGAAATACCTTAGATTTAGCAGCTGTTGCCATCCTAAAAAAAGAAACACACCTTCCGGTGATTGTTGATCCAAGCCATGCTGCTGGAAGAAGGGATTTAGTAAATTCATTAAGCAAGGCAAGCGCTGCTGTCGGAGCAGACGGATTATTGGTAGAGATGCACCCAAATCCTGAGGAGGCATCAAGCGACGGTGACCAGTCATTGTATCCGGAGCAGCTAGCAGACCTCTTAAAAGAGTTAAAGCCAATTTGCGAGGCTGTTGGCAAAAGAATAGTGGAAAATGGAGCAAATAAAGGTTGAAATCAAAAGCAAGGACAAAGAATATAAGGTTTTAGTAGGCAGCTCTATACTTCCTGAGCTTTTAAGCTTCATACAAAACAAACACCCTGATAAAAAAACAGTAGTCATAACAGAAGACAATGTAAAAAAGCTTTATGGCAATAGGATTATGGATATTCTAAAGCCACTAAATCCCCATATGATTTCTGTTAGAGAAGGCGAGGAAAGTAAATCCAGAAAAGTAAAAGAAAAAATTGAGGATGAGCTGCTGGAAAAAAGGTATGGCAGAGATACAGTGATTGTTGCTTTTGGCGGCGGAGTAGTAGGAGACTTAGCAGGCTATATCGCTTCTACCTACAATAGGGGAATTCCTGTAATACAAGTGCCAACTACTTTGTTGGCTATGGTCGATTCTTCTGTTGGGGGCAAGACTGGTATAAATACAAAACATGGCAAAAACTTGATAGGAGCTACCTATCAACCAGATGCTGTTTTTGCTGACTTGGATTTTCTAAATGAATTACCTAAATCAGAATTATCTAATGGATTATCAGAAATAGTGAAAATTGCGATTACGTCTGACAATAAGCTTTTTTCATTTATAGAAAAGAATCATAAAAAGATTCTGGCAAAAGAAAAGGACACCTTAATTTCCATAATAAAAAGAAGCGTTGAGCTAAAGAGGGATGTCGTGGAAAAAGACGAGAAGGAGGAAGGGCTAAGACAAATAGTAAATTTTGGTCATACAATCGGACATGCGCTTGAGACACATCATAGCTATAAGGTACCCCATGGTTATTGTGTAAGTATAGGAATAAGGGTGGAGTCTAAGATTGCAGAATTATCTGGAAATTTAAAGTCAGATGAGGGAAAAAGGATTAAAGCACTTTTAAATTTACTGGGTCTTCCTACTAAGATACAAGATATCAAAACAGACAGCCTAATAGAACTTATGAAGTCGGACAAGAAAGTAAGAAAAGGAAAAATAAGATTTGTTATTATAAGGGGAATAGGTCAGATAAAAAAAGAGCACAATGATTTCTCCTTTGAAATAGACAAAAAAACTATAATCAATTCTATTGATTTATGCAAAAATGATTGAGATATTCCCTCTTAAAAGCCTGAATGCAGAGATAACAGTCCCTGGAAGCAAATATATAGCAAACAGGGTTTTAATAATTGCAGCTCTTGCAGAAGGCAATTCAACAATAAAGAACATTCCAGACAACGATGACATCAATAACGCAATAACCGCATTAAAAGAGTTCGGCGTAGGAATAAAAAAAGAAAACAACACTGTAAAAATAAACGGAACAGCAGGAAAATTAAAATTAGCTGAAAATGAAATCGATGTTGGTGAATCAGGAACATTGCTGAGGTTTATAACTGGCTTTGCAGCATTAGCAGACGGAAAAACAACAATTACAGGAAGCAAACGCATTCAGCAAAGGCCTGTTCTTGAATTGATAAACAGCCTGGAAGACCTGGGCATAAAATCAAGAGCCCTAAACAATGGCTGCCCTCCTGTGATAATAGAAGAAGGCACATTAAAAGGCGGAACAACAAGAATAGATGGCAGCGTAAGCAGCCAGTTCATCAGCTCTTTGCTTTTATCAGCGCCATACGCTGAAAATGATACTGAAATTATTGTAGAAAATCTTGCATCAAAAAGTTATGTTGACATGACCCTCGATCTCATGGGGCAATTTGGAGTCTCTGTTGAAAGGGAAGGTTATGAAAAATTCAGGATAAAGGCAGGGCAGAAATATATCTCAAAAGAATTTACTGTTCCTAGTGACTGGAGCTCTGCAAATTATTTTCTGGCAGCTGCAGCAATAGTCCCCGGAGTTGTAAAAATAAACGGCCTAGACATAAACTCCAAACATGGAGAAGCAAAATTTGCAGACGTGCTTGCTGGAATGGGTTGTAAAGTAAACAAAGGCGCGAACTACATACAGATTACTGGAAAAAATAATCTTTCAGCTATTGAAGTTGACATGTCCTCAATGCCTGACGCTGTTCAGACATTGGCTGCAGTAGCTGCTTTTTCAAAAGGCACTACAAAGATAAGAAACATAGGCAATTTAAAATACAAAGAAAGCAACAGGATAAAGGATACTGGGGCAGAGTTGAAAAAATTAGGCTTGAAAGCCAGTGCAGGAGAAGATAATTTGACAATAGAAGGCGGAAAAATTAATCCAGCTGTTATCAACCCCCATAATGACCACAGGATGGCTATGAGCTTCGCAATTATTGGCTTAAAGACAGGAATTAAAATAGAAAATCCCGAATGCGTGAACAAGTCCTTCCCGGGATTCTGGGAAAAATTAAAGGAAATTGGAGCAGGAATAAAAATGCCTAAAAACATAGTTTTGATAGGATACAGGGGGGCATACAAGAGCCCTGTAGGGAGAGAAATTTCAAAAATAACAAACTACAGGCTAATAAGCACTGATGAAGAGATTGTTAAAAAAGTTGGAATGCCAATAAAGGAATATGTTGAAAAAGAAGGTTGGGATGAATTTAGGAAGAGGGAAAGTGAAGTTGTAAATGGGCTTGAAAATACTGGTAACTCTATCATAGACTGCGGAGGAGGGGTTATTGAAAAGGGGGAAAACATAAAAAACCTAAAAAGAAACGGAATAATTTTCTGGTTGAAAGCAAGCACCCCGGTCATCATCAAAAGAATAGAAAACAATCATGGAAGGCCCTCACTCACAGGCAAGCCAGTTGTAGAGGAAGTTGAAGAAGTCTTAAGCAAAAGAATCCCTCTTTATAAAAAAGCTGCTGACTACGAAATTGACACAGACAATAAGGAAGAGAAAGAAATTTCAAATGAGGTTTTAAAATTAATAAAAAAATGAAAACTAAAATATGCATACCAATAACTGCAAAAACAACAAGCCAAGCTTCGGCAGAATTAAAAGAAGCTGAAAAACTTACGGATTTAGTGGAATTAAGAATAGATTATATTAATGGTATTAATGAAGAAAACCTTGAAAAATTATTGATCAACAAAAAAGGAAAAGTTATTATCACAAATCGAATAAAATCAGAAAACGGAAAATTTAAAGGAAGCGAAAAAGAAAGAATGGGCTTATTGAAAAAAGCAATAGAATTAAATGCTGATTATATTGATATAGAATCCTCCGCTGGAAAAGAAGCCATTAACGAATTAATAAAAATAAAAAATAAAACAAAAATAATATCCTCGTATCATAATTTTAAGGAAACGCCTTCGTTAAAAGAGCTTGAGGAAATTTATAATAAAATAAAAGAGCTAAACCCAGACTTAATAAAAATAGTTACCTTTGCAAATTCTATCAATGATAATTTTGAGATATTTAAATTATTAAAAAACAAAAATGATCTGGTTTCATTTTGCATGGGCCTAAGAGGGCAGATGTCAAGAATCCTAGCCTCAAAGTACGGCTCCTGCATCACATTTGCCTCTTTGAAAAAAGACAAGGAATCTGCTCCCGGCCAGATTAGTATTGAAGAGATGGATGATGTTTATAATGCCTCCCTCATAAAGCCAGAGACAAAAGTGCTTGGAGTCATAGGCGAGTTTGCAGAAAATTCAAAATCAAAATATATGCACAACAAAGGTTTTAAACAAAAAAAACTCGATTTTGTTTACCTCCCGTTTAAGGTCAAAAAAGAAGAGTTAAAGGAATTTATGGAAAATTTCAGGAAGCTTGAGTTTGCAGGGGGGGCAGTTACAGTGCCCCATAAAACAGGAATAATAAACTATCTTGATGAGGTTGACGATACAGCAGATAAAATTGGAGCAGTAAACACATTTATCAATAAAGGTGGAAGATTAATCGGGTACAATACAGATTACTATGGCGCTGTCCAGGCTTTGAAAGAAAAAACAGGGCTAAATGGCAAGAAAGTACTGATAATTGGAGCAGGCGGCGCTGCAAGGGCTGTTGTATACGGGTTAAAAAAGGAAGATGCAGAGATTACTATTGCCAACAGAACATCTGGAAAAGCTGAAAAACTCGCTAAAGAGTTTAAAGTTGGCTTTAAAGAAATTAAAAATATGAAAGAATTGATTGCAGGAAATGATATAATCATAAATACAACAAGCGTAGGTATGCATCCCAGGCCAGACGATGCTGTAATAAAAGAAGATGACCTTTCAGAAAAGCTGGTTATGGATATTGTATCTGCGCCAATAATAACAAAACTTATAAGGCTTGCAAAAAAGAATAATTGTGATGTGATAACAGGGGACAGGATGCTTGTTCACCAGGCAATAGGCCAGTTCAGGCTTTGGACAGGAAAAGAGCCTGATTTTAAGATTATGGAGAAAGCGCTTTTGGATAATATTGAAAGGTGATAGACTATGTCAGGGAATTCATTAGGAAAATTATTTAGGGTAACAAACTGGGGAGAATCCCATGGAAAGGCAATTGGAGTAGTTGTAGACGGCTGCCCCTCGTTGCTTGAACTGTCGGAAAAAGACATCCAGAAAGAGCTTGACAGGAGGATACCCGGCCAAAGCAAAATAACAACACAAAGAAAAGAGAAGGATAAAGTAGAGATATTATCTGGAATTTTCAATGGAAAAACAACAGGCACCCCAATCTCTATGATAATCTACAATAAAGATTTCAGGAAAGAGGATTACAAAAAACTGACAAAAGCTTTGAGGTCTAGCCATGCTGACTTCACTTACGAAAAAAAGTATGGCATCAGGAATCCTTACGGCGGAGGAAGAAGCTCTGCAAGATTAACAGCAGGAAATGTCGCAGCAGGCGCAATAGCCAAAAAAATACTGAAAGAGAAATTAAACACAGAAATAATTGCTTACACTAAAAGAATAAAAGATATCGAGGCTGTTGTTGACACAGGCAAGGTAAAAGAAAAGTATGTTGAAGCTAGCATAGTAAGGTGCCCCGACCATAAAAAATCAGAGGAAATGGAAGCCTTGGTTGAAGAAACAGCCAAAAAAGGAGACTCTGTTGGAGGGATAATCGAATGTGTTGCAAGAAATATTCCCCCTGGCTTAGGAGAGCCAATTTTTGACAAGTTAGATGCAGACCTGGCAAAAGCAATGATGGATATAAATGCTGTAAAGGGATTTGAAATAGGCTCTGGCTTTTCTGCTGCTGGGATGTACGGCACCGCCCATAACGATCCCTTCATTATGGAAGCCGGAAAAATAAGAACAAAAACAAATAACTCTGGAGGGGTACAAGGCGGGATTTCAAATGGCATGCCCATAATACTCAGAGTAGCTTTCAAGCCAACAGCCACAATCCAAAAACAAAAAGCAATCGACATGAAAGGAAATGATATCAAATTAGGGGCAGGAAGGCATGACCCATGCGTTGTGCCGAGAGCTGTGCCAATAGTCGAGGCAATGGCCGCTTTGGTATTATGTGATCATTATTTGAGGTTTAAGGCATTAGGTGGCAAGGATGGAAATTGAAGATTTAAGGAAAGGGATTGATAAGATAGACAACAAGATTATTGAGTTAATCAAAGAGAGGCTATCATTAGTCTCAGAAGTAGCGGATTATAAGAAAAAAAACAATATCCCTGTGGAAGACTCTGAAAGGGAAAAGCAGATAATAAAATCAAAAAAGAAACTGGCTGAAGAATTCAATATCAATGTCGAGTTAATCGAAAAGATAATCCATGAGCTGCTTGAAGAATCACGCAACATCCAGAAAAAAATAATTGACAGAGAATGAAGAAGATTAAAGTCGGGATTATTGGCGGAAGGGGCAGGACAGGAAGCTGGTTTAGGGATTTTTTATTAAAACAAGGTAATTTTGAAGTTATTATTTCAGGAAGAACCACAAAGATAACCAATAAAGAGTTGGTCAAGCAGTGCGATGCAGTGGTTTTTTCAGTGCCTATAGGGATAACAGCAGATGTTATCAAGGAGGTTATCCCTTTTACAAGGCCCGGGCAGATTTTAATGGACTTGACGTCAATTAAAACACCCATTATCGAAGCAATGATGAAATCTGAGTGCGAAGTTCTTGGAATTCATCCAATGTTCAGCCCGGATATTGACTCAATCAAGGGGCAGACTGTGATTTTATTAAAATCAAGACCTGGAAAATACACTGGAGTTTTTGAGAAGGTTTTTGAGAAAGCAGGAGTCAGGATAAAAATTTCCACTCCGGAAAAGCATGATAAAATAATGGCAACAATCCAGGGCCTTACCCACTTTAATGCAATTGTTATAGCAAATACTTTGATGAAACAAGGGGTAGATATTAAAGAGAGCCTTGATTATACAAGTCCTGTGTATAAGCTAAAGATGGATATGATTGGAAGGGTCATGGCGCAAGATCCAATGCTCTACGCTGAAATAGAAATATTAAACCCCCATACTGTAGAATCAGTTAAGGAGCTTATGGAATCATCAAAAGAATTATTCAGGCATATAGAAAAAAAAGATGTTGATGGCTTTGTTGAATATTTCAAAAAAGCAGCCGAATATATGGGCAATTTCAAAGAAACTGCAAAAGAGGAAAGCAATTACCTGATAAAAAAGATGAGCGAGAAAAAATAATTTACAGTCAGATTAGGATAAGCCGCCATCAATATAGGCAATCGCAGGTGAAGCACAAACCATCTCATGTGCGGGGGTGGGACACCTACCCAGTTGTGCACTAGGGGGGAGGTTAACCCTTCGCAACAGCGTTGCAAAGATGCCTAAATTGGAGCGGAGACTAAGCGCTTCGTAAGAGAAGCAAGGAACAGAAAACTTTGCCTATTGAGTATAAAGTTTTCTGTCGTAGCTCCGGCGGCTTATCCTAACAGTATCAAAAGTTGAGAGGTTATTGAAATGAAAGTAGCATACCAGGGAATAAAAGGAGCTTATAGCGAAGCAGCTATCTTCAGGCATTTTGGTAAAAATGCAGGGGCAGCTGGTTACGGCAGCTTTGAGGAAGTTTTTGAAGCTGTAACAAAAGGCAAAGCTGATTTCGGTTTAGTTCCTGTAGAAAACACAATTGCAGGAAGCGTTGCTATAAACTACAACCTGCTCTTGAAGGAAGATGTTTTTGTAATTGCAGAAGTATTTCTTAGAATAAGCCATAACCTGCTGTCTCATAAGGGGAACAAGCTTGAGAACATCAAAAAAGCCTACTCCCACCAGCATGCCCTTGAGCAGTGCCGTGATTTTTTAATAAAGCATAAGATAAGGTCTATCCCGAAATATGATACAGCAAGCTCTGCAAAAATGGTTGCAGAAAGCGGAAAAGATGGGGAAAGTGCCATTGCATCTGAACTATGCGCTGAAATTTATGGTTTAAGTATATTAAAAAAAGGCATAGAAAAAAACAAGAACAACCTGACTAAATTTTTTGTTTTTGTAAAAAAAGGCAAGGTTCCTAAAAACCTGAAAAAAGAAAAAACAAGCATAGCATTCAAGGCAAAGCATTACCCTGGCTCTTTGGTCAATTGCCTCCAGCGCCTTTCAAAAAACAACATCAACATGACAAAGCTGGAGTCAAGGCCCATTCCAGAAGATCCTTTTGAATACGTCTTCTTTGTAGAGTTTGAAGGCGGCTTGAATGACGACAATATAAAACTGGCCCTGAGCGAGATAGAAGCCACCACATTGTTTGTTAAGGTCTTAGGGAGCTATCCAAAAGGGAAGTATTGATTTTCTTTATTTTTAAGTAGATACGAAAAATCAGCCTCTGGACTTAAAAATTCAGCCATTTCAGAGCCTAAAAAGGCAAATATTAAGGTTTTGCGTATATGTACGGTTCAACGCAATTAATGCTCGGCGGTTCACTTGACAGAAACTTATTTATACTTGCTATATTCTATAATAATTATGAATTGGAAAGAATTTTTTAAAAAACAACCCTTCGTATTGATTATCATACTTTCTTTAATCTTTGGCGTTGTTGCTTTTTTTATTGATAAACTCACATATGTGTGTAAGGGAGGATTTTGTAGAGGACCCCCAAGTTTTTTCGATTTTTATGTATATGTAATTGGTTTTCTTTTTTATGCGACCATATTATTTCTATTATATAAACTTGTAAGATTTATTATTAATAAGATTAAAAAATAAAAAATTCTTTCCTTTCTTCTGTTTCTTAACTTGTGAACCGCCTGCGCCTTAACTCCCCTCCCCCCACTCCGCTCAGAGCTTCTTTTTCTATAGAAAAACTCGCTCTGTACTTTGTGAAGTAACGCTCGTAGGGGTCGGTGCGTTGAACAAGCGTTAAGTGAAATATCACTCAAAAATTTGCTTTAGAAATGTTTAAATATAATCTATAATATATCTAACATTATGAAAGGAATCAAAAAATTTATAATAATTTTTTTGCTGATTTTAGTTATCGGAATAATTATAGTATATTATTTCCCATCCAAAAACATTAAACCCATTAATAAACCGATTGAAGTTAATTCTACAGATCAAGTTTGCGAAGTGGATGAAGATTGTATTATGGCAATGGTAGAATGTTCTTGCGATTGTGGTGTGCCGATAAACAAAATTCACTGGCAAAAATATTTGGATGCTCAAGAGAAGAAATGTAAGAATTATGATGGACCATACTGCAAAGTAAGTTGCGCATATGAACTAAGATGCATAAATAATATTTGTACAGTTAAATAAGCAAATTTTTGAGTGATACTCTGCGGCTCCGTTTCACTCCGCCTTGCCACGCTGCGCTCTCGTTCCGCTTCGCTCCACTCGGGTCACTTAACAAGGGTTAAATGCAATTCAAAAAAGGCCTTTTATTTTTAATAGAGCCCCAGAAAATATAGATTTAATTTATCCAACTTGTTCCAATGCCGACCCTAATTCATCTACCATATCTTTAAAATCTATATTGCTTGGTGGAACGAATTGAGATGGATCTATATACTGAATTTTACAGATTACTTCAGAATTTGGTTCTCTCATAGTAGAAGATTCATCAATTCCATCTAAATATTCCTTTAATGATTGCACTTCATCATAGTCTTTTCCTTGCAATTCTTCAAAAAACTCTAGATTTAATATTTCTCCCTGGTTTGAAGCATCCCCCCAAACATATAATAACTTCTTGGTATATATTGTGTAGGTTTTTTCATTTGTGTAATCTGTTTCAATTCTTGCCTTTTTATCCTCAATATATATAGTAGTTTTGACTATCTTTCCTGTTGGGTCTGTTCCTTGTATTGGACAAACCAAAGATTTTTTTAAAGTTAATGTATCACTAAGATTGTCTATTTTAATTTCTTTAATTTCCCCTTCACATGAAGTTACAAAGAGAATTACCAATAAAATTAAAGTAAATATCTTTTTCATGTTTTAAATTAAAAATTACATCTATTTAAATCTTTTTAATTTGAAATTGAGTATCAATTTTCTGGGGCTCTTTCTCCTTTTACTTAATCGGACTCTGTCCTTTATTTTACGGCCTTTTTTGAACTTCTTCGTCGCTTCGCTCCTCGACCACGCTGCGCTCTCCTCCCTTCGGTCGTCGGGGCATTTAACAAGTTTTATGTTCAATTAATTTTGAGATGCTTAAGAATTAGTAACTTCTTTTCCTTTTCTATCAACTTCACACCCACAATTTGGACATGTATCTCCACCCCATAATGCTTGCCTTTTATTCTTAGGTTTCCTCCAAATTGGTAATTTGGTATTGCACTTAGGGCAATATCTTGGCTTTAATGCCATATATAAGAATATACCAATCAATAATGCGATTCCACCAATTTGTATGTACAATATTTCCATTATTTTATTATATCACTAACTTATATTTAAAATTATTGATAGAAGCATCTCAAAATTAACTCTTCGTCGCTTACGCTCTTTGCCTCGCCAACTTCGTAGGGGTCGGTGCGACTAACAATAATCATGTTCAATAAAAAGAAAGCCCTCCCGAAAAGTTTTTAATAATGTAAACTTATCTATGCTTATGGAAGACTTAAAGCTAGGAAAGTATCAACATTACAAAGGCAAATTCTATGAAGTTATTAGTGTCGCAAGACACAGCGAAACTTTGGAAGAATTGGTAGTATATCGCGCTCTTTATGATTCAGAAGAGTTTGGCAAAAATGCTTTATGGGTTAGACCAAAAAAGATGTTTCTTGAATATGTTAATGTTGATGGTAAAGAAGTTCCTCGTTTTAAGTATGTTGGATAGTCTAGCTTTCTTTCAACTTTCTCACATTCGTCTAGAACCACATTACATTCTCACTTCATAATACCTCATCTTCTCTATTGTTGCTACCCTATTTTCCCAGATATTTAACCAAAACCGAAACCTTTATATATAACATATCTACTAATGAGTAGTGAAGAAATAAGGGTGGTTTCAATGGAGCTTGCAGAGATAGTAAACTCTGAAAAAGTTGATAAGAAGAAAGTTGAGAAAGAGATTAAGAATAACAAATACAAAGAAGATATGCTAATCCTAAACTCAAAGGAGAAGGTTAGAGAAGAAAATGACAGTTAAAGAAAAAAATAAACCAGAAATTATGGATTTAGAGATGGATACTCAAGGTAATTTAGAACAAATAATGTTTAGCCATCCTGATGGAGATATTGAAGTAAAGATTTCACAATCTTGTGAATCAGGAATTTTTATTAATATCTCTAAGGAAGGAAAATGGGCACTTACTTATTTAGAGTATGATGGACAAATTGCCCTGCTTAATACTGAGACAAGAGAAAAATACTTCTATGATTTAGGAGATTATAAAGGAGAAATATAAAATGGACGACGTATTTGACGAAGACACAATCGAAGTTGAGAACATGCGGGAGGAAAGGAAAAAGATGAAATCCAAAGATTTCGCTAGATTGATAAACAAAAAAGACCTTAACAGATTCGAGATGGATGAATTGTTTATGTAGGTATAAGAATGGATGATATGGATACTGTTTTTGGTAGGATGCAAACAACAGCCAGTATTATGTTCGCTGTAGGAGTTGCCGGAGTCTTAATTCCAATAGCATATTTTGGAGCTGGAAAGAACCAAACAGAAGAAGAACTTCATAATCAACCAAACCAAACTCAAGTCGAATCTACTCCTTCAACAGACCAAACTACATATTATCAAGATCTTAGTGAGAGAATCAATGAATTATACTGGAAAACACCAAAAACTACAACTGAGAGAAGCGAATTAAAAAGTAAATTAGAAAAAAGGATTGAAATTGCAAAAAATAATGAGGATTATAGCAGATTTATCAAGGATCACTTTAACCTAGCCGATGTGATTTATCAAATCGAGGACAGATCAAACAAAAATCATGAAGGTTCAATAAACACTTACAAAAAAACAATAAAACTTATAAAAAAACACGACGCAGAAAAATCATTAATAGACGATTCTTATTTAAAAATAGGGGATATATTGGTAGATAGTGGAAACATCAAAGAGGGTGTTTTCGCTTATTTAGACGGATTAAGAGAATATGGCGACTTACAAGGAAAATTTATTGACAATATCTCAATCACCAATAAACAAAGCTCAATAAAAGTAAGATCAGCTATCAAGAACTATATCAATAATAATCCCAACAAAGGCAATGAATTATACAACATTTTTAAAAACTATTCAGCTCAATTAGAAGAAGAAATAAATAAAAGAAAAGACGAATTAGTTGATCATGAGCGTGACAGCTTTATAGAAATAAAAGAGAATTTGGATAAAATTCTTAAGAATGTTTTATCTAAATATGGAAATAAAAAACCTCAAAAAAATAACCATCGGTCCAATAAACTCCAATATTTTAAAGATACAAGTAAAGTTGCTTATAAAGTCCAAATGAATAAACTTTACAAAGCAGCCTAAACAAAAACCCTTTTAAACTCATTCTTATTCTCTATAATCATGCAATATAATTTAGAACTTTCCAAAGCAATCTCTGAAATAAAAAAATCAAGGGCAAAAACAGTCTGCATCCAGTTACCTGACGGTCTGAAGCCAAAGGCAAAAGAAATAAAGGAAGAGATAGAAACTAAAACAAATGCTGGCGTTCTTATTTGGATGGGCTCCTGTTTCGGGGCATGCGACACCCCGCAAAGCTTGGAAAATCTAAAAGTCGATTTGCTGATACAGTGGGGCCACAGCAGATTTGTAAGGAGTTAAGATGGAATGGATATTTTTTGCTTTAATGGCCCCTTTTCTGTGGGCATTTGGCAGTATAATTGTAAAGTTCATGCGCGTTAAGCATATAAAAAGCCCCCTTGGCTATCTTTTATTTATAGCTCCAACAGCATTCTTAAGCCTGCTTCTTCTTTTTATGGAGCCTTTCAGAAACCCAGGCTTAACAAATACTTTTTTACTTCTTTTGTCAGGCGTTCTTGCAGGGTTGGGATATTATTTTTTTATATATGTGCTCTACAAAGAAGAAGTCTCAAGGATAATAACCTTATATGGGATCACTCCCCTGTTTGTATTGGTGCTCGAAACTATGTTCCTCAATGAGATGCTATCTCCAAAACATTATCTTGCTTTTATCCTGATAATCTCAGGCACTTTCCTCATCTCATCAGACCATAAAAATGGCAGATTACTACGCAAAGGCGTTCTGTTAATTATTTTGTCTTCTTTTATCTGGGCTGTCCATAACCTTCTGTTGAAACTTGCATCATCTACAAACTTTTCAACAATGATGATATTGAGAGAAACTGGTTTTCTTATATTAGTATTAGTTGTACTGGCTTTTTCAAAAACCGCGCTTAAAAAAACAAAAGAAACAATAAAAGAATTTGGAATTAAAAAAGGTTCTTTTATGTACACAGTAGAGGGAATAGGCATGGCAGGCGTGGTCTTTGCTTATCTTGCAATCCAGAGAGCACCAGTTTCACTAGTAACTTTAGTGGGGGGTTTCCAGAACATCTTCACATTGATTTTAGCTGTCATACTCTCAATCTTCTTCCCGAGGATAATAAAAGAAGCAATTGACAGAAAAACATTAAGTATAAAAATAATCTCGGCTTTGTTGATGCTCTTAGGACTCTATTTCATAATTATATAAAAATGAAAACCTATTTTGCTGTTGCTGGCGTGGTAAAAAACAAAGGAAAAATCCTTATCCTGAGGAAAGCCTTGGATGACAAGAACTACCCTGGAAAATGGGGCTTTTGCTCCGGGTTTGTAAAAGAGTTTGAGCCTGCAGAGGAGAGTGTTTTGAGGGAGATTGAAGAAGAGACAGGATTAAAAGCAAGAATCATAAAAAAGGGAGAAATAGTCAAGGTTGTTGACGATAAAGAAGAAAAGACATGGGTTGTTATCCCATTTTTATGCGAATCAGACTCTAAAGATGTTAAACTATGCCATGAAAACATGGACTTCAAGTGGATAAAGCCAGAGGAATACATAAACTACGATGGTGTTCCTGCCTTAGAGAAAGATTTAAAAACATTGAGTTTAATATAAAATCAATAAAAATGAAAAAAATAATAATAGGTTCTGATCATGCAGGGTTCAAGTTAAAGGAACTTATAAAAAAATACCTGATAAAACTAAATTACCAATATGAAGATGTTGGCACAAACAGCGAAGAAAGCTGCGATTATCCTGATTTTGCCTACAAAGTTGCAAAGAAAGTTTCTGAAACAAACAGCAGGGGCATTGTAATCTGCGGCACAGGCATTGGAAGCTGCATTGCAGCCAATAAAGTAAATAAAATCAGGGCTGCTGTAGCATTTGACGAGTACACTGCAAAGATGTCTCGTGAGCATAATAACGGCAATGTTTTGTGCCTGGGCGAAAGAACAACCAAGGAAGGCTTGGCAAAAAAAATAGTGAAGATATGGCTCGAAACACCTTTCAGCAAGGAAGAAAGGCACCATAGAAGGGTTGACAAAATAATGAAACTGGAATAAAATGCAGTTTATCAATTATTTCTTGGCAAGCTTGATATCCTTTTTTGGATTAATACTGGGCATGATTTTAGTGTCAATAGCTCCTGAAGAGCAAAAGCCCGGAAGAAAATATTTCATTTTTTTGCAAAATCTATTTTTTGTCTTATCATTAGTCTTCTTTTTAGTTTTCTTAAAAGTGAATATCTTCTTGGTGTTTTTATTAATAATTTTGTCAATATTTTATTTTTCAAAAGCGAAAATTAAGGATTATTTTAAAAAATCCGGGCTGATATATGCAGTTCTGGCTTTTACCTTTTTCTTAAGCTCAAAAGATACAAATTTATTCCTGATCGGGGCTCTTTTTATCATTCTATTTGGAATGGCAACAGGTTCTTTGCTATTAGACAGAAGAAAAAAGAATTATCTGAAGGTCATTTCTAGCGGTATAATCTTTTTAGCTCTAACCCAATTGCTGTTTTTACTTAATTACCACTTCTCTTTCCTTATCTTTAAGTAATAAGCTACATGGTTTACTATAATATGCAGAACAAAACTTAGAATTAATATGGCCAGTATCTTGTCAAATGGCAGCCATAATCTGGATACTGGATAGATAAATACCAAAGAGCCAATAACAAAATCCAGCTGGTCCCATGGAATAAATGGTTTGCCGGGCTTGATATCAAACCTTCTTTTGAAAAAGCTCTTAACCAAGTCGCCAAAAATTGCTCCGCTGCCGAATAAAAATCCTATCAGGAGCCAGTTAGAATAATCAATAAGTGAGATAAGCCTGAAAAAATCAAAATTATAAAGAAGGTATTGCCCAAAGGCGGTTATTACGCCAAGAATAATGCCAAAAAACAGTCCCCTGAAAGTCTTGTTCTTGCCGAAAATTCTGTGTTTGTTCAATCTTGTATTGAGATCAAGGGGCACTTTAAGCTCTTTAAAAGATCCTCTGGCAAAAACAGGAGCCATATTTGCGAAGTACGCCGGCACCATAAAATAAAGGCAGCTTAAGATGAAAACCAAAAATTCCATTTTAAAATTTTATTTTTTATTTTTATTTATAAATTTTGCTATAATAGGCGATATCTAAAGTAACTTATAAGCCCTCCAACAGGCCCGAAGATTATTGTTCCTTTTATCTTTGTTTTGTTTTTTTTGACAGCATCTCTTAAACTGCCTTCAAACAAAGTATATGCCTTGCCAAACTCAAAAGCAAAATGGGTATCAGAGCCAGCTATTTTGGTAATCTTTAATTTGTCTGCTGTCTTGATTGCCTTCATGTTATTGCCTGGGAGATTCCTCGCATTAAATGCCTCAATAGCATCAATTTTATTTTTTATTTTCTCTATAGGGTATCTAAAATGATGTTCACGATTAAAGGAAAGCCTGAAAGGATGAGCTATTGCTGCCATACCTCCCTGTTTTTTTATCTCATCCAGAACATCCAGCAAATTTTTCGATTTAATATCTTCATTTATATAATACGCAAGGATGCTCCCATCTGGTGTGTTGATCTCGCTTCCGGTTATCACTTCAAGATCTTTTTCTTTGTTCAATTTTGAAACAACTAAGCTGCCTTTTATTGTATTGTGGTCTGTAACTGCAATGCCGTCAAACTTAAGTTTTTTTGCCAGCTTTAACAATATCTCCGGCTTTAAATTGCTGCATTTGGAATATTTAGTGTGTATGTGCAGGTCATATTTCATACAAACAGAAAATTATATAAGTATTATAAATCTTATGTTTTGGAATGAAACAGCTGCTCTATAAATCAAACATTATAACAATAATCAGGATTCTGCTCATACCTGTTTTCGCGGCATTCTTATTAAGTAATCTGCCTTATAAAGATTACATTGCTGCTTTTGTCTTTATTATACTGTCATTATCAGACGCTTTAGACGGTTATATTGCAAGAAAAAATAAAGAGATTACTGAAATTGGGAAAATACTTGATCCTATTGCTGACAAACTGCTGATTGGTGTAGCATTGATTTTTCTTATTGGCAGGGGTGTTGATGCATGGATGGCTATAGCGATAATCACAAGGGAAGTGATAATTACAGTCATAAGATTGATTGCTTTGGTTAGCGGCATTGTTATAAGCGCAAGCATATTGGGCAAAATAAAAACAATAAGCCAGACAATTGCAATTATTGCAGTAATACTGAATATCCCCTATAACGGGCACCTTATGCTTATAGCGGTGATAATAACACTGGTTTCAGGCATTGATTATCTGATAAAAGCCTCTAAAAATATTGAAGAGAAAATAATTAATCTGCCCAATATTATAACTGCTGCACGATTCGCCTTAATACCTCTCTATATGGTGATGGTGTTCAGGAGCAGTATCAACAAGGCATTGATAATACTCATAATCATAATTGCAACTGATAAACTGGACGGCCTTTTTGCAAGGATGACGAAACAGACAACAACCTTTGGCAGGATTTTTGACTCTTTTACTGACTGGAGCCTGATACTTCTAAGCTTCGTCTCTTTTTATTTTGTGGGATTTTTAGAGCTGTACTGGCTTGTCTTGATGATCATACCATCAGCAGTTAATGGCTTTATAAAACTGTTTTACTTTAAGAAAGAGAAGGATGTTATTTTAGCCCCTATAGCCCAGATTGCAGTTGCTGTCACTTACTTTACTATTGCAGCAGTATTGATTAATTTTGCATATAAGCAGCAGTTTCTTGTTGCAATGGTTGTTCTGATTTACATTGCTATGTTCAGGTATGTTTATCTGTTCTGGAAGAAAGGCGGCAGGATTAATGATATCTTAAATTTTAAAGCGAAAAGGATTTAAATAGATTAATGTTAGTTGGTTAAAAAAGAGTGTGGTAATGATAAAACACTCTGGGATTTATTTCTTGGAGTCTTAATGGTGGTTGATATGGATAATATACTTGATATGTACGCTATACAATACAAGTCTTTACCTCGTAGTGTGAATAACTTAGCAATTCTTTTGAATGATATTACTCGTATAAATGAGGAAGTGGAAAAGTGCATAGTAATACCTCATAGTATTAAGCAAGGGATAGAATCTTTAGAAAGAAAAGAAACAAAATCTCCAGAACAAGAAGACCATCTTAAATATTTAAGAACACTTGAAAATCATCCAGATATACAAACTGCTAATACCCAAAAGAAATTGTATGAAGCTCCTTTAGCCGATCTAAAAGAAACATTGAGCAGTGAGTATAGTTGCAAAATAAGTATGGAAAACAATCACTATGAAGATGGTTCAACTTTGATAAGTACTTACAGTGTAGAACCAGTAGATAATCCTCATAAAAAGAAAATTGTATTGAAGATAGGGCAGGCACCCTTGCTTCAATGGGCGAAATGTAATGATGATTATTTTGCTTCGGTTCATAAAGTAGAGAAAGAATCATTTAAGACCGGATTAGAATACTCCGCAGTTGAAGGCCATAAAAGAGAAGACTTAATGAAAAAATTAGCTCAAGATATCGTAGATTGGCTTGATTTAAAAATAGATAGTGATAAACAAGATTAAACTTTATTTTACTCTAATCTAAAAATCAAACCCAAACCTTTTTATTCACTATTTAATTCTTTAATAGTATGGGATGCACAATACTGGACTGCTACACAGACGAGCCAGCAGGCCTTGGAGTACCGCCTTATTTAGGCACATACCCCAGGTATATTTATGGCAAATTATCATTGGAAGGGCACAAAGTTGATTATATTACAATAGATGACTTGAGGCTTTACAATTCTAATTTAAAAACCAATAAAAAAGACCCATCATTAAAAAATAAAAAAACAAAAAAAGAGCCATTAAAGACGGATATAAAGACATACAACCTAACTAAAAACTACAAAAACATAAAAGAAATTCTTGACAAAACAAATACCTTGGTTGTGATTCTTGGAGTGCATGTTCCAGGCAAATATCTTTCTGCCTTGCCAGGCACTTTGTCCGAAGTCAATAGATTAATCGAAAATCTAAACTGCAAGAAAATATTGACTGGACCAGCTGTTTTTGGAACCCAGTTAGAAGGTGGAAAGTTTTTTGAGAAGGTTGATTTAAAGGTTTTTGATAAAATTGAAGAATTTGATCCTAAATATGGCGAAATTAATCATTATGCTGTTGAAGGAGCAAAGATAATAGGCCAGATTCCTGATTTGAGGATTATTGAAATTGAAACAGCCCATGGCTGCGATATTGGAAAGTGCAGTTTCTGCACAGAGCCTTTGAAGCATAAGCTGGAATTTAGGGATTCAAAAGATGCCCTCAGCGAAATTAAAAAATTATATAATCTAGGCAAAAGATATTTTAGGATAGGAAAACAGAGCTGCTTTTATTCTTATCCTGAGGCTATCGAGCTATTAAAAAACATAAGAAAAGACTGCAAGGACATTAAGGTTTTGCATATCGATAATGTCAACCCAGTGAAGATTGTTAATGACAAAAACAACAACATAACAAAAGCAATAGTAAAATATTGCACAGAAGGAAACGTCGCAGCTTTAGGCGTTGAAAGCTTTGACAAAGAGGTTGTTAAAGCCAATAATTTAAACTCCAATCCTGAAATCACCTACAAAGCCATTGAAATACTGAACAAATTCGGAAAAGAAACCGGAAAAAACGGAATGCCTAAATTTCTGCCGGGAATAAACATTATTTTTGGTCTTAAAAACGAAAGCAAGGAAACACATAAACAAAATATGTTTTTTTTAAATAAAATATTAATTAATAATCTATTGGTAAGAAGGATAAATATAAGGCAAGTTTCAATATTTGAAGGCACTCCACTCTACAAAGAAGCAGGGAATAAATTCATCAAAAAAAACAAAAGGTACTACTGGAAATGGCGCAACGAAATAAGGCAGAAAATAGACAATGCAATGCTTAAAAAATTAGTCCCGATAGGCACAATATTAAAAGAAATCAGGATGGAAATCCATGACGGAAACACAACCTTCGGAAGGCAGATTGGAACTTACCCATTGATCATAGGCGTTAAGAAAAGGCTGGATTTAAAGAAATTCTGTGATGTCAGGGTTACAGGGCACATGCTTAGGAGTGTTGTTGGAGAGATTGTTTGACAGAAATATTTTTATAATTTTTTTCTTTTTTTTAATTTGCCTTTGTCGCTTTTTAGATTATCATCATCTTTATTTCTCCTATGGTTGAATACAATTAAACCAGCAGCAATCAGGATAACAAAAACAGCAGTGTAAAAAGACCATTTGGGTCCTCCTATGTCCCCAATAACCTCTCCTGTTATTTTTGATAGGCCTCCTGCCAACCCCTCGCCAACATCCTTGCCCAATTCCGCTAATCCCTCGCCAACATCCTTACCCCATTCTATTATATCCTCGATTGGAGTATCTCCCTCTTCCTGACTATCATCAGTTCTAGCTATGCCTCTACCACCGCCTCCTCCACCTCCTCCGCCTCCTCCACCACCGCTTCCTACACTACTTCCTCCATTGTCCTCAGACGGCGCAGAATCCCCTTCAACAGTAACATGATAATCTCCACTAATATTTTGCTCATTTTCCATACCCTCGATGAAATAGTTTCCATTAAAATTATAGCCTCCGGCTGTATTAGAGCTAACTGAATAATAATAAGAAGCAGAGTTCACATTTCCAATTACTGCCCATTTTAGATGGCCTGCCTCATTAGAGTTGCCAGTTCCTGAATCTACAATGGAAAAACCAGAAGGTGTTAATTCATCAATTATGTAATAGCTTCCATTCCCTGTTATCTCCACATTTAACACTACTGTTAATTGATCGCCTGTGTTTACAGTCGCAGATGAAAAGGATCTTGTAACATCATCAGCCAAGACAACTCCTAAATTACTGGCAAAAAAAATGATGCAAGCTATTAAAACCAATAAAATTTTGCCCGATTTCAATTTTTTACATTCCATTCTTTATCCCAACTCTTTTTTTATTAAAACCCAGAACACATTGCAAGATCGATTTCTTGGTATAGCAAAAGGCACAAATATTTGAGCAATGTATATGCCCTTTACTTACGTAAAAAACACTTTTGCGTTTTTTTGTACCCCTTTGGGATATTACGAACAGACAACTATTGTTCAATTAATCTTATCCGTGAGTATAGTATTCACATCTTGTTCTTCATCTAGAATTCGGGAAAAAAGCAGTCTTTATAAAACTTCTTGTATATCTTTTTTATTATCCAAACACATTTCTCTTCTCAAGCAGAAAAACTCAGAAAGTTTTATAAATAAATCAAAGGTTCTATCAATAGTGTTTTGCCCCTGTAGCTTAGTAGGTATTTTCTGACGCAATGTCAGAGAACTATACAGAGCGTATGGCTGTTAGCATTGCGCTGATACCATAAGGTCACCAGTTCGAGTCTGGTCAGGGGCGTTTTGGTAAACGCCATAAATTGGCGTTGCCAATTTAATATCACTGGCTCCGTGGCTCAGCCTGGTTAGAGCGCTCGACTGATAACAATTCAGTCGGAGATCGAGTGAAGGTTTTTTTAAAGCCTCTCGAAGTCCTGAGTTCAAATCTCAGCGGAGCCATCTTTCACTATCCTGTCTTGAGATTCAGTGCTCTCCTTGATTTAACTTTTACTTATTTTTACTATTCGAAAAGTTTAAATACCAGTTAGTATTTTAGAATAACAACACTTTAAAATTATGCTCAAAAAAATGGAGGGGTATCATAATGAACAAATCTAATTTTATATTGGTGTTTTTAAGTTTACTATCTGTTTTCTTTTTAGCAGGCTGTGATACGTACGAGCAATTATATGGGGATGAGTCATTGCCCCTGGATGATTTGGAAGACATAAGCAGCGAGATTGAAAAAACATTAGGGGAGGTTTTGCCAGCAGAAGTAGATGAAGAATCCACAGATGAAGAAGTTGCTGAAGAAATCCCTATTGAAGAGGAATCAGAAGAAGTTATGAGCATAGCAGAGGATATTTTCGATATTTTATCAGAAGAATTAGACGAAAAAGGTGAAGTAATTGATGAGGGTGAAGAATTAACAGACGAGGAAGCTCTTGAAGAAGAATTAGATGAAGATACTACCATAAGCGAGGAAGATATCGCTATTATTGAAGAAATAATCGAAGAAGCTCAGGTTGAAGAGGCTATTGCTATAATTGTTCAAGAAACAGAGCTGGTAAGCCTGGTTACTGAGGCTCAAGACCCGGATGAGGATCAGATAATATTTACATTCAGCAGCCCATTAGATGAAGATGGTGAGTGGCAGACAGCTTATGGTGACGCAGGAGAATATACTGTTACTGTAACCGCCTCTGACAGCCAATTAACAACAAGCCAGAATGTTTTGATAATTGTCAATAAAAAAGAAGAAAAACCAACAATTGACAGCTTTGAGCCGCAACAGCTTATAGTTATTATAAAAGAAACAGAAGATATTGATTTTGAGATTGAAGCAAGCGACTTAAACAGAGATGAGTTGGATTATTCTTGGAAACTGGACGGCGCTGAAGTTAGCACTGGTAAAGCCTATACTTACGAGACAACCTATGATGATTCCGGATCCCATACTATAAAAGTGGATGTTTCAGATGATAATGATTTAACAAGCCAGTTATGGTCAGTTACTGTAGAGAACACCAACAGAAAGCCTGTTATGGAGGAAATATCGCTTATAGAGGTAAAGGAAAATGAGGTAGTGATAATAGCTCCTGATGTAGTTGATCCTGACGGAGATGAAATAAGCTTTACAATTTCAGATCCTGTTGGTGATGAAGGGGTTTGGGAAACTACTTATGACGATGCAGGAGAATATACTGTTACTGTAACCGCCTCTGACGGTACAGATACTGTAAGCCAGGATGTAAAGATACTGGTAGAGAATGTAAACAGAGCGCCTATTATAACGGGAATAGTACAAAAAAGTTAATTTTTTATTTATTTTTTTAATGGTATATAAATTATAGGATATAATTTATTACTAGGAAAATGCGTTAGCATTTTTCGTGGGGGTTGAATTGAAGAGAGTAATATTCACATTTGTTTTAGTTTTGCTTTTATCAGCCTATTTTGTTAATTCTATAACCATTTTCGAATATGAAGAGACAGATCTGGTAAGCTTGCAGGCAGAGGCTAATGATCCTGATGACCAGAAATTGACTTATGCCTACACAGACCCATTAGATGAAGATGGTGAGTGGCAGACAGCTTATGGTGACGCAGGAAAATATACAGTTATTATAACTGTAAGCGACGGTGAATTATCCACTTCAGAAGAGATTATAATCCTGGTGATTAAAAAAGAAGAAAAGCCATCAATAGAAACCTTTAACCCGCCAGATAAGGCTATTGAGATTGACGAGGGAAAAACATTAAAATTTGATATCCAGGCAAGCGACTTAAACAAAGACCCCCTGACATATTCATGGTTTTTAAATGGCAAGAAGGTTTCTGAAGGCAATAAATTTGAATTTTCATCTGACTATGACCAAAGCGGGAAGTATGACGTTGAAGTTGTAATTTCTGACGGCATAAACAATGTAAGCAATAAATGGCAGCTTAAGGTTAATAATGTAGATATAAAAGATATTCTTGCTGCAATAGAGGATGTCACAACCAAAGAGACAGGAGTTGTAAAATTGAACCTGCCAGATTTAAAGAAATACGGCTTAAGCTATGATATCTCAGAACCAATAGGGAATGACAATTATTGGCTGACAGATTATGATAGCGCGGGCAAGTACACAGTTACCTTAACTGTTGAAGGCAGGGGTTTTTCAGGCACAGAAGAAATTGACGTGATTATTGAAAATGAAGACAGGCCCTCTAAATTTGACATCAAGAGCCTTTATTTTGTGAGGGAAAATGAAAATTTAAGAATAGAACTAAAGGCTAATGACCCCGATAATGATAAAATATCATTTTCCGCTACTGGCCTGCCGGAAGGGTTTTCTTTCAAAGACAATGTTTTTGAATGGAAACCTGATTATAACGCAGTGCAAAAAGAAAGCGTTTTCGATTATGCTCTTGATAAGTTTCGTTTGCTTGTAAAAAGCTTCCCAGTAACATTTATTGCTGTAACTAAAGGCGGAGAAATCAAAAAGGATATCAAGGTTGTGGTACAGGATAGCAACAGGCCCTTTACCATGGAAGATTTTGAGGATATAGTAGTTAATGAAGGTGAGATAGTAAAGATACAGCCAAAATATGATGATCCTGATAACGATCTTCTAAGCTTCTCCTATTCAGGGTGGATGAACAAAGACACCCATAAAACAACCTATGACGATGCCGGCGAGCATTATGTTAAGGTTACTGCCACAGACAGCTACCATTCTTCTCATAAATTTGTCAAGATAATTGTTAAAAAGTCAAACAGAAAGCCCATCTTTAGCAAAATAGGCAATTTTGAAGTTAATGAGGATGAAACTTTAATGATATATTTAAAGGCATCTGACCCGGATAATGACGAAATAACCTTTTCCGTTATTGATCCTCCTGAAGGGGCTTTTTTAGAGGAAAATATCTTTACATGGAAGCCTGATTTTGATTTCGTCTCCAAATACGAAAGTAAAATGGATATACTTCTCAACTTTATGGCAGATGATGGGAAGAACAATGTTAGTGAAACCTCAACTATAACTGTTCTTGACAAAAACAGGCCTCCTGAAACAATTGAAGTAAGCAAAGATACAATTGCTGATGTTAATAAGCCAATTGTTTTCTGGATTAATGCCTTGGATAAGGATGGCGATGAGTTAACTTATGAATGGGTTTTTAGCAGGCTTGAGAAATACGAGGCAACAGCTGTAATGGAACGCACATTCACTTCAAGAGGGGATAAAAAGGTCAAGGTCACTGTTTCTGATGGCGAGAAGAGTATAGGCTATGAGTGGGATGTTAAGGTTGTCTGATTTATTTTTGAATTCAAATTTTTTAATTGAGAATCTTTCTTATGGATAAATCAGAATACCAATTACTACAATAGAATTAGTGATAAGCCATAATATATAGGCAATTACAATTGGCTTTTCTTTATGAACAATGCCATAAACTATCCATGGTATGTTAAATAGCGCAAGAAGAGAGAAAGTAACTATAGAAACGCCTAACGAGTTCTTTAAGTAAAATATTTTTGCTATTTGCGGGATATTTGATAAGGGTCCAATAACGGCTATAGCCAACAAAAACCCATCAAGAAAAGCAATCCACCTGTTAGGATGAGGGAATTTTTCCAGTTTCTTGTGTTTTCTGTGCCTCTTATGGATATGATGGACTCCAGGGGACATGGATATATTTTTTATTAAAGTTATTTATATATTTATTGGATTTTTGTTATTATTTCATCATATCTTTAAAAAATTTAATAAACCCCGGAAATCTCCCTTTTAAAATGCCCACTATTAAAAAAATCCCTCACGAAACTGACAATGATGTCCTCAATATAGTTCTCGACACCATTAAGCTCAACAAGCAGGCTTTAGTATTTGTCAACACTAAGAGAAGTGCAGAAAAAACTGCAGAAGACATCTCAAAAAAGATCAAAACAGAAAGCTTGGCTTTAAACAACTTAAGCGAAGAGGCTTTAAAAGCATTATCGAAGCCGACAAAACAGTGTACAAGGCTGGCTTATTGCATCAAGAAAGGGATTTCTTTTCATCATGCAGGCCTCACCCAGAAACAGAGAGCGTTGATTGAAGACAATTTCAGGGAAGGAAAGATAAAGGTGATATGCTGTACTCCTACTTTATGTTTATCAAAAGATGCTATGATTTGGCATGATATGTCCGAAACTGAAGTTTCAAAGTTTAAGAGTTCTAATCCACTTTTTGCGCTTTCCAAAAATAAGTTAATTTCTATGAAAGCTAAAAAAGTTAATCGGATTATGAACTCTTCAAAACTTATTCAAATTTCTTCAGTTTCAGGTTATTCAATAAAAGTTACGCCAAATCATAAAATACTCATTAAAAGAAAAGACAGAAAGATGGTGGTTCCAGCAGAAAATATCAGCCAAAAAGATAAAATAGCAACAATTGGGAGGTTGAATCTTAAACATATAAAAATTCCTTCTATTATGGATTTTATTTTTGATAATAACATCCCCATTCCGAATTATAAATTTGACCATAAACTATCTTATTTCATAGGGCTTATGTTGGGAGATGGATACTCTGGAGCAGAAACAAATTGTGGAAAAATTAAGTATAAAGGAAGCCCAACTATAGTCGGAATGGACAATGAGGTTTTTTTAAATGTTGAGGAGATATGTAACAGGTTGAAATTAAATTGCAGGAAAACAAAAACTTACCATGGCACACCCAGCCTGGTTTTTGGCAAAAATAAGTGGTTTAGAGAATTTTTAGTAAGATGCGGGGTAGAAAAAAGAGATAAAAAACATATTTCTGAAAATTTAATGAGAATGGATTTCGAAAATATTTCATGGTTATTGAAAGGTTTATTTGATACAGATGGTTACGTAGACAAGAGATTAGGAGTTGGTTTTAGCAACACTTCAGAAAAATTAGTCAAACAAATACAAAAAAACCTTCTTAGGTTTGGGATAGTCTCTAGGATAAGAAAAAGAAAAGAAGGCATTATGAAAATTTATGAAAGAGAATACCTTACCTTGCCCCAGTTTGAGTTGACTGTACATCAAAAAAGAAGCATAATCGATTTCTACAGATTTATTGGTTTTAATATTCAAAGAAAACAGAATTGCCTTATTGATTTAATTGCTAAATTATGTTCTAACCTAAATTATGTTTTATGTAACAATTGCAGCTATAAAATCTACAAAGATATTTTTTCTGGAAGAACGAAAGATCAAAAAAAATGGGGGCAAATCAAATTAAAAGTTATTAAACTACTCGGGGAGAATAAGGAATTAGGATCTAGGAAATTAAAAAAGATTTTGAGTTGCGAACCAAAAAAGAATGATAGCAGCTTAAACCACCATTATGAATTAATAAAAAAAAGAAGAGTTGGAAGTAGAAGCAATACAGAGTGGTTCTGGAGCCTCAATACACTCGGAGAATGGATTTTTAAAAATATAATCAAAAAAGGGAAGAAAATTGATGAATTTTTTCAATTACGCAAATGCCCACTATGTAGCAACCAATTAGGCTGGGTAATCAAGAAAGGATGGAGAGATTCAGATTTTGAAGGAGATATATTTTGGGATGTTATACGGGAAATAAAAAGGGTTGATTGTGAAGAAGAGGTTTATGATGTTGAATTGCCTCAAAATCCTAAAAATGATCATATGTTTGTTGCTAATGGATTTATAGTGCATAATTCGTATGGCCTTGACCTTCCAGCTTTTAGATCTATCATAAAAGACTTAAGAAGATATGGCCCTAGAGGCTTAACATACATCCCTGTTTTAGAATACCTGCAGATGGCTGGCCGCGCTGGCCGCCCAAAATTTGATAATGTAGGCGAGGCAATTGCAATAGCCTCCACTGAACCTGAAAAAAACAGGATTTACGAGAACTATGTACTTGGCAATCCAGAAGAGATCTATTCTAAGCTGGCTGTAGAGCCTGTTTTAAGGACTTATATCTTAAGCCTGATTGCGGCGAATTTCACAAGAAGCAAAAAAGAGATTATAAAATTTTTCAGCAGGACTTTCTGGGCATTCCAGTTTGCAGATATGGATAAGCTTGAAAACATCATTATGAAGATGCTTGACCTTCTTTCAGAGTGGGAATTCATTGCAAAAGAAGGAGAAGATTTTAAAAGCGCGGATGAGATGGATGATTTTAAGGTAAAGGCTACAATAATAGGCAAGAGGGTTGCAGAGCTTTATATTGACCCTTTGACTGCATATTTCTTTATATGCTGCTTAAGGGAAGCCTCTGACAGAAGGATGAGCTCTTTCTCATTTTTACAGATGACATCCCATACTCTGGAGATGAGGCCTTTATTGAGGGTAAAAGTCAAGGAATACGAGAAGGTGCAGGAAAAACTGGTCATAGAGAATAGTTTTTTGCTGGAAAAAGAGCCTTCGATGTACGAGCAGGAGTACGAAGACTTTTTGAATTCTGTCAAAACAGCAATGATGCTCCAGGACTGGGCTAATGAAAAAGATGAGGAGTTTTTATTGGAAGGATATGCAGTAAGGCCTGGTGAATTAAGGGCTAAATTAGACATTACAGACTGGCTATTGTACAGCAGTGAAGAGTTAAGTAAACTACTGCACTTCAAGCCCCTGATTAAGGAGATTGTCAAATTAAGGCTCAGGCTGAAGTATGGCGTCAAGGAAGAGCTGCTGCCTTTATTAAAGCTGGGGCAGGTTGGAAGGGTAAGGGCAAGAGCGCTTTACAGAAACAAAATAAAAGATATAGCAGACGTTAAAAAAGTAAAATTAGAAGTTCTGGAGCAGATTCTCGGAAAGAAGACTGCCCTGGCTGTCAAGAAACAAGTAGGTGAAGAAGTAAAAGAGGTTCCAGAGAACAAAAGAAAAGGCCAGATTAGTTTGAAGGGTTATTGACTTCAATGAAAATTTTTAATTTTTATAAAGCATTGCAAGTTTCTTTACGGTTTTACTAATATTTGAAGTATATCCTGGATACTATATATTAGTAACTACTTTAGAAAGATTACAAAAGAAAAGTTTATAAAGAAGATACAATTCAAATATGGAAAATGAATGATAGAGGGGGTGAAGCTAGTTCAGGAGATGTGGATGACCTTAAGAAGGCTCTTTCTAAGATTGTTAGTGGAAAGGAAGATACAACACCGATTATAGAATTATATTGCGCTGCAATCGAAGAAAAAAAAAGATTATCACAAGAAAATACGATTTACAGAAGGACAAACGAATTTGATAAAAAAATTTATTCTCTTTTTGCAGAGTATAGCAACACCCACCTTATCCCCCCGCCTGCAGAAAAATTAGTCGGCTTAATCTCTGATGAATTTAAGGCTGATGTAACCCTCATGGAAAAAAAGGAGGGGGCCCTGGGCAAAAATGCCCTGATGATACGCGGTTCAACCATAGACTTTAGTAAAAGATCCGGTAAGGATGTTATTGCAAGGATAAAAGCTGCCGGAAAGGAAGTCATGCGGAGTACAGGAATCACGGAACATAAGTATACTCAAAGGGGTATGGATTTAGTTCCAAATCCGTCAGAAAAAGACATAACCGCTACTCATTATATGGCTTCCCCTATTTACATGGGAAAACGCATTGTAGGCTCGCTTGTTGCAAATAGAAATTCCGGACATAGGCTCAATGATCAGGAAAGGTGGTTATTTGAATATATTGCTTTCAAGACTTCGGCCTATTTTATATATATGGGGCAGCATGAGTCTACGCTTAACTTGATGTATAAGTCTCTTGCAGTAAAAAGCGATTGGACAGCTGTGCATTCAGAAGGAGCTGTAGGTATGGCGATATATGTAGCCTCTAAAAGAAAGTTTAGTCAGGATGAGTTAGATTCAATCTTGTGGGGCGGAAGCATGCATGATATTGGAAAAATTGGAATACCTGAGGACATATTGAATAAGCCGGGAAAATTAAACAATGAAGAGTATGAAACGGTTAAACAACACCCGGAAAACGGATATAAAATTATTGGCTCAACTCTTCCTGGCGATGCAGGGAAAATTGTATTGCATCATCATGAAAGATATGATGGGGAAGGATATCCTCATGGAATTCATTCATCTGAACTACCAAGAACAGTCAACCTATTTGCAGTTACTGATGCATTTCAGGCAATGATTGGTAAAAGGCCTTACCGAAAAGGAAAAACACCCCAGGAAGCGATGAATGTATTAGTCCAAGATACGGGTAGCCAGTTTGACCCAAAATCCGTTAAATTATTTAAAAAAGTATTTGACAGTACAGGGAGAACTAAGCTAATCAACTTAGCTAATCCCTCACTTGATAGTTCAGGCCCGTCTTTGTATTCACATTAAACCGTTTTCTGAATATCAACTCCCATGGGAAACATTATTAAATATTATTCCTCTTACAGCCTATTAAACCAAAATCCTATCAAAAAATGCCAACCAAACTCTTACTCGCAATAATGTTCTCCAATAGGGATATTTACGAAAAAGCCCTTAAAGACTTAATAAAAGAATTTGGAGAGATTGAAAAACAAAGCAATGAATATGATTTTGACAGCTTTACTTCTTATTATGAAAAAGAAATGGGCAAAAACCTAATAAAAAAAATAATTGTTTTTAAAAAAGAGATAAAAAAAGGGGAACTAACAGGTATAAAAATATTCACAACCAATCTTGAAAAAAACTATTCAGAAAACAACAAAAGAAAAATAAATCTAGATCCAGGTTACCTAACAAAGAAAGAGGTAGTTCTGGCTTCCTTCAAAAAAGGAACAAATTATAAAGAACAGCTCTCAGAAAAAGTCTGGGCGCATAAGGTTCTGGAGTTTAAAGACGATAAAGTTGTAGAATTCTGGCATACGTTTCCGGATTATAAAAGTGAAGAAGTTAAGGGTTTTTTATTTAGTATTAGCTAATTTAGCTTTATTAGCAGCCAGATAATCAGGATAGCCTTTTACATTACATCTCCCGAATCCTTTAGCATGGTAAAGTGTTTCATCTGCGGCTTTAAAAAATTCTTCCACTATGAATTTTTCCCCAGTAGTAGCGGTGACGACCCCAATCGAAGTCGCAATTTGAATTCTTTCACTATCTGCATAAATCTCAATATTATTTACTGCTTCTAGTATTTTTTGAGCAACATTTAATGCATTTTCATAACTACACCCTCTGATACCAATCCCAAATTCATCCCCGCCCCACCTTGATTGTATATCGGATGAACGCGTTATACTTGTAATTGCACTTGCAACTTCTTTTAATACCTTATCACCAACACCATGCCCATATTTGTCGTTGATCCCCTTAAATCTATCAAGGTCCATAAACAACAAAGAATAGCAGTTATCACCAATACGTTGATCAGCATTTTCGGTAACTATTTTTCGATAAGCTCTTTTTAAAAAACTAGCTTGTTTAATTCCGTGTCTTTTTTCCTTCCCAATCTCGTGATCTTCTTCCCTCCTACCATAAAGGTCTTTTAGTTCCTTTCCAAGCCTTTCATGAAATATCTCTTTCTTATATAGTTTGGTTAATGGATCAGTGTAACCTCCCAATATCTCAAGTGTCCTTTCCACAGTATTACGTAGATTCGCAGGGCAAATTGGAACTGGTTCAAGAAGGGTAGCACCAGCGTCAAGAGCCCTGTTATTTAGATTTTCATTTAAAACTCTGGGTGTTAATGCAATAACTAACGTTTCTAAATCTGTAGAATCATTGATATGCTTTATTAAATCAACACTCTTATCGCTTTCTTCGATAGAAGATACGATAGCAATTTCATAAAAACTTTTCTTTAATTCCCCAACAGCTTCTTCAAAATCAGTGGTTGGTTTAATATTATATCTTTTGTCAATCGGAATCCGGTCTCCTAAAATAGAGGTTATACTGTCTATTGTATTAGTATCTCTACTAACTACTAAAATATTATGGTCTATTCCTGGTGAGCGTTTTGGTTCATTCATCTTAACCATCTGCCATTTCTATCAGACTTATACTAGTAAAAGAACACAAAACCTCCTTTATAAACCTTTCGGTTTTTTCACCATTGTTTAGTGGTTAAATAGGCTAGATAAGATTTATAAACAGCCCCTTATTAATAAGGTTCCAAGCCCCTATAGTTTAATGGATAAGAATACAAGGTTGCGGACTTTGTGACCCGGGTTCGATTGGCATTAAATTTTGGTGAAATTAAATTTGCATAGCAAATTTATGGCACACTCGAAACTTATGCGCGAAACTCCCGGTAGGGGCATACTTATAAACTTCCATATTGGGGGAATAATTTATATAGGAGTTAGTATTTTCTAGGTATTATGAAACAGGTTGCTTCCTGGAAGGAATATGAAAACCACCTATTGAACCAGCAGCTTACGCAGCAAAGGATAAAAAAGCTTAAAGTAATGTTTACTTTAACAAGCAAGTACATTAACCTAGAAACAGCGAAGAGAGAGCAGATTGAAAACTTCTTGAATAACCTTAACAGAAACATCATAAAAAAGAATGATGGCAGTAACTTCTCAGGATCAACTAAGGCGGATATAAAGAAATTCCTAAAGCAGTATTTTAAGCATACAAGGGGAGAAGATGAAAACTATCCAAAAGAAGTTTCATGGATCAAGGCGACAATAGGCAAGGATGAAAAGCCAAAAGAAAAGCCAACAACTTCTCAAGATGATATAATGAAAGTTGCAGCTCAGTTTGACAAGCTCGAGTATAGAATACTAACTTTGATGTTTTTTGATTCTGGCTTTAGAAAATCTGAAATGTTCTCTGCATTAAAAAAGGATTTAACCTGGGATGTTTTTGATGAAGATGGAAATAAGTGTTTTTGGATTAAATGCAATGAATCAAAGACAGAGCCAAGAACCATTCCAATACAATTATTTACAGAGGATATTAAAGCGTTTGTTAACGGAGTGTATTATAAAAGCCTAAATAATGACAATAAGTTGTTTAATGTTAATTATGGATCTTACCTAAAGATGTTAGGAAATGCAAGCAGTAAAGCAATAAGCATTAAACTTAATATTCAATGCTTAAGGCATAGTTCAGCAACGCTCTATGCTCAACTCCTACATGGAGACCTCATTGCCCTGGCAAATAGGTACGGCTGGAGCTACAGCGCAAAGGAATTAAAAACTTATGTAAGAAGATCAAAGTCTGCTCATTTAATCGGAGCAAAAAAGGTTTTCAGCTCGGAACTATTAAAGCTCAAAGAAGAGAATCAGAAGCAGCAGGAGAGAATGGATAAACTTGAAAAAGCAATAGCAGTTCTTACAACGATGGTTACAAAAAAGAATTAATATCTAATTTTAAAATATCCTTAAATTTATCTTTAAACTCTAAAAAAAATCTATTATTAAGTGTCCAATAAGTTTTTCCGTCTTCGACAATCTTAGATAAAAATCCAAAAGATTTTAATTTTTCAAGTGAATTGCTAATCTTTGTATATGTTGGAAATTTAACTTTCATTTTTCTTAATATAATTTCTATTATTGCCGTCTTATTTGTTATGGACCAATCTAATTTAACACCCACCTCTTTTTTCATTTTATTCTCTACATCCATCAAAGATTGGTTTAAAAGAAGATAAATGTTTTTGTCAACTAAAAGATTAGCAATAATATCTTTTCTTGACATATTTTCAAATCCATACTTTTTCTTTATTTTATTCTGTAGGTTTTCTATTACTTCATTGAGTTCACTCGTGTTATGTCCAAACTCCCTAATAAAAAATTCATGGACAATAGAAACATAATACTGCCTTGTCGTATTTGGTTTTTGGGATTTAATTGTATATTGTAAACAAAATAATTGTGATGGTAATAAATTTTGTTTTAACAAAATAATATTTTCCTTTATTATTGGATATTGAGAAGTAATCCTCAAATTTTCTATTTCTGTTTTTTCAATAGTATTTAATTCACTTATTTTTGACCTCATATTAGAATATATTAGAATATAAGTATTTATAAATATTTATGTGTTGTAGTATATAAATTACCAAAACATTTAAATATAACTTATGCTTAAATGTTACACATAACCTAATACAACCTGATATTCAAAATGGTAAGAAAAACTATCTCCATAACACTTGACAAAAAAAGCCTTGATTTATTGAATAAAGGGGCTGAATTTGACAGAAGAAACAAATCTTCTTTCGTAGAAAAATCCATTCAAATTTATTCAAATCAATTGGGGATAAAATGAGTAATACAGATAAAATATTGCAGGAAGTCGAACAGATTTGTCGAGATAAAGGTTTTCGTAATTTAGATCATGCCCATAAAGTTCTTGTGGAGGGTATTGAGGATCAAAATGCAGACAAAAATTAAAGATTTTGATAATATTGAAGTCTATGACTTTCATGATTTTTTTGATAGTTACAGGGAGGAAATTGTGAATGTAAGTTGAAAAAAATTTTAAGTTAAGAAGAGGTGTTTAACTATGAGTTTTGAGACAAATGAGTTTAAGGATTTTGTGGCGTTTTTAGACGACACTGATATTAAACGAGAGGTTTGGGTTAAGGTTTTGGAAGTCAATTCTTTTGTGAGATTTAAATTAAAAAGTGGTAAGATTATTTCTATTCCTGCTCAAAGGGTCTTGAAAGTGAAGGAGGCTGGTAGCAATGGGTAAGTTAAAAGAAATGACCACCAAAGATTCAGGCCTTCCTTATGTTAAAGATGAAAAAGGGATTATTAGAGATGTTGGAGAGGGCTATATCCTCGATCCCGGAGAAAGCTGGAGCAATTTTGAGGAATACAAACAGAATCAAGAAGAAGTCTTGGCAGAGAGTATCATAAGAAAAAATAAACAGATTGAGATTGAATCAGAAAAGAAGATTGGTAGTTTCATTTTAAATGAGGAAGAAACACCTGAGAGGATCGATAGTGCAGTTGGATCAATAACAATCAATGAAAAAAAATATAGATATTATGGCGCAAATATTTTAGAGAATGTTGAAGTGAGAAAAGAAAAAGGTTCTGTTTGGCAAAAAAAAATAGTTAATGCTATCATATTAGAAAATGGTCGCATAATATCAAAATATTCAAGGCCTAGAGGCTGTGATTTTGTTTTTGATTCAGTTATGCAAATTAAAGAAAATAGATGGTCTCTTTCTTCAATTAAAACATTTGTTGAAGGTGGTTATAAAGATTTTGCTATGTCATTCAGAAGAGTACATGAAGAATTTAAAAAAAAATATACAGAATCGATGGTATTTGAGCTAGATGGTTGGTATGATCTAAATGCTATTTGGGATCAATGTACTTACTTCTATGATCTGATTGATAAGTCTGTAATAATCAAGCATGAAGGCGTTTCTGATAGCGCAAAAAGTAAAGGTATGAAAATTAGTTCTAATCTTGCGTTTAATGGAAGAAAATTTTTATGTCCAACCCCTGCTAATTATTTTAGATATAGGCACAACAATAAATCGGCGCTATCTATCGAAGAGGCTGAAAAACTTTTTGATGATTCTAAAAAAAAGAATGTAGGAGATTCAGAACTTGTTGAATATTTGAATGGAAGCTATGAAAAAGGTAATTATGTCCCAAGGCAAAGTGACAAAAACATAAACATAACCGAAGAGTTTGATCCTTTCGGATTTACTCGTATTGGTTCTATCAAACCACTCAAAGGGGCACTTGAAAAAAGAAGTTTATCGTTGTTTATGATTAAAGCTAATCCAAAAGACAAGAGAGCTTCTATTGAGCCAGACAAAAACGACCCTGATTTTGGAAAATGCAGGGACTTTGCTTATGTTAATGGCTTGTTAAGTTATAAGTTATATCAAAAAGCCCTTACTAAAGTTGAGAATAAATATAAATTAATTAATAGACAATGGTTGATTGCCAAACCACTAATAGCTATGGCTAGATGTATTGATGTGAAGTTAGAAAATGAAATGGGAAATTTTATCTCAAAACTTTTTACAATAAGAGATGAGTCTGCCGATGAGAATACCTGGGAGTCAATTCTCGCAAAAGTATTGGTAGGAGAATTTTGTAAACATAAAGGTAGTTTTTTTATTTCAACTCAGGGATTAAAATCTGAGTTTGTCTCAGCTTCAGAAACAGAATACAAAATAAGCACCAATAAAGTAACAAAATTAATGACTTCTCTAGGATTTGGTAATTTTAGAACTAGGTCTAGTGATGGTTGTAATAGGGGATTTGAGCTTGATTTTTTTACAATTTCAGAGATAGTTGTACGAAATGGGTATTTAACTAAAGAAGAACTATTTAAAAAAGTGTCAGAAGTGTCAGATTGTCAGTATAGAGACGAGGAAATAGGCAAGTGGTATACTGACACTTTCTCTGACACTTTACAAACTGTCAAGTCAAGTTCTGACAAACTGACTGACTTGACACTTTCTGGGGAGGTACAGGAGGAAACAATTGAAGATTCTCCAGATTCCGAAGTAATCCATTTTAATTGTCATTCCTGCGGTTCTACCCCTTGCTATCAGTTTAGCAAGGAAGGCAGACCTTTATGTAAAACTTGTTTTGAATCTAAGCAGGTTCAAAAACGAATTAAAAAAACTAAGGAGGGAAAACAAAATGAAAAATAAAGATGACAAAAGGGCTAAGGAATTTTTAAATTCATTAGGGCATGGAAAAACTATGATTGAAATAGAATCGGAGGAGGCTGTTGAGAACCTGAAATAAAAAATGAACAAACATCTCTGCCCATGCAACTGCGGTAATTGGGTAACACGCAAAAAAGCTGTGTATTTTGCCCCAGGATGCCGAGTTAAGGCTCACCGGCAAAGAAATGAAAAAAACCCTAAAAATCCACAGATAAGCGTTACAGAAGCGAAGATAATGGAGGACTTCAATTCATTATTTTAAGAAAAAAACAAGGAGGATTGATAAAAATGGAAGAAGAAAAAAACTATTACCCTAAATTAAGAGGGGAAGGAGAAAAAGATAAACCACTCAAAACGATGGAGTTTGTGTCAGAATATTGGAAAGACGCGAGAACATACGGCGAATGTGTGGGAATTTTAGATAATATGTTAGATACAATAACTTTTGGAGATAAAAGATACTTTGAATGTTTATGTCATAGGTTGTGTTATGCTATAAACAAAATGAAGCAAGATAGTATCATAAGGTTAAATTTTGATGTAGCTCTTTTAGAGCAAAGCATGGGCAGAATTAAAGTAGAAGATTTTACTTTATTTTTAGCAGAGTTATGGGAGAATGATATTAAATTATTGAACGAAGTTTTAAGGCGAATAGGGGTTAGATTGACAGAGTCATGTTCGGACAATCTACCTACAGGAGTATTGTATGCTTTCATTAAAGAAGTTGCTACTAATTTTAAAGAGATAGCTAATGAAGAAGATCAATATAAAGCATTGATTAAGCAATTAAAACACCAACAAGCCATACCGACAGGGACAGGATATAAGTGTGTACCTTCTGATAAAGTTATTAATGCATTTGTAGAGAAATTAAAGCAAGGAGGTT
Organism: uncultured Methanosarcinales archaeon; assembly: GCA_964585935.1. Classification (GTDB taxonomy): domain Archaea; phylum Nanobdellota; class Nanobdellia; order Woesearchaeales; family GW2011-AR4; genus BS150m-G64. Next base: position 28,638 of record CAZPFO010000001.1, on the reverse strand, counting down.
GAACAAAAATGCACCCATTAGAAAATCAATTCAGGCAATATAGGAGAACTAAGGATATACGTGATTTAGTAATTGCTGGCCAGATGACATTGGCAATAGAACAAGAACAAAGATTTTGCGGGTTTATGAACCCCTGGATTTGTTTCAATGTCGAGCCTGCAATAAGAGAGTTACAAAGATGTTCAATGCAAGAAGATGCAGGTAGCATACTTGCGGAAGAGATAGGAATGACAATTAATTTTGTTACTCATATTTTGATGAAACTAAATATTTTAGGAGAAGAAGAGGATATGAATTATAAACCAGATACTCTTGCAGATAAAACACAGTTAAAATCACTTAATCTCTCACAACAACCACAACAACAAACACAAGAGGAAGAAGAATGGAAGGAATAAAACTAAAAACCAATAGAATAAGCCACACATTAATAGTTGGACAGTCAGGATCTGGCAAATCAACTTTATTAGAGGGTATAGGGAATTATTTTTATGAACATGATTATAAAATAATTGACCTATATAATCAGGACAACAGGATAGAAGGAGCTTTTTTTTCTTTAGAGGCTCAAGGAAGTTTTAGAAAATGGCTGGAAAAAAGAAAATTGCCAGTAAGGGCATTGCCTACAAAAATATTATTGCCTATGAGCAGTAATTTGCCAAATGAAGTGCCTGAAAATTACCATCTTTATACCATTCCATTGAATCAGCTACAGGGAGCAGAGTTGAACATATTGAGCAGAGGGAATTTAAGCAATGTCCAGGAGGACATTTTCAATTCAATACTTAACAAGATGAATAATAAAGACACGGTTCCTGACTTTATTACACTTTCAGAGAAGGCCACTAAAGCAGGGCATATTTATGAACGTGGTATGCCTATCCCTATCAGTGATACACGAAGCCTAGCAGGAGTTATACGACCATTAAACGCATTGATAAGGGAGAATTGTGTAACTTCTGCAAATAATCCTTATTGTATTGATTTGGTAAAAGAACTTAATGATGTAAAAACAGTTACAGTATTCCATCAGGGCTACTTAAAGACAGAGGAGCTTACAATGTTCAATGTGGTTTGGCTTCTGAGAAGGATTTATGATCTAAAGACAGAAAACAAAATAAAACCAAAAGTTGTTGTTTTGATTCGAGAAATTGGAGATTTAGCACCATTGCAGCCTTTTGACAAATCCAAAAGCTATTCAAAATATTATATTGACCAGATAGCAAGAAAAGCGAGAAGCATACAGCTCCAGATTGTTGGAGATATACAAAGTCCATTAAATGTTTCAGATACTTTAAGAACCCAAGTTGGAAATTTATTTGCTTTTAGGCTAACCAACAGAAAAGAGATTGGAGAAATTATTATGAGGTTTAAAGGAGATATAAGGATCGAAAGCAACATAATGAAACATCTGCCATTTCTAAAAGCAGGGCAATGTATCTGCTTGACTCCAGAAGAAACCTGTACAGTTATAGTAAGACCTCCACCTACTATGCACAGATATGAGGGTATTGATTTCATTAAAACATGGCAAAAGTTGGGTGGCAAGATGAAAAATATAAAAGAACAGAAGAAGGAAATTGGATCAGAGTGGGATGAAGCTGTCAAGGAATACAATGAGTTAAGGAAAGAAAAGGAAAAAAGAAAACAACAAAAAGAACAAAAAGTTGAGCATAGTAAAACATGGGAAGAAAGGATAATTGAAAGTGTTAGAAATGGCTCAAAGACTGCAAAAGAGATTATACAAAAAGAAGGGATTAGAAAAGATCATCTCTCAATGTTGTTGAAGGATATGGAAAATAATAGCAAAATTAAAAGAAAAAGGCAAGGTAGGATTAAGATAATAGAATTATGTTAAAAATAGTTAGTTTAGTACCAACAGTATATGTTATAGGCCACTCGTTAGACTATAAACTAACTAAACTATAATTTAGTTTAGTAATAAACAATAAAATGAATATCTATTTACATCAAAGGGTAGAGAACAACAGGAGAGGATTAAACGGCAGATCAGAGTATATTGATTTGATAGAAATAGAGAAGATACAAGACTTCACAATCAAGCAATTAGCAAACTTTATTTATGAAACTTATGACAAGGGAACTTATTTTGCTGTTTACAACCACAGATTTACTGGAAGATTCATAAGATTGTTTTACATAACAGTTCACGACTATAATAATTTTGATTTAAGGCCAGGAGGAACTATAAAGAGGTATTGTAAGATTGATTAAAATGAAAAAATTAGCTTTGGATGTTGTGCCTGAAAATAAAACAACCATCAGGATAAGCAAAGAATTAAGCACTTTAATAGAAGCATATAAGTTATTTAATGAGGAAGATAACACAAAGGAGAAAATTATAGACAGGATATTAACTTCCCATTTTGCGGAGTTTAAGAAACAGCTCGACAAAACTAAGAAAATGTTATAATTGTATAATTGTATAATTTTGAATATTTAAAATAGTTATTATGTTTAATTATCTTTTACAATGGAAATTAAACTATCTGTAATTTTGACAGGCCTGTTTGCCTTTACAGTTTTTGTAGTCTTGTTGGCAATATTTATTTGGATGAAGATGTCAGGTGCGCTATGAATTTGTCAGTTTTGGTGTTAGGTGGGCTGTTGATGTTATTAATTATTTCGATGTTATTAATTATTTTTGTACTCTGGATCATGAAGAAAAAAACTTAATAAAATCTGAAGTCATTCAAGGATGTCTGGAGACCTCCTCCAGACATCCCCCTCTATAGGTTAATAAAAATGAAAAATAGAATTGTCGCTATGTTTGTATTTATGTTCATTCTGTTAATTACTTGTGTTTCTGCGAGTGTAGAGAGAACAGAAAGCTCAGAGAAATCCTGCAATAATGGAATATGTAATGCTGTGGTTTATTCCGGCGCAAGATACACCCAGGATAAAAGCAGTAATTGGGTTGATCCTTCTGAAGTTTTTTCCATATCCAAAAGTGGAGATGATCTAACATTTAACTATAATGGCAGCAAAGGAAATTTTAGCATAACCTTTGAAGTAGGAGCAATTTATGACGGCAGTTATTTTTCTATGGCTCAGATTAAGACATTAAAACCAGCAATAATATATAAATTTCCAATACAAAAACAAATCACTTCCTGGAAATACGCCATAAATGTTAGTAATGTTTCTGTTGCTGTTCAAGAGAAATTAGGCAACATAACATTAACTTACAAATCGCATGAAGGTTTTGATATATCTCAGCTCACAAAAAACAATAAAAAATATAAGATAAAAAATATAGCGACATTGGTATTTGACGATTTAACAGAAAATAATTTTACTATTGATATAATGCCGAATGAAAAAAGGATATACATAGGTAACCTAACTGATAAATTTATTGATGGTGAACTATACCTCGATCCATCAATTATTCTACAACATCCAGGCAATCTAACAGCAGATAGTTATGTAGAACATGCAAACCCAGATACCAATTATGGAACTGATGTTGATTTATGGACTGAAAATCATGCAGACTCGGCTTTTAGACAAACAACCTATCTTAAATTTAATCTTTCATTAGTGCCTGACAATCTTACAATATCAAATGCAACAGTAAATATGTATGCCACATTAGTTGAGGGTTCTTGGGTGGATAAGATTTATGAGGTTAATTTATCAGAGCCTACAGCAGATTGGCAGGAAACAGCAATAACTTGGAACAATCAACCTTGTGGTGCAGATTCAGGGAATGAAGAAGAATTTGATCCTGCTTTAGCACATAGATGTAATTCTACATCAGAATCAGAAATTTTTACAGTAGTAGATAGTTGGAATGAATGGATTGTATGGAATATGGTTAAAAAAGCCTATGCTAATGGTTTAGATAATGTTTCTATGGCTATAAGACCTCCAATAGCAAGCAATGCACAGCAACATACATTCCACTCTACAGAATATTCAGTAGATCCAACTTTAAGGCCTTTCCTTAATGTTTCATATACAGATACTTCAAATCCTGGTTTAAATTTTTCATTCAATATATCAGAAAATTCAATAGAAGCAAACTCTACAATTAATGTTACTGTAAATGTATCAGATAACTTTGAATTAAGTTTTTGTCAAATATCGAGTAATCAAACTAATGCAGAAGGAATATTTAATTTTTCTGTAAGCGGAACAAAAGATAAATGCTCACAGAACTTTACAATCTATTCAAACATAACTGCCGTCATAAATTTTACAGTTAGGGTTAATGACAGCTTTAACATCGTAAATCAAACAAGCATAGTAATAGAAGTGGTGGATGTAACTGCCCCCTCAATTTTTGGAAATAGAACAAGCTCTTCTTCGGTTACATTAGGACAAACAGTTGATTTATTTGTTAATTTTAGCGATTTAATAGGTGTTAATGTCGTTAAAGTAGAGATTGAAGATCCCAACACAGATAAAACTAATATAACTATGGTTTTAAATAATGGTTATCCTCAAAAGGGAGAATGGAAAGATACTTTTACAACTTCAATCTTGGGAGAACATTCATTGGTGTTTTATGCGATAGATACTTCCGGGAATGAGGTTAACAATGGCAACGAGTTAAACTTTACTGTTGTTGCAGCTGAAACTCCCAGTAGTGGAGGTGGCGGCGGAGGTGGCGGTGATGCTGCTATATGTGGCCTGGAATTGTTCTTGCCTAAGGCTGGAAGATTAATCAGTATGTTTGCGCCTGTTGGTCAATTTACCAAAGATGTTCCATTCATCATAAAGAACACTGGTGATACTTCAGGAACTTATCAGTTTTCTATCAATGGCAATTCATATTTAGAGGATAATTGTGTTTTTGCTGAAGATGGTGCTATTATTGAAGCAGATCTAACTTTTGAGAATACAATAAAATGCAAAGTAGATGAAGAGCAACAAGAAGCTGCAATAACCGTCATGGGTTGTGGCAGCCAGGGAAATTATAAACTGGTGGTAGGTTCAAGTGCTATTCTTCATATTTTTTCATCTTTATTTTCAGGAGAACCTGTTAATCTATTTGGAATGGAATTATCCCCTTTTATTCTATGGAATTTTATCGTATTGATAATATTCTTTGTAGTAGTTCCAATTATTTTTGGTATTATATGGCTAGTAAAAAATGCTTTTGGGTAAAATGATTAGCCTATTTTAATAAAAAATAAGGGATTTAAGATGAAAATAGAACATTATATTATTGAGCCATTAGAAAGAAGCAATAGAAAGAAGTCATTAAAGATTGCGATATTTTTTAGCTTAGGTGTATTTTTAATAAACTTCATTTATATAATGATGAACCATGAATTTTTGTTTGCTGTCTCAGACAATCAATATACATTTGCATTAGCTTATGGTATAATTCTAGGGATTATATGGGGTTTTATTGCATTTGTTTATGCTTATGTTATGATCTACTTAATCTGTAAATTTTCAATGTTCAATTCAATTTAAATGGATCAATCTAAGAATGGAGGTTTAGGATGAGAATAACAATCAGATTTAATGATGAGGAAGCTGCAAAGTTAAAACAACTTATGGCTCTAACAAACATAGATAATGATAGCACAGCTCTAAAGTTTAGCCTAGATTGGACATTAAACCATATTAAAGTTGTCACAGATAGCCTTGTAGCACCAAATTGGGATGTGCTTTTTAGAAGGAAATCAAAAACTTATCAGGGCAGGATGAAGGTGTACAGATAGGCAAACATTGAAAAATGTCACAGAATAGGCCTTTTTTGTATGACATCTTTAGACTTTTGGATAAAAAAAATTGATTAAGCTAACATAATGAAAAATAGCCTATTTTAACACAAAAATGCCCTGGAAGATATGGGCTATAATACATAACAGAAACGTTTATATATGGTAAAGATAACCAATTAAATACAAGGTGATAGTTTTTGAAGGAATTTGAGTTTGCAGAGCTTACAGATGATGAGAAGAAAGTATTGTTAAGCGCTCATGGTTATGGTGTTGACGAAGAAGGGAGAATATATGATACCTTATTGAAGGAGAATATTATTTCTAATCGGACAAATCAACCATTGACATTAAAAGATGCTGCATTTATGCCTGGTTCACTGAAAATAATAGACTCTGATCCCCTTACCATCTCTAGGTATTTAAGGGAAAAGATTGAAAATGGATGTTGAAGCTATCATTACTGCTATTTCTCGTTTGGATTTAAAAGATACACTGAAATTACTTGCTGGTAAAAAAATTCTGGATTTAGGTAAAAAAGGTTACGAGTCTATAAGGAAACTTATCCAAGATAAGACAGCAGAGAAGAAATTTGGATTTGTGCCTAACAAAGAAGAGAATGATATACTTAAAAAGGTTGCTGAAAGAGAATATTACCTAGAATTTGGTTCTATTTTACCAAATCATCATTATTCAGATTTAATCAGGGTTGGATATCTTGTAGCTCATTTAAATAAATCTGGAAAGGAGGTGGATAGGGTAAGAGGAGATGAGATAAGGGGGTCAATACGCAAAAGACCGAATGGTGTTAATTTGATTAAGATAGTATATTTAGTTACAACGGGGGCTATTGCTCCTGTTGTTGATTACTTATCAGATCTCAAAAAGAAAAAATATGAAAATGATTATATCCTCAATGCCTTTGATGAGATAATAATTGAGTGGAAAAAGTACGCTTATTTTGTTAAAAAAGAGATTACAGAAAAGATTATTGTCGAAATCATAACCCACAAAATGCGGAATAAACAGAAACTTATTATGATCTTCTCATATGGTTCTGCAAAGAGAAATTGTACTCTAGCTGTGGCTCAATTACTTAAAGATCAGATTTGTGAAGATTATTTCTATGAAAGTAAAAATAATCAAGAGGGAGATAAAGAAGTACACTCCTCAACATTTACATTAATGGATTCTGTTTAATTAACTCTTTTATTGATATAAAGGGGGCTATCCATCTTTATTCATAGGAAACAAAGAAGAAGAAATGAACCTCTTTATCCCTAAAGAAGGTTGGAGTTTTGGATGAACTGGAAAGAATTGAAGAAGGATTTAGTAAATTACATAAAGGAAAGTTGGAGAGGGATAATAATATTTATCATTATATTAGTTGCAGCAGTTTTAATTGGGTGGTGGGGGTATGCTTCTTTTATTAGGTTTATAACATCATCATGATGAAGTATTCCCTTAAAGTGGAAGTTTATAGCTATTCTCGGTAGGGGCATTTTAACTTTCTATTTAAAGCATAAGGGCATCTGATATACACCACTATAAAATCCTAACATAGTATTTAATACTTCATATCCATTTTATGATAAATAGATACACATAGCGCTATTCAATAAAACAAAATAAAAATGACTGAACAATTAGGAATGCCTCCTCCACCGCAGAAAAAGGCTATGAGAAGCGTCTTTAAGCATAAAGCATCTACGCCCGCACCAGATTTCAACGAATTTAAAGAAGAAGTCTCTAGTATGGAAAGAAGGTTGAGAGTTTTAGAGGGGGGCTTTACAAACATAAGGAGAAGTCTGCAGGTTGCAGAGCAGAACATGCTGAGCAAGCATAAGGTATTTTCTACTGAAGCAAGAACCCTGACTTCTGAAATAGATGATATGAAGAAGGAGATGGCAGATATAAAAGAAAAAATCCTGATGTTGATAAAGGAACTGGGAACTGCTGCTAAAATAAATGAAGTCAAAGTTTTGGAAAAATACATCAACTTATGGAACCCGGTCAAATTTGTAACTCAAGGCGATGTAGAGAGAATAATAGACGAAAAGCTCAGGAATAAATAGAAAGTTTTAAATATAGTTTAAAGAGTAATTAAAAAAGAAAAAGAGGTGAATAATGGCTTTGTTTGGTTTTGGAAAAAAGAAAGAGGAAGAAGCACCGCCTATACAGCCTTCAGCTGGTACGCCTGTTGACCAGGTTATGACTATGAAGAACCAGGGCTATGCAGATAACCAGATAGTTGAGAATTTACAAGGCCAGGGTTATAATTCTTCTCAGGTTTTAGATGCCATGAACCAGGCAGGTATGAGCCAGCAAATGCCAGACCAGCCAGCTCCTGAACAAGCACCCCACCCAGCCGAGCCTTACCCACCCACAGAACAATACACCCAACAGCCGCCAGAAGATTATGGCACGCCCGTAACAGAAAAGGAGAGAATTGAAGAATTGGCAGAGGCTATTATTGAGGAGAAATGGAATGAGCTGGTGAAGGATATCAACAAAGTTATTGAATGGAAAGAAACAACTGAATCAAGGATAAACAGGATAGAAGAGGGTTTAAATGACCTAAAGGGGGGCTTGGATTCTTTACATAAAAGTATAATTGCAAAGATTTCTGATTATGATAAGAACATAGGCAATGTAGGCGTCGAGATAAAGGCAATGGAAAAAGTTTTCCAGAAAGTTCTCCCCACACTAACAGAAAACGTAAACAGATTAGAGAGGATGGGGAAAAAAACTATATCTAAAAACTAATCAGGTAGATTTCGATGCCAACAACGCTATCGTAAATACAGCAACTATTAAAATAAAAACCGCGCCTATGAATTTTGGGTGGAATAAGACATTTGTTATTTTTGAAAAATCGCTTTTTTCTGTTATTTCATCTGGCACAGACATCTGGTCGCGGGCATATACCAAAACACCCACTACAAGAACTACAACAAGCAACGTCAGAATAATGCCCCTAAGTGAGGACGCGGTGTTTGATAATGCACCTACGCCAAACATATTTCCTGCAACCATGATCAGCATGGCAAATACAAAAATTAATGCAAACCACGGTGCTATAAAAATAATCGCTCCAGTCACTACAGGAGAGAATAAAGCAAATAAGCCAAAAATCAGCCCAATCAATGCATGAATTAGCTGGTTATTGCCCAGCGCTTTCGTATAGGCCAGCAAAGCATATATAATCAACCACACAAAAATAAATGCAAAGAGATTTGAAAAATACTGCAATCCTGTTACATCCAAGAATGTTGCCATTTGTCAAAAACCACCTATTTTTTACCGCCAAATAGTTTGTCAGCATAGAAGCCCAGACCTTTCATCGCCCCGTACTCTTCCTTCTCCTTTCCGCTGCCTGTTACAAATGCAATTATAATGCCGAATACAAGCACCATAATGACAACTGCTAATGCATCTGAGCCAAATAAATCATCCAGCCACACATTAAAGCCAGATGCAAACCACCCTGCAGAAGAGCCAAATATTACAACCAGGGTGGCTATTGAAAAAAATGCTATCCACCCAGGCATCGTCATACCCAAATAAATCTTATCATGGGCAAACAAGCCTATCATCAGGAGCAGCATAACAATTGCTACCACAATTATTGAGATGGCAGGCAAAGCCCCAAGCATTATATCCACAGGGTCATATCCCGCAGGATAATTGCCTGTTACATGAGGTACAACAACTATAAGGGAAATTACCAAAGCCAAGACTGTATTTAGGTTCCTTTTCTCATCTCCAAGAATATGTGTCTTTTGCAAAACAGCAAATAACAATATGAATATCAGAAGAAAAGGCAGTAAAACATCAATCAGGCCCCATCTCTCTAAAGCTATAACAAAATCCTGAAGATTGAATATATTGCTTGCCATATTTAAGTACCCTTTTATTGAATTTTATCTTTTAGTATTTTTAAAGTTTACTGTTTGGCTGGAGGCTTTGACGGCTCTCTGACAATAAAAACCATAAACAAAACTATTATCACAATCAATATAATCGCCCCAATACCCTCTCCTTGGCCTGCACCACCCAAATAATCCCATGTGTCTTCCAGCCATCCCAATGAATAGAGGAAGATGAGGACAATGCCAACAAACATGATTATCATAAACAGGACATTCCAGCCGCCCTGCAGGTAAACAGGCTTTTCATCTTCTTTAAAAAACGAGCCAACTAACAGCAAGAAAAGTATTGACAGCAAAAGCAGTATAAAAGTATTTGCCACAACCTCATTTATTATACCAACAAGCTCTTTTGAAGCAACAACAAGGAAAGAGATCACAAATGCCGCAATAGCATCGAGGTTTTTCTTTGGGTATTTTTTTCCTTCTATTTCTTCTGTCCCAAAAACCCTTGTTTTTTCCAGTATTGCAAACACAATCGTAAAGACCAGCATAAACGGCAGAACTACGTCAAATAATCCTACTTGCCCAAGAAAATCAAAAACTCCCCTTAGAGTGGTATCTGCCATATCTGTTTACTTGTGGGAATGATATTTAAATCTTTCGAAATTTAGAATCTCAAATTTTAAAGATACCAAAAAGATTTATAAATACACCATGATTAATGTTTAAAATGCTTAACAAAAAGGAATTTGCAAAAATAAGGAGAAGCATGGAAAAATCAGAGAAACTGAGAGAATCCATTATAGGCCTTTCCAGGGAAATTATAGGTATATCCAAAAGAATAATCTATAGCATTCACAGGGGTAATTTACAAGAAGCTTCTAAATACGTCAAAGAAATAAATAACAAAAAGGCTATTCTTGATAAGATAAACAAGCCAGTCGACGCAAACATAAACAAGGCAGCCTACCAGGAATATGCTGAGGCTTTGTGCTATTATGGTTTTGTCAAGAACAAAAAAATACCGACAAAAGCAAGCTTAAAGATAGACACAGAAGACTACCTCCTGGGGCTTTGCGATCTGACAGGCGAGGTTGGGAGAAAAGCTGTTAATGACATTATAAAGAAGAAGTTTAAGGAAGCTTTGCTGGTAAAGAAACTTGTCGAGGAGATTTATGGCGAATTCCTGAAGTTCAATCTAAGGAACAGCGAGCTGAGAAAGAAATCTGATTCTATAAAATGGAATTTGAAGAAATTAGAAGATATTGTTTTTGATGCCAGGGTTAAGGGCATGATGAAATAATTTTCCATTTAAAAAATAAAAATAATCAAAAATAAACTACAATACTCTTTCTTTTATGACCCAATTTTCTTTTAAAATAACAACAAAACCCATAATAGCTCATTAATCATATCAAGCGGAAAATACGTCAAATTTAAAAAATTATTGGAAAAATGTTTTACTCTCCAATAGGCATGTAAATATATTTGTGTTCTTTCAAATATTGCAACACTTCATAATTTTGAATAATCCCGGAAAATTTATCTTTAATTTCTTTTATAATCTCCCTCAGTTTTTCCACATCTCCTACTTGGATATCAATCTCTAAATCAGGTCCGCCTAATGAATAATGGTCATAAATAATATTAGGGTGGTGAAAAGCAAATGCTCTGAATTCTTTTGCTTTTTGCTCATTAATATTATGCACTTTAATATGGAGCCTATAATACAAATATCCTAATTTTTGCAGATTGAACATTGTCCGATAACCTACAATCACTTTTTTCTTCTGTAAATTTTTAATTCTATAAGAGATCATTTTTGATGAAACTTTTAATTTATCAGCAATCTCTAAAATAGGAATTCTTGCGTTTAGAACCAATAATTTCAATATTTCGATATCTATTTTATCAATATCTACCTCTTTTGGTTCTGTTACAAATCTGATAGATAAATCGTTTCTCTTATCGGGCAAGAAATATGCTCTGGAAAAATAAGTTATATCGGTAAAGATAGATAGTTTTTTATCAGCAAGATAATTAATATATTTTTTAGCAAAATTTTTCCAGAATTCGTCTAGTTCTGAAATACCCTTACATAATATCCATGTATTAATATCCCAGTTTCCCTCAACACTTACCATCCACCCAACTATTCTCTGATTCTTTAGATAATTTATAATTTCTTCTTCTTTTTTTGATGTCGTGTTTTGCAGTTTATAGAATATTCTAAAGCTAATATAGCCAAGCTTGCCAACATCTATTAGTGTTTGATACCTTTCAATAACTCCTTCTTTCTCAAGCCTTTTAATCCTGTAAAAAATAGAATCTTTGCTTAGCCTGACTTTATTAGCAATTTGTTGGTAAGATTGCCTACTGTTTGTATCCAGTTCAAATAGTATTTTTCTGTCTTTTAGGTCTAGTTTAATCATTTTTAAATAAAAGGTAAAAATAGTATATAAATTTTTCTTTTTTGTTCTAATTTTCAGTGGAAATATTAAAATATTATACAATTATTGGTATTTACTATTAAGTGATAAAAATGTATCAAAATATTTTATTGATAGAATGTCCGGGAGTAAAATTAAAGATGAATAATATTAACTTAGGTGCAGTCAGAACAAACCACCCTAAAATTTCACAACTTACTCTTGCTGCAATTATTGAAAGAGAATTTCCTCAAGCTAATGTTCAAATAGTTGATATGAAATCAGCAAATCCGAATAATGAAACCAAATTTAAGGAAATTGGTTATGGAAGTGAAAAAATTGATGTTTATAGAGTTGGGCAGGATTATTCAGAAATAGAGAATTTGGTAAAATGGTCTGAGGCTGTTATACTTACAAATAATTTTACTCAAGAAGCAGGAGTTATTGGAGATTTAATTGAATCATGCAAAAAGGTTAACCCCCATATAAGAGTTTTTGTTGGTGGCTCTGATGCTGGAATAAAAACAGATGAAGTTAACAGGCAATCATATTTTTATTCAAGGGGGGCAGATTATATAGCACCTGTTTGTGATGGAGAAATCATTCTGCCTTCTTTATTAAAAGGAGAGCCAATTGGTTCACAAAGAATTTTATCAAATTTTGATAAAGTTCCCGATCCAGCTTTACATTTAGCAGATTTAACGCGATACATAGAGAGCCATGAAGGCCCCTTACCAATAAGAGTTTCAACTCCGCTAATGTACCTAGAAACTTCAAGGGGGTGCAAGAATATGTGTGATTTTTGCAGCACCCCTTTTACAAAGGGAAAATACAGGTTTATGAGCCAAAAAAGAATTGAAGAACTGCTGCAATTTTACAAAGGCAAAGGCATAAGCACTTTGCTTTTATCTGAAGATAATATTCTTTCGCGTTTAGACCTACCTAATGGAAGGAAAATGCTGCTTAAATGGTTCAAATACATGCGGAACCAAGGATTTGCATGGGAATTCTCAAATGGAATTGAGATTGGAAAATTAACCGGAAATGGTAATTTTGATGAAGAGTTAATCGAAGCTTTATTTGGGTATGACGATTCAACAGGATGTTACAGAAGCTACATCCCTTTGGAAAGAATAGATTTACATATTTACAGAAAAATTAAACCATTTGAAATTCAAAAGAAGATTTTATCTTTGATCGTTAATCAGAAAGTCCCCTTGCTTAATTTAGGGATCATTATGGGGAACCCTTATGAAACTCAGGGGTCTTTGGATACGAACGAAAAAAGGATGAATGAACTAATGGATATGATTTCAGAGCACTCTTATGGAAAGACCCAAACATACGCAAATATTTTCTTACATATCCCTATTCCTGGCACAAAAGATTACAAAAAATTTCACAAAGAAGGTAGATTAGAGTATGATATTAACAAAGACCCAGAATTATTTAATTTTTACACTAGTGTTGTCAATGGGAATCATTACTCTTACCATGATCTGACAAAATTAAGAAGAGACATTTCATTTAGACTAAATGGAGAGAAAGCTATACAAATTTGGGAACAAACAGGTAGATATCATTCTTAAATCACTTTATTCTATTGAAAAAGCAACAAACTTTATAAACCTCCTTTCTAATATTGTGTTCTAATTAGGAGAACTACATAAGGCGAGACTGATGAAATTCAAACCAACCAGCTTTTTGCTTTTGTTTATAGCTTTATTTGCTATAGCAGGAATCCCCGCTTTGTCTGAGGAAGGGATACATGAAAATCCTGAAGAAGAGAACGTATCACACGTAACACTTATGCTTGTTCTGTTCATGTTGGTCTTAGCATTGATTACATTAAGCTGGAAGTGTGTTATCGCTTTTGGAACAGGAGAGATGGCAGACTCATTCAAACTGCTTGTAACAGGGTTTGCTATACTTGCCTTGAAAGAGGTTATAATAATCCTAGACCATTTTGATATTCTTAAAGTATGGAGTAGTACACTAAACCACACCATTAATTTAGCGGCATTTATATTAGTGGGAATAGGGCTTTACAAAATATCGCTCCTTGCTAAAAAATATGGGAAAGCAGCATAGCCAACTCCCGCATTGAATATAAAGAAGCAAATAAAATTTAACAAACTTTATAAATATCTTCTAAATAACTATGCTTTATGAAAAGAACCAATACTTGCGGAGATTTAAGGAAAAAAGATATTAAAAAAACCGTAAAATTATGCGGATGGAATCATTCAAGAAGAGACCACGGCGGAATAATATTCATAGACCTCAGGGACAGGTACGGCCTAATTCAAATAGTCTTTGATCCTAAGCACAATAAAGAATCCCACAAAGAAGCAGAAAAATTAGGAAGAGAGGATGTTCTGTCCATAGAAGGGAAAATCAGAGCCAGAGGCAAGGGTTTAGAAAACCCAAAATTAAAAACAGGCGACATAGAAATCCTGGTTGATAAGCTTGAACTTCTTAACAAGTCTGAAACTCCCCCCATAGAAGTAGACTCAAGGGTAGAAACTAACGAAGATATGCGCCTTAAGTACCGCTACCTGGATTTAAGAAAGCCCGAAATGCAGCAAAATATTATTGTAAGGCACAAGGCAGTAAAGGCTATAAGGGATTTTTTTGATAAGGAAAATTTCCTGGAGATTGAAACGCCAATAATGTCAAAATCAACTCCAGAAGGCGCAAGAGATTACTTAGTGCCTTCAAGAGTGCATCCGGGAAAATTCTACGCTCTGCCGCAAAGTCCCCAGCTATTCAAGCAGCTGTTGATGATATCTGGTTTTGATAAATACTTCCAGATAGCAAAGTGCTTCAGGGATGAAGATTTAAGGCAAGACAGGCAGCCTGAGTTCACCCAAATAGATGTTGAGATGAGCTTTATTGATGAGGAAGATATTTATGATGCAACAGAAAAAATGCTGAAGCACCTCTGGAAGCAAACCCTGAATGTAAATCTAAAAACTCCCTTTGCAAAAATAACTTACAATGAGGCTATGGAAAAATACGGCACTGACAAGCCAGATACGAGGTTTGAGTTGTTTTTAGTTGATGTTAGTGATGCAGTAAAAGGCAGTGATTTCAAGGTTTTTAATGGCGCTCTCAAATCCGGAGGCAGGGTCAAGTGCATAAACGCAAAAAACTGCGCAAATTTCAGCAGGAAGGATATTGAGGATTTAACAGAATTTGTAGGAATATATGAAGCTAAAGGCTTAGCTTGGATAAAAATAACTGATAAAGGCCCTGAAAGCTCTATTGTAAAGTTCTTTACCAATAAAATACTGGATACCTTGATGAAAAAGATGGATTGCAGAAAAGGAGACTTACTGCTTTTTGTTGCAGACCATAAGCACTATGTTATTGATGCAGCCTTGGGGCAATTAAGGTTGAAACTGGCAGAAAAGCTGGATTTAATTGACAAGAAAAAATATAATTTTGTATGGGTCACTGATTTCCCATTAGTCGAATTTGATGAAGATGAGCAGAGGCACATTGCAATACACCACCCATTCACAAGCCCAAAGGAAGAGGATCTAAAACTGCTGGACAATGATCCTGCTAAAGTAAGAAGCAAAGCATACGATATAACATTGAATGGTATCGAGATCGGAGGAGGCTCAATAAGAATCCATAAAAAGGAGGTTCAGGAAAAGATGTTTGGTGTTCTGGGCATAACAAGAGAAGAAGCACAAAAAAGATTTGGGTTTTTGCTGAATGCATTCGGGTATGGCGCTCCACCTCATGGAGGAATTGCATTTGGCTTGGACAGGATAATTGCTATCTTGACAGGCAACGATTCAATAAGGGAAGTCATAGCATTCCCCAAAAACAAGGCAGCTCAGTCTTTAATGGAAGATTCTCCCTCAGAGGTTGATGATAAGCAGCTGAATGAGTTGAATATAAAAATTGAGGGTGTTAAAAAAACAGAAAAGAATGTTGTATTTGAAAAAATTGTTAATTTACTTAAGCAACAGAGTATAGATTATGAAGTTATGGAACATAAAGCAGTTTATACCAGCAAAGAGGCAGCAGAAGTTAGAGGGACAGAATTAAAACAAGGATGTAAAGCATTAGTATGCAAGACAGATAAAGGCTACATACAGGCAAATGTTTCCGGAGCAAAAGAAATAGATTTTGGTAAATTAAAAAAAATACTGAAAGCAAATGAATTGAGGCTGGCAGATGCAAAGGAAGTGAAGAAAGCAACAAATTGCAACATAGGCTCTGTGCCACCATTTGGAAATTTATTCAACATACCGGTCTACTTTGATAAGTCTGTTGCAGAAAACGAGATGGTGGCATTTAATACTGGCTCTCATGTAAAATCTCTTAAAATGAAGTTTAAGGATTTGTTAAAAGTTACTAAAGGAAGGGTGGAGGGATTTTCTTAAAATGTCGGAAATTTTCCACAAGTTTGGAAATGGTGGCTGAAAGCCAATCTCCTTCCAAGATAGCGAAAATTTCTGAGCATGCTCAAGAACCGCCTTGCCTAATGGCTAGCAACAATATTCTGCCAGCTTGTGACTGGCGGTTCTTGACAGGGCAAATACAGTGAAGGAAAAGAGGGTCAAATTCAATAAGATTCTTACTTTTTACGACGATAATGGAAGTTTCCTAAATTTGTTAAAGGGGCGTTTTTTGATTGCGCCGTTGGAACCCAATACATTTATATACTCCCTTTGAAATAATGTTAATATCATGGTAAATTGCAATAAATGCAATAAACAAATTACAGACCCGAATGATGTTAATGTTTTGGCTTTCTTTGGTATAAAACCAACTACAATGTGCAATTCATGTTATGCTTCACGTGAAAGAGGCATCACAAGACATCTTTTTTATTATCCAAAATGGTTCCCCCTTAATAGCACTCCATTTATTATAATACTAATCCTAGCAACTATTATTTTTTCAATAATTATTGTTGCTATTTTTTTAGGTGCTGGCACAGCAACTGTAAACGGTGAACCAACAGAAATGTCTATTGGAGTAAAAATATTGTTGTCAATGGGTTTCATTATCATATTGGGGTGGCAATGGGCTCTTTGGTTGATTGCAAAAAATAAAGTAAATGCTATACAAAGTTCTCGGGGTAGTCCTAATTACCCTGGGCAATATCAAAAGAGGTGATTTAATATGAAAAAAACAATTTTATTGATATTTCTGACCATAATGCTGGGGTCAAGTTTTGTTATAGCTGTAGACTCCTGCACAGAGACAGATGGAGCATATAATCCAAATAAAAAAGGTGATATAGAAATTAAACAGAATGGGG
>CAZPFO010000001.1:0-11248 GCA_964585935.1 uncultured Methanosarcinales archaeon | reverse complement strand
AAAAAACATATTTAGTGGCACAATCATACAAATGCTCGAATGGATGTGAAGATGGAAAATGCTTAAGTAGTGTTGATTCTTGTGTTGAAACTGATGGAGCATATAATCCAAATAAAAAAGGTGATATAGAAATTAAACAGAATGGGGGAACAATAACAGGGAGTGATTCTTGCTTTGATGCTTCTTTTGATGTTCCTGACGGAACATCCAGCATAGACCTTGTAAAGATGTTTTATGATAAGGGGCTAACATTAACAGAGTCTTCAAGCGGAGCATACATCATGGAAACAACTTGTGCAAGTTACACACTTGAAGGCCAAAAAACATATTTAGTGGCACAATCATACAAATGCTCGAATGGATGTGAAGATGGTGTTTGTAAATCAGAGCCTATTGAGAAGGACGAGTGTTCTACTGCTTTGGATTGTAAAGACAATAATGCCTGCACTCAAGATACTTGTTCAGGAACTCCAAAAAAATGCTCAAATACACCAATTTCTACTGGATGCAGCATTGATGAAAATTGTATACCAATAGGAACAAGAATCAATGAACAATATTGTGATATTGGAAATGAGCTTAAAAACCAGAAATCTAAAGAAGTAACTTGCAACAACAATTATGAATGTACTAGCAATATATGCATTAACAACAAATGCATTAGTCCAAGCTTTATCCAAAAAATAATAAACTGGTTTATGAGATTATTCGGAGGCTAAAATAAATATTTTTTTCTTTTATATTTATCCCAACCCTACACATTCACAATCTCTAGAAATTTTGCAGCACTTACTATCTTAATATTTCTAAACTTGCCTAAATCCTTCAAATGATGATCTCCTGAAACAATATAATCTGCACAAGCTGCAACAGCACATTCCAGTATGATGTCATCTTTTTCATCTTCTTTGATAAAATCAATTTTTTCTTTAGGTTCGACAAAATGCGTGAATAAAGCTATTGAATCAATAATATCTGTAATCTCTTGTTCATCAATTTTAAAGTCTCTTTTTAGTATTCTTCTCAATTCGTCTAAAATTTGATGAGATACAAAAATTAATATCTCTTGATTAACTGCTCTCTGGATAATCTTATAAGGATTTCCACTCCAAAAAATAGAAGAAAGTAAGATATTACTATCCGCTACTATTTTAAGCACTCTTTATGCCTCTTCCCTTATGAATTATTTTTTCAATCTCTTCCTCTTTCATTCCTTTTTGCTTTGCAAAGTTT
The DNA here is from genome assembly GCA_964585935.1 of uncultured Methanosarcinales archaeon. Classification (GTDB taxonomy): domain Archaea; phylum Nanobdellota; class Nanobdellia; order Woesearchaeales; family GW2011-AR4; genus BS150m-G64. The sequence continues at coordinate 10,015 of CAZPFO010000001.1, read as the reverse complement.
ACTCCCCACTTATGTACCTTTTCAAACATTTGCTTTGCACTTGGAACATTGACTTTTTTTAAGATAATAGTATCATCTCTGCCAAATATGGCAAAAGTAGTTCCAGGACCTAAATGCATATCTTCCCTTAGATCTTTGGGAAGCACTATTTGTCCTTTCGAAGATAATGTAGTTAATTCGCTCATTTTAGCATCACCGTAAGAAAGTAAGATGAACTTACTTATAAATCTTTCGATTGTCTGTTAAAAAACGCACATTACACTATTTACTAAATTGGGCTACCCATTAAGACGGAAACACCCTAAACTCAGCTTCAATGCCTATACAAAAACAATCCTGTTAACACTTTAGGATAAAAATAAGTTGATTTCTCAGGCATTCTTAAATTAGCATCAGAAACCTCCTTGAGCTCTTCAAAAGAGACAGGATGCAGCGCAATTGCCATGCTGTATTTGCCATTATCAACAAGCTTTTTTATCTCACTCAATTGTGTTTCAGGAAGATAATGAAAGTATTTCTCATCTTTAATTTTGATTTCATCAAGGCCAAGAAGGGGAAACAAGATTTTTTTCAGCAAGCTTGAATCTAATTTGCCAACAGCGTCATTTTCAATATCATCAAAAATCATGGTATAAGTTCCTTTTTTTGTATAGACGCAACACTGCCCCTTCTTAGAAGGTATCTTAAATTCATCTATATCAGATATTATCAACAAATCCATAATATCTTCAAAGCTTTTATCTCCATTTATCAGCCTATTGTAGGCTAAAATCTGAGAATTGCCGGTTACATAAGAAAAAAAATATTTTTGCCCTGATTCCAATACAGCCCAATACCTGTGGTGGCCGTCCGCAAGATAGAAAGGAACATCTTTTAATGATTCCTGGATAAATTTGCCTTCTTCGCTTTCCTGAGGCACTCTGAAAATTGTATTTTTTATGCCGTCCAAGTCTGATAACCCTTTAAAGTCTGAGGTGAATTCAAACAAAATTTCACTAACCCTTGTTAACTCTTTCAATTTCCCATCAGTCAGCTTTGATTCAGCAATGCAGAAAATAGGGTCTGTTGAATAGCCAATCTCATTTAAGAGCTCAATCCGCCTATTCACTTTATCAGGAAACGTATCTTCATGAACTCTTATTTTTCCTTCGCCTGGATCTGAAACTTCTGCTGCTAAAAGAATACCCAGCCTCTCTTTAGAAACACCATCCTGATCTTTCCATTTTTGTTCATAGATATAAAAGCATGGTTCATTATCTTCTATCAGCTTTTTCTCTTGCTCTAGTTTTTCCAGATTTTCTTTTGAGTTTTCCACCAGAATGATAGAGCGCATAAGAGACTCAGAGTTAAGGAATCTTTCCAGTTTAGTACCATGGCCTATAACATCATAAGGTGGAGTTGTAACAGTTTTCGCTGTTTCGCTGTCTTTGGGCATCAACCCCCTCAATCCGATTACTTCCGGCATATTATAGTCTGGAAAATGAAACTATTTATAAAGATTTATTATTCTAGCTATGATATGAAACTGAATTTTGCAACCCACAACAAAAACAAAGTGAGGGAATTTAACACAATCCTTGGAAATGATTTTGAACTGGAACAGTTGGACATAGAATATAAGGAGTTGAGAAGCGACGACCCTGAGGAGATTGCCCGTGACGCAGTAAAAAAATTAGCCGATGAAATAAAAAAGCCAATTATTGTAGAAGATTCTGGCTTGTTTATTAAAGCATTAAATGATTTCCCTGGAACCTGCTCTGCCTATATCCACAAAAGGATAGGCTTAAAAGGGATCTTAAGGCTGATGGAGAACATAGAAGACAGAAGCTGCATTTATAAATCTGCAGTAGCTTATTGCCAACCAGCAAAAAAGCCAATCACTTTCTTGGGAACAGAGAATGGAAAAATCTCTGAAGCGATAAAAGGAAGCAACGGTTTTGGACATGACCCAATTTTTATTCCAGAAGATTCTGATAAAACCTACGGCGAAATGGAGAATGTAGAGGATATTAAAAAATTTAGAAGAAGGGCAGTTGAAAAATTAAAAGAATATTTAAATAAAAAGGAAACTCATTAGGTAAAAAACAGTAAAATTGGGGTTTGGGTGGTTGAGATGAAAAAAAACAAGATAACCATTGTGGGTGCGGGAAATGTTGGCGCAGCAGCAGCTAACTGGATTGTTGCTAAGGATTTAGGGGATATTGTTTTAATTGATATTCAGGAAGGCGCTGCAAAAGGAAAAGCATTGGATTTATGGGAAGCAACCCCTCTTTTAGGAATAGACTCAAAAATTATCGGAACAAATAATTATGAAGATACAAGAGATTCTGATGTTGTTGTTATAACAGCTGGTACTCCAAGAAAACCCGGGATGAGCAGGGACGATTTGGTGGCTGTTAACGCGAAGATAGTTTCTTCTGTTGTTAAAGAGGTCATTAAGTACTCTCCAAACTCCATCTTGATGATTGTTTCAAACCCATTAGACGCAATGGTTTATGTTGCGCATAAAATAAGTGGATTTCCAAAAGAAAGGGTTGTCGGGATGGCCGGCGTCCTGGACTCGACAAGATTCAGGACATTTATTGCTGATGAATTGCAAGTTTCAGTAAAGGATGTCGAAGCTGTAGTTTTAGGCGGCCACGGAGACACAATGATCCCAATGGAAAGGCTGGCAAAAGTAAAGGGTAAAGAGGTAACAAAATTAATGCCAAAGGACAAGCTCAATGCAATCATAGACAGGACAAGAAAAGGAGGAGGAGAATTCCTGCCTCTATTAAACACTTCTGCATGGGTTGCTCCTGGGATGGCAATCTGCGAGATGGTTGAAGCAATTTTAAAAGACGAAAAAAAGATTTTGCCATGCGCTGCCTTGCTTGAAGGAGAATACGATGTAAAAGGTTTGTTTATCGGTGTTCCTGTTGTTTTAGGCAGAAAAGGAGTTGAGGAGGTTATAGTGCTCAAGCTTGAAGGAAATGAAAGAGAGCAGTTTAACAGAACAATGGAGCATGTTAAGTCTGTTGTTAGCACAATAGACATCGATAGCTTAAAATGAAAATAGATAAAGACTTATTGGAACATGTCGCATCTTTAGCCAGGCTGAAATTAACAGGCAAGGAAATAAAAAAATTCCTGCCTCAGCTGAAAGAAGTTCTTGATGTTTTTTCAAAGCTGGATAAGGTAGACACTAAAGGTGTTAAGGAAAGCTTCCAGCCTGTTGGATTGAAGAACATTACCAGAGAAGATAAGGTTGAAGAATGCTTAAGTCAAAAAGATGCGTTATCCTTGGCGGAGCATAAAAAAGATGGCTATTTCAAAGGCCCGAGGGCTGTTTAAAATGGAAGTTAGTGACAGGGTAATTTCGGCTGCCGTAAAGGCTTGTGATAAACTTCTAAGTTTATCTAAAGAAGATTCTTTTAAATTATTGAAAAATCATAAACCGAGAGATATTTCAAATATTATTGAAACATCTGGCACGTTGGATGTTGGGAGAATTGAAGCTGAAGCTTTTTCATATGAACCAAACTATCTTAACAGGAGATATTCACAATGAAATCAATGATAATCATTTTAATCTTATTTTCAGTTATTGGTTGTTCTAATATGGAGGTTAATGAAATGACAAACACAGTTGTAGTTTTAGAAACAAATAAAGGAAATATAGAGATTGAGCTTAATGAAAAAGATGCGCCGATCTCAACAAAAAACTTTCTTGATTATGTAAATGAAGGTTTTTATGACGGTTTAATATTCCATAGGGTCATGGATGGATTTATGGTGCAAGGAGGAGGCTTTGACAAAGACATGAGCCAGAAGCAGATAAAAGCTCCCATTAAGAATGAAGCAGGAAATGGCCTGAAAAACAAAAGAGGCACAGTTGCAATGGCAAGGACTATGGTTGTTGACTCTGCAACTGCACAATTCTTCATAAATGTTGTGGACAATGGTTTTCTGGATCATACAGACGAAACTCAAAGGGGGTACGGCTATGCTGTCTTTGGCAAGGTAATTGCAGGAATGGATGTTGTTGACGAAATAAAGTCAGTCAAAACAGGCAATGTAAAAGGCTTTGACGATGTTCCTCTTGAGCCTGTTATAATTGAAAAAGCCCATGTAAAAAATGAGTAATTTAGAATTTGTTAAAAAAATAAAAAATGAGGAAATTGATGTTGTTGAGCACACTCGCAAAATTATCAGCGAGTGTAAAAAAATCAACAAAGAACATAACCATTTCAATGTTATTTCTGAAGAGCTTGCTTTAGAGCAGGCATCGTTAATAAAAAATCAGTTGAAAAAGAATAACAAGGAAGTAAAAAACAAAAAACTTCTTGGGGTTGCTGTTTCTGTAAAAGACTGCATCTGCGTCAAAGGTGTAGAGTCAAGAGCCGGAAGCAAGATTTTAGATGGCTACAAGCCTGTTTTTGACGCAACTGTCATTGAAAAAGTAAAAGAACAAGGAGCCATAATAATAGGAAAAACTTCCCAGGACGAATTTGGCTTTGGAGGTTTCAGCGCAAATGTAGGCATCGGCTTTAAAATTCCCTTGAATCCTTTCGACAAAAAAAGAAGCTGCGGTGGAAGTTCAGGCGGCGCTGGAGGCATAGCTCAAAAAGCAACCTTCCCCCACATCGCTATTGGTGAAAGCACAGGCGGCAGCATTGCTGCTCCTTCTTCTTTCTGCGGTGTTTTTGGTTTGTGCCCCACTTACGGCAGAGTTTCAAGATACGGCCTTATAGATTATGCCAACAGTTTGGATAAAATTGGTTCTTTAGGAAAAACAATTGAAGATAATGCTTCAATGCTGGAAATTATCTCAGGCCATGATAAGAATGACAGCACTTCTTTAAATGAAAAAGTTGATAATTATTCCTCATTCATCAATAAAGACCTAAAAAAAATAAAAATTGGGGTTATAAGAGAATCCTTTGCAGATGGTGTCGATAAAGAAATTAAGAATAAAGTTCTCGATGGAATAAAAAAACTGGAATCAGCTGGAGTAAAATACGGGCAAATTTCATTACCCCTGACATCAAAATACAGCATCCAGGCATATTATCTGATTGCAATGGCAGAATCCTCCACTAATCTTGCAAGGTTCTGCGGAATGAGGTATGGAGCAGCAGAAAAACTGGAAGGGAACTTTGATGAATATTTTGCCAAGGTAAGAAGCGCTAATTTCGGGGAAGAGGCAAAAAGAAGGATAATACTTGGAACTTTCACAAGGATGGCTGGTTATAGAGACGCTTATTATCTGAAAGCCATGAAAGTAAGAACAAGGATAATTGCTGAGTACAAGAGCGCATTCAAAAAATATGATTTATTGGTAAGCCCAACAATGCCCATAATTGCCCCTAAATTTTCTGAATTAGAGAAATTAAGCCCCTTGCAGCAGTACATGGTGGATAGCATGACTGCAGGCCCTAATTTAGCCGGCCTTCCTCATCTAAACATTCCAGTCGGCTTTTCAAAAGAGATGCCTGTTGGAATGATGTTGATTGGAGATCATTTGAATGAAGGAAAACTGATACAAGCCGGAAGTTTATTTGAATAAACAAAAGATTTATATACTTAAATAGTATTCTGAAGTACTATAATAGTACTATGAAATACCAAAAAAGTATGTTGAAAATATATGAAAAGCTTGTGAAATGGCCAACTAAAGAGTTCATCATAGAGGATATCATAAAAGAGGCAGAAGTTGGCAGAACTTCTGGCTTTAAAGCAATAAAATGGCTGGAAAGCAACAATTTAATAAAAATAAAAACAAAGGGTAAACAAAAATATATGAAATTATTAATAAATGATGTTGCCCTTAACTTTAAATTTTTTTTAAATTCTGTTGAGCTTAAGGAATTAAGCAAAGAGATTTTATCCCAGATTAATCTCTTTGTTTATTTAACATATCATAACAAAATTGAATCTATACTCCTGTTTGGTTCTGCAGCTAAATTCATAAAACATCCCAACGATATAGACTTAGTTATTATTTATAAAAAAAAGAATGAATATCTGATAAATCAGTTAAAAGCCGCAAGAAAATTAATTGAAAATATTTCTGATACCACAATCAATCTGCATTTTAAAAATAATCCGCATTATGCTGAATTACTTAAGGAGATTGTAGTTTACAATAAGAGTTATTATTCGGTCTTTTTTAAAGAAAATGACAAATCAATCCGCATGAAAATTCAATACAAGGAGGCTCTATACGACCTAGATTCAATAATCAATAATATAAATGATAATGGGCTCTTACCAGAATTAACACAAAGGCTGATAATAAACCTCGCGTATTGCTATTGTATGGCTGAAGAAAAAGAAACTCAAACAAAAGAAGAAACAATTAACATTTTTATGAAAAAATATAAAAACAGAATGAAAAAATTTGGTAAAGTGGACAATATCGGGAAATTCAATATTTTAAGAGGAATAACCAATGAAATCGGACAAAAAATCTTTACATAATTGGAACGAGGATTGGAATAGATCAAAAGATTTCCTTAAGGCTGCTGAGAACAACCTTAAGCTTAATGATTATAAGACAGCTGCAAACCGTGCATATTTTACAGCAGAAAGCGCTGTTATAGCAGCATTAAAATTTAATTCCCACCCCACACCAAAAGAACATAAAAACATTTGGACGTATTCCAAATTATTAAAGCTGGAGATTGATACTTTTATATTATTAAGGGATTTGTATGATATGAGATTACAGGCAGATTATGGTCATGTCTCGGATATAGTTGAACTGAATAAAGATACTCTGAATGAATATTTATCAAAAGTAAAAAATTTATTAGCAAGTATACAAAGCAAATATAACTTTGAATAAAAATGAAATTCAAAAGTGATATAGTAATCGGACTTGAAATTCACGCAGAACTCAACACAAAATCAAAGCTGTTCTGTGGCTGCCCGACTGAAGGAAGCGAAGAGCCAAACACTAGGGTCTGTCCTACATGTCTTGGACATCCTGGCTCTAAACCAGTTTTAAATAAAAAAGCCCTTGATTTCGGAATAAAATTGTGCTTGGCTTTGAACTGTAAGATTTCTCCCGAGATTGTTTTCTCAAGAAAATCTTATTTCTATCCTGACATGTCCAAAAATTTCCAGATTTCGCAATACGAAGTCCCATTAGGCAAAGATGGAAAATTAAAACTAAAAAAAGGAAAAGAGATTGGCATTACAAGGGTTCATTTAGAAGAAGATCCTGCTTCCTTGCTGCATCCAAAAGGGATGAAAGAAAGTTCCTTTGTTCTTGTAGATTATAACCGAAGCGGCAATCCTCTGGTCGAGATTGTTACAGAGCCTGATATGGAAAGCCCTGAAGAGGCAAGGGATTTTATGAAGCAGCTGATAACTGTTTTAGGTTATTTGGATATCTTCGATGTAAATAACGGAATAATAAAGGCTGACGCAAACATTTCAATCAGGGAATCAAGTTATATAAGGGCAGAAGTCAAAAACATAACAGGCTTCAAGGAAATTGAAAGGGCTTTGTTTTACGAGGTTGACAGGCAAAAAAAAGACATAAGCGAAGGCAAAAAGATAACCCCGGAAACAAGAGCCTGGGACAGCCAAAAAGGAATAACCTTTTCACTAAGAACAAAAGAAACTGAAGAAGATTATGGATATATTGTAGAGCCAGACTTGACAAAAATTGAAATTAATAATGGATGGATAAACAATGTTCAAAAAGAAATGCCTGAATTAGCCCAGGACAAGGTTTCAAAATTCATTTCCAGACATAAAATCGAAAAGATTGATGCAGAAGTCTTATCTGCAGAAAAAGAGCTTGCGGAATTATTTGAGAAAGTAGCAGAGGAAATCAACCCCGTCTTGGCGGCAAGATGGCTGAGAAGGGAGCTTGTAAGGGTTTTAAACTACAACAAGAAAACATTAAAGGAAATCAAAGTTGATGAAAAGCAGGTAATTGCTTTATTATCCCTGATAGAAAGCAAAAAGATAACAGAAACAACAGGCCAAAAGCTGATGGAAAAACTGATTGAAGAGCCTTTTGATGTAAATGAATTTGTAAAAAAGGAAAAACTGGAAGTTGTCTCTGACACTAAAGAACTAGAGAAATTCTGCAAAGAAGCCATTCAGGAAAGCCCAAAAGCAGTTGAAGAATACAAAGCAGGAAAAGAAAAAGCCTTGAATTTTATTATGGGTAAAGTCATGGCAAAAACAAAAGGAAAAGCTGATCCTAAAGAGGTTAATGATATAATTAAGAAGCTGATTAAATAGAAGCCCTTTTACTCTATCTCCAAAACCTTATTTACTTCTTCCTTAACCTTATTCTCAAAATCAGTTTTTGTTAACTCATTTTTCTCCTGACTTAAAACTCTTATCAGCTCTTTAGTCAACTCATATTCCTTCTCAGGATCAAGATCCTTGACCTTCACCTGGCCAAGGTGTTCTTTTATTATGTTTGCCTCAACATCATCCACTGACTTAATATCAATCTTTATCTCCTCAAATTCTTTTGTTGTCAGTGCATTTGCGTTTCTCATAACAAAATAAGCTGACTTATTATAGAGGATCTCATAAATCTCCTTGAAATTTATATCAGTTGGCTTTCCCGACAATAAAGTTCCTGAAAGCCTTACCAGAACAATTGTATTGTTTAATTCTTTATTTTTTACATGGTTCTTGACTTCTTCTTCTATCTGTTCAGGTGTTTTATTATCACAATTTATCATTATTTTTTCAATATTATAAACCTGGATAGGGTGCCAAATTCCCCTGCTTTCCCCATTTTCATCCACTTCCACAATATAAAAGCCCCCTCTTTCGAGCTTTTCAAGTTCGGCAAAATTGTTTGGAAACAAAGGCCCTGGATAAGCTATTAACCCATAATCCTGCTCCTGTTTTTGAAAAACATAATGCACATGCCCCCCTGCATAATAATTGAAGTTTTTTGGCAGTAGCGATAAGGGATTAGATTCAATATCCTTGAGGTCTTCTGGCTTGAATTCCGTCAATGCTGAATGAAAAATAAAAATTTTATAGCCCTGTTCTTGCTCAATCCCATCTAAAAGCAGATTTTCATAATATCCCTTCTCTAAAGTGCCTTTTCTGCCGAGCATGCCTGTTATTTTTGCCCCTGTCTTACCATCTATTGTGAAATTTAGCTTCAGCTTGTTCTCAACAACATCTGCCTTTACAACATTAACCAATAATCCGGCTTCCTCTAAAACATCAATTATTGTTTTGCCGCTTGGAGAGAAATCATGCGAGCCCGCAGTAACATAAACCCCTATGCCTAAATCTTTTAACTGTTTTAATCTATTCACAGTTGTTTTTAGATTATCCAAAGCAGGCAGCGGCGTATTAAACAAATCACCAGCTATTAGAATAAAGTCAACATTCTGCTCTATGCAGCTGTCTATAGTCTTTATAAACGCCTCTGTATTTGCCCCCCTTAATTTCGGATCCCTCCACGAGCCTATATGGCAGTCTGCTAGATGAGCGAATTTCATAGTGAAGGGTAATCTAAATAGTTATTTAATGTTTTTGGTAAATTTACTAGAACATTTAAGTAAGTTTAACTAATGATTATTGCGCAGTTTTTACGCGTAAAAGTGATTCAATATCTTCAAGAACTCGATTTGCAAATCTAATATTTTTTACTATCGCCTCATTTTCTTTTTCTATCTTCGCAAAATCCAGCCCGAGATGTTTTTCAAGATTGATAATTTTATTTATTATTTCTGAAGGAATTCCTTTGCTCCTTAAAAAATTAATTTTTTTCTCAACTTCATCTAACCTAACAAATATTTTTGTCAATTCTGTCTTTTCAGCTCCGCTAAATTTAACCTCCCTTATATTTTTAGCTAAATTAGCCTTGGTAATTTTATCAAACTTTCCAAACTCCGCAATTCTCAAATGTTTTCTTATAAATGACATTTTAATCAATTAATTAACTTATCTTAACCCCGCCAAAATCCCTTTTTATATTTTTCTCTTTTTCTAAATCCTTTTTAACAATCTCATCAAAAAAAGGTATTTGGACAGG